>DUVQ01000085.1 GCA_012840965.1 Oligoflexales bacterium | reverse complement strand
CCGGTCACTGGTTGGGAGCTGCATGTGTTGGCCAATCTTGGGGCCGGTTGGAGTGAATTCTTGGTAGGCTCGTCCTTCAGCGGTGAACTGGAGGGTGTTTTCGAGGACTACGCAGGCGATGAGTCCAATTGTGTCCCAATCGACACTTATAACGAGCTTGGTATTGAGTCCAGACGCCGGCTTCTGGATGTTGAGTATGCCTGCACAACAGCTGGTTTTGTAAAGGGAGTTTCCATCGCAAATCTTTGGAATGCCTTGCGGGCTGCTACCGGTGGCATGCACATGATTGCGACCAGCCTTGCTGAATCCGTGTCAAGGGATCTGGCCATTGGGTGGCCCAAAACTTGGCCTTTGTCTGTAATTCTATCGCTTTACGGGGTTTTGGCTACAAACAATGCCATGCAGGCGACTTTGAAGAGCGGCTGGCTTGATAAAGAGATGTATGTAATTCCTGTGGAGCAAGCATTTCCGGCGCTGGTCCCAGTTGCAGCTGTAATTGACTGGATTTTCAAGGGTTTTGATACTATGCGTCAGTGTCTTGGCGCGTTAAGGCCATCGCCCTAGAGCTTTGATTTAAAACCAGATTCATTTTTTTACTTGCCTATTGCCTGAACATGCTAAGATACCCGAGATGTTGAAGGCCTTAATCTTACAAGGACGTGGCAAGCTGGTGCTCCTGAGTATCGTGCTTGCGCTGGTGACTGTGGCGCTGGGGTGTGACCACTCCGACCAGGTGTACCCCAACCTTGAGATTTTAACCCCCCAGGAGCGGGCGTGGTTGCAAGCTCTTGACAGGCCGATTCGTATTGGCCCAGACCCTAATTTCCCCCCATTTGAGTTTTTCAATGATGAAGGCGTTTACCAGGGTGTGGTTCAAGAGTACGTCAGGCGGATTGAAAAAATTCTAAATATCAGGGTTGAGGTGGTTCGCAAAGGCCATTGGGAAGATGTGGTAAAAGCATATGAATCTCGTGAGGTTGACGTTGTCCCAGCGATGACGTTCACGACCAAACGTCAGGAATACATGCTTTTTACAGAGCCCTACATTGAGGTTCCAACGGTCATAGTTGGACGTAAAAAGGAATCGTCCTCAATCGAGCTGTCCGATCTCAGTAATGCCCGTGTGCTGGTGCTGGAAGGGTATGCAGTACAAGAGTATTTGAAGCAGAATCTGAGCCACATCGCGACGACGCCAGTGCCGGATGCCAGGACCGGCCTTCTTATGGTTTTTGAGGGCAAAGCTGACTATTTCGTGGTTTATCAGGACGTTTATAAATACATGCAAGAAAAACTAGGCCTTACAGGTCTGCACATAGTTGGTAACACTAACCATCTGGTCAGGCTTGCCTTTGCGTCAAGAAATGACTGGCCAGAGCTTAACTCCATACTTTCCAAGGCGTTGGCTTCAATTAGCCCTGCAGAAAGAGCTGAAATTGCAACCAAGTGGACGATTGCCCCACAAGGATGGTTCAGGATGAACTGGGTCATCTGGACCGTTATCCTTGGAATCCTTGGAACAATCGTACTCATAGTGATTTTTGTCTTTGTTTGGAACCGCCTTTTACGCATTTTGGTCAATCAACGCACTAATGAACTGCGTCATGCTCGGGATTATTTGAGCGAACTGTTCAACTCGATTCCTACGGTCATGATTGGTGTTGGTCCTGAGGGCAACATAGTTCGTGTAAATGCTGCATGTAAGAGGCTGCTTCCGTTTGCTGGCGATTCCTTTTTTGGCAAGCCATACTGGGTGGTTTTCCCATTTCTGGAGCAAGAGCTTGTCAATTCCATTGTAGAGACGGACGGAAGCGCCATTGCGCCCAACGCCTTTGCCAAAAGGATTTCAGTTGAAGACAAGGTCTTTGAGGTGCAAGCCTTTGTTATTAAAGCTAAAGGCCATGAAGGATTGTTGATCAGTCTCGATGATATAACCGAGCTTGAAAAGGTTCAGCAGATGGTCCGCCACGCTCAACGAATGGAAATCATCGGTACTATGGTCAGCTGCTTAGCCCATGATTTTAATAACTATTTGACTACGCTTACCGGTGGCCTTTACCTGTTGGATAACAAAATTCGGGCCCTTCCACAGTGTGATAGGACTCCGTTTACCACCATCACCGACATGATGAACAGCGCAGTCAGTCAGGCGGCCGAGCTGGTAAAAAGGCTGCTTTCATTTGGTAGATCCGGCACCACTGCTGCTGTTAAAGTGGATCTCAATTCGGTTGTTGAGCGTTCGATGGCGATGGGCCGAGCCTCGCTTGCTGATGGAATTGTGGTTGAGATGAAGCTAAGTCCAGGGCTGGCGGTGGTTTTTGCTGATCCTTTGCAATTGGAACAGGTGCTGCTGAACCTGATAATAAATGCAGGCCACGCCATGAGTTCGATGAAAGAACCCCCTGAAAAGCCACATGGAAAGTTGACCGTGTCTGTCAGCAAGAGTGAGGGAGATGTCCGAGCACTTCTGGATGTTAATAATTCCGCAT
>DUVQ01000084.1 GCA_012840965.1 Oligoflexales bacterium | reverse complement strand
CTCGCCAGCCTTCGTCATCGACTAGACGGTGATTTTGGGGGCGACGTCGGGTCCCGGCAACTCCCGATAGCGCCCTCCAGGATTGCCCCCGGACCATGTTGCAGGGTGCCCTCTCGACGTCCTTTTAGCCCCAAATCCTGCTAAATAGCATAATCGCCTCCCTGTCCCCGCTCCTGCCCCTGTTCCTGTTCCTGCTCAGGGCACACACAGGTCATCTCCAATTGGGCAGTTAAAGCGGACGTGAAAATGGCGGCGGTGTCCTTTGGCGTGCCTGATAATCCCGGCCTTGGCCTTTGGCCCCATGGGATATTGAAACAGCCAGGCTAGCTGCTCGTCGCTGTACCCCATGTCTTTTGCGGCGTTATACAGGTGAGGGTGTAAGGCATAGTTGACCATGATTAGCTGGACTCGACCGGTTGCTATCAGATTGGCCATTAAATAAAAGGTCTTTGTGAAGTCTATTTCGTCGGTGTCAAGTTCATCAAAATCGTCCAAAGGGCGGCTGTTTCTGGCATAAAATCCAATATCAACATCTCGACCGGACTGGTGTGATTTGTTAGGTGGAACGGGGCCTCCATCCTTTTTGGACAAGGTGCCCAACACCAGCGCTGGACTATCTGGAAATGCCCGAAGTACTTCTCCAATGCTAAACATCATCAGGTTGATCACTTCGTCAGTTGCGCAGCCGAGCTCAGGTTCTCGCAACTTGTAGCCAGGTCCCAAAGGACGCAGGCATTTGCCGTTTAGGATATGACCATCGTTTACCTTGCCAACGGATTTGGCGGGGCTTCTAAAGGACATTTTTATAAATTGCCCAGTGGGGGTAGTGAATTCAATTGCATAAACACTTTCCTGGGTTTGTGGTTCTTGCGGCCTTTTTAAAACCTCTTTGGGCACTTCATCAAGGCTGGAAACCGGCTCATCTTGGTGGACCTGCTGTATTTTTGGAGAGCAGGCAACAAAAAGCAAAGCAAAGATTAATAAAGCCTTGTCTAAAAATATCACCTGCTTGGACCTTTGCTTGATTCTTTTATGGCTTCTTTAGCGCCATCAAGGGCTTTTTGGGAGGCGATGTAGGCACGATTTAGTGCGCGTAAAACGTCGGCCGACGGGATGACATACAACAAACCATCGCTACGCCTTACAAAGTGTATTTTTGAGCCGTCCAGGGAAGTAGCAACATATCTACCGCTTCCAGGTGCTGTTTCAGCACAGCTTTTAAACCGGTTCTGAAAGCTTAAGCCTACACTTGTCGCTACAGTGTCGCCTTTGCCGACTATTAAACCGAAAAGTTCAACTTGAGATTGGGCAGCAAGTAAAGAATTGTCCGACTCACTTTTGAGACTGTTTTTCAAGTCTGCTTGCATAACAATCGGAAGTTTGTCTATTAACCTGTTAATTTCATGAATGTTTGCCAACGTGAAGGCCAGTTCCTTTTTGGCCGACACATCGCCGTCGATCATGAAGAAAAGCTGCTCAAAATTGCCGGATAGCTGGGCTTGAGAATAAAGCGAGTGAGCACCCATACACGTGGATTGGTCATGTTTTTTAGAAGAACAAGATGCAAAAGAACAGCAAGTCACGCAAAGAACCAACGCCAAGGTCACAGGCAACCTAGCTATAGTACCGGCCAATTAATCCTCCGTGTGGCTGGGGGGCTAGAATTCCTCTTCTTCCTCTTCTTCTTCGTCGCCAGCGTCAGGAGAAGGTTGTACAACATCCTTAGAAAATCGGATGTTAGGCTTGTTGGGCCCAACAAACGCTTGGTTTGGAGTGGCCCCATTATTTTCGCTTCTGCCAGTTGGCGGTGGGAATTCTTCAACCCCTCTGTCACAGCCGATGGAAACACCAAAAACAAACAACAGCGCCAAAAGTATTCTCATGACTTGCACCTCGAAGCCCAAACTAAATTCTAACAGCTTGCAAAATAAGCGGCAACAAAAGCGCTAAAGATTGGAAATCTCCGGGAAATTTGCCCCGCCCCTGTGCCCGCTACAGATCCTGCTAATTAGCACGTTTTGATTCCCGATAGCGCCCTCCAGGATTGCCCCCGGACCATGTTGCTGGGTGCCCTCTCGACCTTCTTTTAGCTTCAAATCCTGCAGCTCAGCACAAACGTCGTCCTGCCTCCTGCCTCTACCTGCCTTTTCTTCTGGGCATCTTCCTTAACACGCGCTCCACTGCATTCGAGGTGTCATCTATGGCGTCGTGCAGGATTGCTCCGCTGTGCACTAGGGCTGAATCCACGCCGCTTTGCATCACCTGCCTAGCAACTGAGGCGACCAGTTTTGGTAAGTCCGGGATATCTGCAGGCTCAATCCCTTCTTGGTCAGCTACTTTTTGTACATACATACCGATGGACCGCTCCATAGCAGGCCTTACTACCGGTTCAACTAGACGAATTCCATGCTTGATGAGGCCAAGGGGGCGTTCGCTGTCTTCAAAGCGGCGATACTGCTTGAACTGGTCCTTGTTGTCGACGAATCGAATCTGCTCAATCGGGCGCCCTTTCTTATCCTTTCCTATAGTTATCAGCACGTTGCGTGTTTTATATCCCCAGATTCCGCGCACGAACAAATCCAGACCTGCGTCATCAGGACGGAAGTCAGGGGCGTGTCCAGAATCGTGGAAATAGCGGTAAGCAAGCACGAAAAACACAACAAGCTTTCTGGAAAGTGCTGGATGAGAGTCTAACACCGCCTGCCCTCTGGATGTCAGTAAATCCTCCATGGTCAGCAAGTCATGCACTGAACCGATTGATTGAACGCTGTACTGTGCCTTTTCTTGGAACGAGTAGAAAGTTTGATCAATCCGTTTAAATGGGTGGACTCCACCGTTGCCGTCAGGTACGCCGCCTGCGACCGCCATTTCCCACAGCATTCCATTTACAATGACCAGGAATTTACTTCTGTCAGATTCGGAAAGCCCTTCCAAAAATCGTGCAACTGGCCGTACTTGTTGGGCTAAAGATTCGCTGATTGGATTGCGCCGCTCAGGTATGTCAATGCCGCTTAGATGGATGAGGGTTCCAACCGCAAGCCTAAGCAATAAGCGAAGTCCTGCGGTACTAAAGACTCCAGAGTAAGGTTCGACCTCAAACAGCGGGTATTCGTGGTGGATTTCCAATATACCAGATGCGATTTCGTGTAATTCTGAATCAGAAATGTGGGTGGTCCAGTTAAATGGCAGGCGTGCTACCAGCCACTTGGCAAAATAACTGGCTGCCACGGTATTGGCTTTAGAGATCCGAACCACAGTATCTGGGTGAAGCGCGATGGACTTGGTGTAGTAGTTAATTTCTGGCGGCAGGAAATTTTCTTCGGGATGGGCCATAAACGATCTGTGAATGATGTCCAGGGCTTTGTCCCAGCCTAAATTAGGATGACGCCCCCCTTCCAAAAACCGCAGGGTGTCGCGAAAACCGACTGTAATTGGAGCATTGAAAAAGGACTGCAGCCTTGCAGTCATAGTCGTGTCAATGGGGTGCTCCCTTAAAAAGGCCTGAAAGCGCCTAAGTGCCGCAAAGTCAGGGATGGACGCTTTAAGATATGGGTCCTCATGCCAAATGTCGTATGCTGAGCGATGGATGCGTTGCCCATTTGCCTCGCGGATCGAAAAGGTGCCGTCAATTTTAGAGGTTGGACGGTGTCCGCTGATCACTTTTGCCGCATTTCCAAGGATATCTGGGGCAAACTGGTCTTCGATGTCGCCATATGCCAAGTACGGGATTTCCCTGACAGCCTCTCGACCGTCGACTTCCAGCTTGTCCAAAGTGGGGGCCAAATTGTAACCGGCGGGCCCAAACGCCTCGGATACAAGATATCGCCTGATTGTTGAGGCTTTATCGTCCTTTAGCTTGACCACATAATCGTGAATATTGCCTACTTTTACCAAAAAGCGGCCGCTGATTTTGTCGGCTTGTGCCCTAGCAGCCTGAACATTCCCGCCGTGTCTTTGGGCCAAATCCTCGAAAACGTCTCGTAATTCTTTGGGATCAAAGGAAAAAACCTCAGAGTGGGAGCCTCCGACTTCCCCTGGGGAAAGTGGATGCATGGCGGCTCTCATCGCAAAAAGTAATTCGTAGTCAGTCATCGTTTGACTCCTATCTCAGCTAAAACAGGTGTCTGGCGGCCCAGTGCAAGGGTTGATAGCACATGCTCAAAAGAGGCCAAACGAGTGCTTAAAGGCACCTTCAATGCTGGCTCAACAGCGAGGGCCGGATCAAGTTTGTCATGGACAATGTCTAAAAAGTCGATGGCATGGAATTCCACCTGGACAAATGGCAGACGCTTTGCGCATCTGACGATGTGATTTCGCATCAAGGAGTCAGACGTGATGGTCGTACCAATAAGTGGCATCATCGCAGGGCCACATGCAGTTATGGGGTACTCCATCAGGCCGTTGGGCCATTTAGATGGGTTTCTGCTTTTGAAAAAATCGCGCCCTCTGCCTGGGATCGATGAACTGCGCTGGCCGAGCAGGCGCATGCCCGCAATGATGCTGGCTCTGGCAGCCCAGTAAGGCGGCGAAGGCAAAATTGACGCATCGTATGTAAATCCAGCCTCAGCCAGGACAGACAACAAGGTGGGAGACAGGTTGTAACCTGGGCCTCGAAAGCCCTTTACAGTGATTTCAAGTTGGGTCTCTAGTTCGGTTTTTGAGCCTGCGACTTCTGTAATAATTTCACAGCGATCCAGTTGTGAAAGATTGTAAAAGTGCGAATGGCTGTGACTGGCTATTTCGTGACCATCAGCGATTGCCTTTTTTAAGGCCTGCTTGGCTTCATCCCACTGCAAATCCATCGAGATGGTAAAAAACGTGGCCTTCAGGCCCACTTTGTTGCACAGGTCAAAAAACCTTGGGAGCGCCTTTTCAAAAATTATGGGGGTGTCTTCAACTGGTGGCAAGGCGTGGATGGCGCGGTAGTAACGCAGGTCATCCAGATCAATGCTCACACAGAAGGTTGGCTGACTGACCACTGTCGCCTCCTGGGCTATCAGGCTTCACGATTAAGGCGGATCACAACGAATAGGCGCCCCATATTTCTCATGACATTTGGGACCCTTTTAAACAAATTGATGGACGGAGGGCGCTTTTCCATAATGGTAACAGGGATTTCGACGACTCGAATCAAGCGCTCGGCTCGGATGACCAACTCGCTTGCGAACAGATCCTTGTCCACTATGCAGAGGTCAACTACAGGCAGTACTGGTTCGCGTCGAAACGCTTTAAGACCGTGGGTGTCTGTTCCCTGGAAGCCGACGGCCACTTTCAGCATCTTGTTCAAGACCCAGGTGGCAAATTTTCGCATGGGTGGACGAGCGTCGTTAGCGTCAGGATGGCGCTTGGAGCCTACCACCATGTCTGCCTTGTTAGCCTGGAGGATCTCAAGGGCGGCGCGATAAAAATCAACATCACAGATGTCAATCTCATCGCACATCACATACGTGCCTTTGGCGGCCTTGATGCCCCTGCGTAGCGCTAGGCCGTAGTTCGGCTCATCTGTGTTTAGCACCCGAACGTTGTCATATTTGGCTGCTAATTCAGCGGCTATCTCGGGGGTTTTATCCTTACTGCCGTTTTGGGAAATAATGACTTCAGTAGTCAGGGGGATCTCTGCAAGCCTTGGAATTAAATCGTTGATTGCTGTAGATAGCAGCCCTTCCTCGTTATAAACGGGGATTACCACGGTCATCTCATAAGGGGTGTCTGATTTAGGGGCCATCAAGTCTCTCCGTTAAATCCGCGACGCCGCGTTGATGCCATCAATTATGGCGTCTTCCATAGAATTGTACGTCCATCCACCATAGCGGCCGATCGATAAAACGCCTTTATCGGCATAGAAATCAATGATTTCCTGTCTGGCATTCGCACAATTGTCATCAAAAATCACATAGCCCCAGGGGTGTTCCCTGAAGGCAGTGAATAATACCTGTTTAGCACTTTGAATGGATCCTGTCTCGATCAGGAACTCGGTCAGTGAACTGATTATGTCATCTTTAGATGCTATCGAGTCATTGGCTAACTCCACATAAAGCGAAGATTTTCCAGGTGGTGCCAAGGCAGGCACGGCGTTGGAGGCAGAGCCCACCCTATAGAAGGGGTATTTGGATTCTGGCAAATAAATCCAGTGGTTGCCGTGTAAGGGGGTTGGAACGTCCAAGGCGACGTTGACGTACCTTAAGGGGGAGCACCTAAGCAAGGCTGATGCTTTGCGAATTCGGTCTGGAGCGTCGACGGTGAGGTTGACCAGGTCTGGCAATGCCAAGGATGAGACCAGCTTATCAAACGAAAGCTTTTGTCCATTAAGCGTTATGAAGCCGCCATTTACAGATAGTGATTCGGGTGCTGAATTCATCCGTGCTTTGTCTTGGTCAAGGCGGTCAAACATGGCCTTTGCCAGCGTCTCAATGCCACCTTCGGCTGGATAAAGGAATGACGCGTTGTATCCCATGGCCTCCTTGGACATTCCAAGGGCACCATCAACTATCTGGCCGATGTCTGGGATTGGAACAAATCGTTGGGTCCATTCGGCGGTGACTTCAGCTGGAGAAACCCCCCAAAGCTTGGTGTTGTAAGGGACGATAAAGTGCCTTGCGATGCCCTCGCCAAAATGCAGCTTGGCATATTCCAGGAAGTTTGCAGGCTGGTCATAGTCGCCTGACGCCCTTTTTATTGCGGCTGATACTGCACCTTGCAGGCATTCTCGCAGCACCTCTTTTGGCAGTCCATAAAGGTTTGCCTGAAATGGGTACAAGGTAAAAACACCGTTTGAGTAGACTGCCGCCTTTCTTTCTACCGTCACCATTTGACCTGGCAGCAGGTCGTTTACCAGCTTGGTAACCCTTGGGTCTCTTAGGTGCAGCCAGTGGCCTGTGTGGTTAAACAGGAATCCTTCAATGTCTTCGGTTCTGGTAAGTCCGCCTGGACGTTCATCTTTTTCCAAGATCAGATAATCGCCCTTGTGGTGCATGGCCGTTGACAAGCCAGACAGGCCGGCGCCAAGGATAATCAAGTCATGTTTTTTCATCTTCCCTCACTTAGTCACCAGGCGAATTCCTTGGAAGGGCACTATTTTGCGAGCAACGCCTCGATTTCATCCAGGGTTTTGGCAAACAGGTCAAAGGTGGCCTGCATCGCTTCGGCGGTGGTCAAGTCAACGCCAGCCCTTTTTAGTGAGTCGATTGGCCAGTCTGAGCCGCCTTCTGCCAAAAAGTCCAGATAGCGCTTGGTCGCCTTTTTGTCGCCGCTGGTAACGTTTTTGGCAAGCGCGATAGCCGACATCAGGCCAGTTGCATACTGGTAGACATAAAAGTTGTAGTAGAAATGGGGGATGTAAGCCCATTCGTAGCCATCGTCTGCTCCAACCTTGAAATCTGGGCCGTAGTAGGTCCGTACCAGGCCTTCATAGATCTCTGCCAGGCGGTCTGCTGTAAGGGCGCCGCCGCCTTCGACTTCCGCGTGAATGGCGGCCTCAAATTCGGCAAACATGACCTGACGGAAAACGGTGGTTCGAATGCTTTCTACTCGCTTGTTCAAAAGGGCCAGCCGCTGTTCTTTAGTTTTGGCCTTTTTCAGCAGGTGATCCAGCAGCAGAGTTTCATTAAAGGTAGATGCGATTTCCGCCAAAAAGATGGGCGCGTCCGCATTTGGAAACGCCTGGGCCTGATTTGCCAAATGGAAGTGCAGGGCGTGGCCAAACTCGTGGGTCAGTGTAAAGACGTCTTCCAAACGATCCAGGTGGTTCAAAAAGACGATGGGGTGGCGACGATAGGACGAGTTACAGTAGGCCCCGCTTCGTTTACCTTTGTTGGGGTACACGTCAACCCAGCCATTTTTGGGGTCCAGTCCCACTTCCACCATCTTGATATAGTCTTTGCCAAGTGGCTTTAGCGATTCAAGCACCACCTTGGTTGCCTCTGGATATGGCATATCCATGCTGGCCTTTGGAAACAGCGCCGTGTAAAGGTCGTAGTAGTGGACTTCATCAATGCCCATCAGCTTTTGGCGCAGCTTCACATAGCGATGCAACGTCTTGGGCAGGTTGGCCCTGGTGGCCTCGACCAGGGTTTTGTAGACAACGGGCGGTACTGCGTTGGCGTCCACGCTTGCCTCAAGGGCCGATTCATAGCCACGTGCTTTTGCGTACATGATGTTGGCCTTAACTGCGGCGTCCAGTGAAGCTGCAAACGAGCGAGCATAAGCTCTAAGCGTTCCAAAGAACTTGTCAACCGCCTGTTTCCTGAACTCACGGTTTTGTGAGTCTCTGAAACCTGGAAAAGATGCCATGGTCAGGGCAATTTCCTTGCCATTTTCATCAATCACAGGTGGAAACTTAACGTCTTCTTCAATAGCGGCGTGAATCGAGTAAGGGGTTGCCGCCAGATCGCCGGTCAACGCCAAGATTCGTTCTTGGTCAGGCGAAAGGATATGTGCGCGGCGGCGGATCAAGTCTTCCAAGGTGTGAGCATAAGGCTCCAAGCCAGGTTCAGCCTTGATGTAAGAGCGTAAAACATCCGGTTCAATCGCCAAAAGTTCAGGTTGAATGAACGATGAAGCCTCGCTGAATCTTGTAAACAGGGCTTGCACCCTATCTGATCGGACCTTTGCCGCGGAAAGGGTTCGATCAGTCGAGTAGTCGGCGTCTGCAAACACCGCCAGTCGGTACAGTTCTTGCTTCAAACCAAAGCTCAGATCAAGGCACTTTTTAATCTGCTGAGCGCCCTGAGCCAAGGTCCCACGGCAAGGCTCAAGCTCAGGAAGCTGGCCTTCCAACTGGGTAAACAACTGCTCCCATTCTTCATAAGAGCCAAACAAATGCTCAAGGCTCCAGCGGTACTCTTTTGGAACATCTTCCCGCTTTGCATCACCACTAGGAGTATATTTTGTCCAAGCCAAGGCTCCTGCAGGGGCCATAAGACCAGTAGCCAAAGCACATGCAAGCAACGGTTTACATCGCAGACCATCAAAAGACGCCATCTTGTCCTCCATAAAAAGAAGCGGTGGCTATTGTATATCAAATCGGTGCACGGGGACAGGAGCATTGGCGCCACAAAAGCTCTCACCTATCTCCTTCCAAGCGGCGCGATTTTGCGACGATTCGGTCGAAGTCGCTTTCGAACAGTCGGTCCTGAATGATGCGATACTTCTCGAACTCGCTTTCAGCGTGTGCTTTTGCGATCTCGGCCGTCACCTTGCCGGCATCCTGCAGAACCTCGCGATCAGTCGCGGCCAAGAAGCGATTGAGGCGCGTCTCCCAGTCCTGCATGGTCATGGGAATTTTACGCAGCGCCATATCTTCGGCGACGTCCAGGTACGCATTTACTAACCGCGAAAGCTGCTTGAGCTCATGTTCGGTCAGGTAGTTCTTGGCCACAACAACATCGAACTTCTGAATCTTGCCATGGGGCGCGTCAGTCCAGGTGGAAAGGCCCATGTGCTCCTTGGTAGAGTCAGCGCGCTCAACGATGACCTCTGCAGCTGTGTGCCCGTGGATGGCCCAATGCAGCTTGTTCTGTACCGTGGCAAAGAAGCGCTTGGTAGCCTGCGCCGTCACGTCGTAGTCGATGGATGTTGCGTAGATATCGGTGATCTTCTGGTAGAACTTGCGCTCGGACAACCGAATTTCTCGGATGCGCTGTAATTGCTCCTCGAAGTAGCGATCACTCAGGACAGAGCCACCGCGCTTGAGTCGCTCGTCGTCCATTGCGAAGCCCTTGATCGTGAACTCCTGAATGACCAGCGTGGCCCACTTGCGAAACTGAACGGCCCTTTCGGAGTTAACCTTGTAACCAACGGCAATGATGGCTGAAAGGTTGTAGTGTTTGGTATCGTAGGTCTTACCATCAGCGGCAGTTATTAGAAAATTTCTAATAACTGCGTCCTCCTCTAACTCGCTGTCCGCAAACACCTTTTTCAGATGGTAATTGATGGTCGGCACCTCGACATCGTAAAGCTGCGCCATCATCTTTTGGCTAAGCCACACGTTTTCGTCGGCGTAGACTGCCTCTACACCACCTGCGCCGCTGGCCGCCACAAAGGTCAGGTACTCGGCCGCCGAGGACCTAACCAGAGAGCCGCCATTGGAATTCTTTTTACTGCTCATGCAACCTCCGCCTCTAGGACGCCGGCGACCAACCTCTGCACCCCTTGGAAGTGACCCGCGTCGTTTGGCTCGTCCAGTCGGCGTACAACGCTCGGCGTGCCTCAAGTGCCGCTCCAGATACGAATAATAACCCAGAGTTAAGTTTTGCGCAGGCCTGCGATCCTCCTGATAATACTCCAACCAAGGACCTAGCCCAGTAATACCCGCCATTCTTTGGTGACCATCCCAATCTTGACCGTAATTTGGTTTAGGTGCATTAAGCACCTGCGAGCTGTTCGCCAATCAGGAGTTTGCCATGCCTTCCAGGATTTTTCCGCCGCTGTTGCTGTTGTTTTCAAACGTGTTCATGACCTACGCCTGGTACGGACATCTGAAGGATCTGCGGGCCAAGCCGCTGATAGTGGCCATTCCGGTAAGCTGGGGAGTCGCCTTTTTTGAATATTGTCTGCAGGTTCCGGCGAACCGCATCGGTTTCCAAATGTATTCGCTGGGGCAGTTAAAGGTAATGCAGGAAGTCATCACCATGGTCGTGTTCTTCCTGTTCGCCACGCTCTACATGAAGGAAAAACTAAGCCTGGACTACCTTTGGGCCGGCCTTTGTCTAGTCGGAGCGGCTTATTTCATGTTCAGAAAACACGGCTGAGTTGGGTGTTGCCGCTGGAGTAGGTCACCGTTACCTTCCGAAAAGCTTCATGATGGTGAGCTGGTTAAGTGCGCTTATCGCAGCTTCGAACTCTTGCCGCGTGAGCCTTACTGGCCAAGAAGACATCTTGGAACGTATTTCAGAGCCGAGCGCCTCACGAAGGTCATCCCACTCCTGGTCGGAAAAGATCGAGAACACTGCTTCGCCATCCCTGACAACTACACCGACGTCCATTCCTGGCCAGTACAGGATACGGCCGTCTACTGGGGATGTGACCGGCATATCTGACATTCCCGAGGGATACCCCATGCCCTGGGCTCGGACAATCGTCATGTTGGCGATTGTCGAACCGGCTCTAATTTGAGAGCCGTGATCGGCTACCTTGCGCGCAATACGCTGCTCCGTTCCTGCTGCTACCTTCCATGTTCTTGACATTGCATCTCCTCCTGTTCAACCAAGTATCGAACCGAAAACCAGCGTGCCATCCTTGCAATCGACGTTTCAGGTGTGAACCGCCCATAATCCGACTTGAGCTTGAAGTAGACCCTGGACGCGTCTCCTCCTCGTCTCTAAGAATCAGGCATTGTCTGTTATTGGGCCAGATCGCTGGGATTTAGTCAACACAAATTATGTCGAGAATAATACGCACTGCTGGTGGGGTGGCTGGGCGTTTCGCTTTGCGCTAAGTTGTAATGGCTGTACAATGTTGTGGGTTTTTGTGTGGGGTTCCGGATGTTTGGCATCGGTACTCAAGAACTTTTGTTGATTTTGCTGGTTGTGCTGTTGCTTTTTGGGGCTCGGCGCATTCCTTCGGCGCTTGGTGGTCTTGGTAAGGGCATCAGGGAGTTTAAAAAGGGGCTTAAGGGTGACGAGGACGAGGCCGCTTCGCCAGAGATTGTGGCGCAATTGAAGACAGGCTTGGGTAAACAGATTCGCTTGCTCCCTGATGGGACCCTGGAAGTGGGGGTCGAGCAGGGGGCGACCTTGGTCCAAGTTGACCAGGTTTGGGCGACCATTCAGGATGAAAATTCCACGGGTAAGATCCCTCTTGTTTCGGTGAAACGCATCGTTTTTCGTGCATGATTTAGCTAAGTTGGGGGCAATATGGTCCGCTTTGGTCTCGTGGGTTGTGGCCGAATTTCTGGTTATCACCTTGAGGCCCTTGGTTACCATGACGACGCCCAAGTTGTCGCTGTTTGTGATGTGATCCCTGAGCGTGCAAAATCCGCTGCCTCCAAGATTCGGGCTGCCACAGAAGTCGCGTGGTTTTCCGACTACGACCAGATGCTTAAAAGCGGTGGGTTCGATGTTGTAAGTATTTGTACCCCCTCAGGTCTGCATCCATATCAAGGGCTTGCTGCTGCCAACGCTGGCTTTCATGTGGTGACGGAAAAACCCATGGGGATCGCCCTTGAGCCTGTTGACGCGATGATTAAGGCCTGCAGGGAAAACAACGTGCAGTTGTTTACGGTGCTTCAAAATCGTCTAAATCCCACCGTGACTTTGTTAAAACAAGCGATAGATAAAGGTCGTTTTGGCAAGATCCACTTTGTTCAAGTTAACGTTTTTTGGTCAAGGCCTCAGGAGTATTACGACCAAGCCTCTTGGCGCGGAACCTTGGAATTAGATGGCGGCGCGTTCATGAATCAGGCCTCTCACTACGTCGACTTGGTGCAGTGGCTGGCTGGTGACGTGGCCGAGGTTCAAGCCTTAACTGGAACGCTGGCTCGCAATATTGAGGCCGAGGATACTGGCGCCGCGATTCTGCGCTTCCAAAATGGAGCTATCGGAACCATCAACGTGACGATGCTGGTTCATCCAAAAAACCTTGAAGGTTCCATCACCATTCTTGGGGAGCGTGGGACCGTCAAGATCGGCGGGGTGGCCTTGAACCGGATTGAACGCTGGGACTTTGAAGGCTATGAGGACGAAGACAAGCTAGTGGCTGAATCTGGTTATTATCCAACATCTGTTTATGGCCATGGGCATACTGGCTTTTATCGTAATGTAATCGATGTTCTTGAAGGTAAAACCACTGATTTTATTAATGGAACCGCTGGGCGAAAGTCGCTTGAGCTGATCTTGGCTATCTATCAGTCGGCCTTTACAAGAAAGCCTGTGGGGGTGTCTGACGGTGCTTGATAAGACGAAAACTGTTGGGGTTTTGGGGCTTGGATACGTGGGGTTGCCACTAGCTAGGGCCTTTGTTGACAGCGGCTTTAAGGTTATAGGCCTTGATACCGACGCTGAAAAGGTAGCGCTGCTTGAGTGCGGCCGCTCATATATCGCCCACATACCTAACGAAGTGATTTCACAGATGCTGGCCAGTGGCTTCACGGTTACCACTGATTTTGCCTGGGTTTCCGAGTGTGATGCCTTGCTGATCTGCGTGCCCACACCTTTGACTATCAACCGCGAACCTGACATGACCTTTGTACAGCAGTCCTGCGAGGACATCGTCCCGTTTTTGCGACCTGGGCAGTTGATAGTGCTTGAATCAACCACATATCCAGGCACGACTGACGAGGTGATGAGGCCCATCCTGGAATCTGGCGGGCTAGTTGCCAATCGCGATTTTTGGTTGGCGTATTCACCAGAACGAGAGGACCCGAATAATCCCAATTTTCGTACGCGCACCATCCCAAAGGTGGTTGGAGCCGACGACGCTAGGGCCTTGGAGATGGCCTCCAAGTTGTACAGCGCCGCGGTGGATGTTGTGGTGCCTGTGGCTGGCACTAGGGTGGCAGAGGCCGCCAAGATCCTGGAAAACACCTTCAGGGCGGTAAATATCGCCTTGGTTAATGAGCTCAAGATTGTTTTTACCAAGATGGGCATAGATGTTTGGGATGTCATTGACGCGGCATCGACCAAACCATTTGGATTCATGAAGTTTGTTCCGGGACCTGGCCTGGGTGGTCACTGCATCCCAATCGACCCCTTTTACCTGGCCTGGAAGGCCCGCGAATACGACGTTGTATCGCGGTTTATCGAAACGGCCGGCGAGGTCAACCGTTCGATGCCACACTGGGTAGTCGAACGGACGATGCAGGCGTTTTCCCGCCGTGGGATGGGGCTGGCTGGGTCGAGCATCTTGGTTGTGGGGCTTGCCTACAAAAAGAACGTGGACGACGCCCGAGAGTCCACCACGTACAAGCTGATGGAGCTTTTAGAGGCTGAAGGGGTCAAGGTCAGTTATCACGATCCGTTCATTCCAGTTGTCCCAAAATCCCGTGAATTCAGCCACTTTACAGGGCGTGTCAGCGTTCCTTTGGAACAAGCCGGTGACTTTGATGCGGTCTTGATAGCCACCGATCACGACGTCATCGATTGGGATGATTTGCTTAAAAAGGCAAAACTGATCGTTGATACCAGGGGCGTTTATCGCAAGGCCCACGAAAAAGTGGTCAAGGCATGATGGGGTAAGGATGGGGACAGTTGTCATAACTGGAGCTGCTGGCTTTGTTGGGTTTCACGCCTGCGTGCGTTTGATGTCCTTGGGTCACAAGGTCGTTGGGGTTGATAACCTAGGGCCTCTTTTTTTCCCTTCGTTAAAACACGCTAGGTTGGAAGCCCTGCAAAAAAGTGCCGATTTTGTGTTTCACAAGCTTGACTTGGCTGACCATGGTGTCTTTGAAGACTTGGTTGCGCAGGTGCGTCCTGATGTGATTATTCATTTGGCGGCCCAAACTGGAGTTCGTTACTCGGCTGAAAATCCTGGAATTTATGTCAAAAACAACGTTGAGGCCTTTACAAACGTTTTGCAGGCGGCTCGGTTAAACAGTGTGCCGCGGTTACTGTACGCATCATCTTCCAGTGTCTATGGGGAAGGTGATGGGCAGCGTTCTGAGGCTGAGCGTGCTGACCAGCCTGTCAGTTTTTATGCGGCAACTAAAAGGGCCAATGAATTGATGGCTTATTCATACGCCAGCCAGTTTGGTTTGCCATCTGTGGGTATGCGCTTTTTTACGGTGTATGGCCCTTATGGTCGGCCTGATATGGCGGTATGGACTTTTACAGGTCAGATGCTGCGTGGTCAGCCTGTCTCTTTGTATAACAACGGCCAAATGCAGCGCGATTTCACATATGTTGACGATGTGGTTCAGGGGATCGTTCGTTTGATGGAAGTGCCTTTGACAGGTGCTTTGTCAGTCAATGTGGGCTCTGGACGCAGTGAGCCGCTGGCCCGATTAATTGAGGTGTTATCAAGGGTTACAGGTAGCCAGCCGATCTTGAATCCCATGCCGATGCAGGCTGGTGATGTGTCTTCGACTTGGTCGTCTTGTGACCGCCTCTTTGAGCTGACTGGGCATCGGACTGGCATCTCTTTGGATGTTGGAATTCCCAAGTTTGTTGACTGGTTTTCCAAACACCCAAGCATCGTTGACGCTGTTGAGGCAGAAAGGGTAGACCAATGATTAAGCGCCCCTATATGGCCCATGAAAGTGCTGTAATTGATGGAGAAAATGACCTTAATGGTTACATAGACCCGCAAATTGGGGCCGGCACCAAGATCTGGCACTTTTGCCATGTGTCAGCTGGGGCCAAGATCGGAAGCAACTGTGTTTTGGGGCAAAACGTTTTTGTTGCCTCAACGGCCGTTATTGGAAATGGGTGCAAAATCCAAAACAACGTCAGTGTTTATGATGGGGTAGAGCTTGAAGACCACGTTTTTTGTGGGCCTTTTATGGTTTTTACCAATCTGTCAAATCCGCTTCCGCGGGCGGCCATTTCACGACGCCAGTTGTTCGCGAAAACTATCGTCAGAAGGCACGCCTCGATTGGAGCTGGGGCCGTTATCATTTGTGGCCATGAACTTGGAGAGTCGTGTTTTGTGGCAGCAGGCTCGGTCGTGACCAAAGATGTGCCTGCATACGCCCTAGTTGCCGGCAATCCAGCACGATTGATGGGCTGGGTGTGCCAGTGTGGGGCCAGACTCTCGTTTCAGTCCAACACCGCAAAATGTGAGGACTGTGGGGCAAAATACCAGCAGGTCTCAAGCGAAAAGATAATACAGGTGTAAGAAAGCCAATGAAGGAACAGCAGCCAATTCCATTTATTGACCTAGGTGCTCAATATGAAACGGTAAAACAGCCTCTTGAGGCGGCTGTGTTATCAGTTTTGCGCTCCCAACAGTTTATCCTTGGGCCCACTGTAAAAAACTTTGAATCCGCATGTGAAGCCTATTGTAACGTGCCGTTTGCAATGGGAGTTTCTTCTGGGACAGATGCCTTGCTGATTGCTTTGATGGCCCTTGGAATTGGCCCAGGCGATGAGGTGATAGTTCCTGACTTCAGCTTTTTTGCGACCGTTGGCTCGGTAGTTAGAGTTGGGGCAACTCCGGTGTTCGTCGATATTGATCCTGCGACCTTTAACATGGACCCAGCGGCCGTTTCGGCCGCCATAACAAGCGCGACCAAGGCGGTTATTCCAGTTCATCTGTTTGGCCAGTGTGCTGACATGACTTCCATAGTCGCGATTGCACGCAAACACGGCATATTTGTGATTGAAGATGCCGCTCAAGCCATAGGTGCGTCTTGCGAGGCTGGAAACGCTGGTGCCATTGGTGATATTGGCTGTTTTTCCTTTTTCCCGACCAAGAACCTAGGCGGCATTGGGGATGGCGGTTTGGTCACCTGTCAGGACCCCAATCTGTATAATCGCTTGATCCAATTGCGAAATCATGGTTCTAGCCCCAAATATAACCACGTGCTTGTGGGTGGAAATTTTCGCCTGGACGCCATTCAGGCCGCGGCCTTGTCAGTAAAGCTTAACTATTTGGATTCTTGGACAAAGGCACGAAGGGAACATGCAAGCTATTATAGCGCCAGTTTACAAGGCATCGATGGGATAGAACTGCCGACAGAAGTGGCTGGAAACAAACATGTTTATCATCAGTACGTGATCAAAGTACCAGGCAGGCGTGATGAGCTTCGAAGGCGTCTGTCGGATGCTGGTATTGGAACTGAAATCTACTATCCAAAACCACTACACAAGCAGCCATGCTTTCAAAATACCCCGGACGACCACTGTCCTCAAGCACAGCACGCAAGCGAGTCAGTGTTGGCCCTGCCAATCTTCCCAGAGCTGACAAAGGAACAATTGGACAGAATCTGCAATGCGATTTCGGAGCTTTTTTGAGCTGGACGCAATAGAGAGGCCAGCATCTTGAGTGCTGGAGCCCGCCCACTAGTCTACCTGGTCATCTAAACACTGATCAAGGGCGTAGCCTTTCGCACGACACTTCAAGGGGTCCTCCTCGGTCTCAAGCGACTCGTACAGGTCGTCGCATGAAACTGTCTCAAGGCAGGCAGAATAGGCCTCAACGAAATCGCCACAGCCAAAGGCGTGAGCAAAATCAATCACGGCGTTAGTCTTCTTTGTGCATTCAGACACATCTATGGGCTCCCCAACCTGACTAGTACAGGTGTTGAGCTTTTTGCAGTAGTCTCCGCCGTAGTCCTTCGCACAACAAACCAATATCCCCATCGTCGCGCAAGTCACCATGACTAAAGAGAATTTAAACATGGATTCCTCCACTCTGGTTAAATGATGGGCCGACTTTGACACACCTCAAAGCTACGTGTCAAGTTTTGATTTCACCAAAAATCAGATTGTTAGCTCCGATTTTTTGGGCCTGTTTTAGGGGGCAATCCAGCAACTATTTTCGATTTTTAGGCCTGTTGCTTTACATCAGTTTTAGAAATTCTTATACTTGCCCGTACTCGATTTTAAGCGGGCTATTATCGCGAGGACAGGTCGAATGTGTGTTGAAGGTATGTTCAATTTCAGGAGGTTTTTATGAAACGCTTGCTCAGTGGAGTGCTCGGCGTTTTGATGGTGGCTGCCGTCATGGCTCCATCACCTGCCGCGGCGGAGTTTCCAAGTCCTGCAGTTTATGTGGGCGTGTATGGTGGAGCCTACATCAGGACTAATGACTGGGACATTGGCCACAAGGAAAATGGTCTGCCCACAACTCGTTTCAACGGCGACGTTGGTTTCAGGGTGGGTGGCCACATCTTGCCCCAGTTGGCAATCGAAGCTGGATTCGCCTATGTGCCAATCAAGAGCGCTACGGCAACCAACCATGCAATGTCATACGACATTCAGGTGCTTTATCACTTCCTCAAGAGCAATTGGTCGCCCTTTGTTTCTGCTGGGTTTGGTGGCTACACCAACTTTAGCGCAGATCTGGGCAAGGACACGGACCCCAGGGGCTTGATCGGAATTGGTGTTCGCGGGCTGGTTACCCCTTGGATGGCCCTGCGCCTGGATATTCGTGACGCCATTACTGACGGTTTGACCAAGGGTGGTGCTCACATCATTGAAATACTTCTTGGTCTTGACTTCTTTGTGTGGGGAGTTGAGAAGCCTGAGCCTAAGCCCGCTGACCGTGATGGCGATGGCGTGCCAGACGAAGAAGACGCATGTCCTGATGAGCCAGGTACTATCGAAACCAAGGGCTGCCCTGATAGGGATGGCGATGGGATCATCGATTCTGAGGACGAATGTCCGGACGAAAAGGGGCCTCGTGCGACTAAGGGGTGCCCCGACCGTGATGGCGACGGTATTCCGGACAAGGACGACCGCTGCCCTGACGCCGCCGGTCTCCCAGCCCTCAAGGGTTGTCCTGACAGTGATGGCGATGGTGTGCCAGATATCGATGACCGCTGCCCAGACGTTGCTGGTCCGAAGTCCCTCAAGGGCTGTCCTGACAGCGATGGCGATGGTGTGCCAGACATCGACGATAAATGCCCCGAGATTCGTGGTCTGAAATCCCACGACGGTTGTCTGCCTGAAAAGGCCAAGAAATTTACCGGTGCAATCAAGGGCATCAAGTTCGCCACTGGCAGCGCCAAGATCCACGCATCTTCCAACAAGGTGCTGGACGAAGCGGTGAAAGTCCTGATGGAGTTCACGGACCTGCGTCTGCGCATTGAAGGCCATACTGACAGTACCGGTAAGTATGAAAAGAACAAAACACTGTCCCAGGCTCGCGCTGAGTCAGTTCGCGACTACCTGATCAGCAAGGGCGTCGCGGCGGATCGTCTGGAGGCTGTTGGATACGGTCCAGACAGGCCTGTCGCTGACAACCGCACCTCTAAGGGACGTGCTGAAAACCGTCGTACTGAGTTCAACGTTCTGGCGGTTGAAGAATAGTCTTTCCTGGTGGGGTCGCTTATGACCCCACCGCTTTCATTCATCTCCCTGACACCCTCTGTCCTGATTTTACGCAAATAGTTTGTCTAAAAGTGTTAATACTGTATACAATAATCCGGTGTTAAGAGAAGGGGGATTTCATGACCATTTTACAGTGTCAGCAATTTTTGCCTACTCACGTTGCCGTCCCTTTGCGCCTTGCGATCGAGTCAGCTGAGCCTATCGAGGCTGGAGCAGCTTTGTTGTTGGCCGTTCATCGATGGATGCGGTTGCTATTTACCTTTTATGCTGGCCATGAAATCGAGGTGATGCCTGGTCGTTTTTCACAATTAAAAGCGGCCTTGGAAAGCACAGGGATAGAGATTGATGCCTTGGATGATTTGCTCGTCCTTGCTGAAGAATTTTTGGATCCAGATGAGATCTGTACTCGCCCTGATACAAAGACTGCAGAGCTAACAGATAAGATGCTTCATGGCTTTGTTTCTGCTGTAGAAGCCACTGAAAAGATTTCATTGTTTGCCACCTCGCCATCATTGCAGGGCAGGATTTATGAATGGAGAGGGACTGGTGGATATAGCATTGATTTCGGCGAGCTTGCCGATGAGGAGCCTTCCACATGGATGGCTGTTGGCGATGCTGCCCCAAAGCGGGTGGCTCATTCAGTGATGATTAACGGCATCCCCCATCCATTGATTCAATGCCCAAGTTCTTTTGATGATGCTGAAAAGGATTTAGCTTTGGTGTGTTTTGAGTGTCCCTATGGGGGACTTTTTAACAAGGACATGGAGCGTATTGCTCCCGCATTTAAGCTAAACGGTGCAAGGGCTTTGGGGCGTTTGCTGAACCGAGCTCAGCTGTCTTTACAAGATGCTGGTAACTTGGCTACTACCTTGCGAGATGCTGGCTTGAATGAAGTGGCGTTGGAATTGCTCCTAATCTCGTCCATTTCGCATGCTCCCAAGTTTCAGCCTGACGCTGTGGCCGAGTTTCGTCAGCTGGCAGCCAACACCGATGATGCTGCAGTTATAGATTCGTGGCTGGTTGAGCAGCTGGAAATTAGTGCAAACAAGCTTAAACAGGCTGGCGATTTTAGGGCATTTGCAGATGTGCTGCTTGCTAAACAACAGCTTGAAAGCGGCCAGGCCAGGGCCAAAACCCTGCTTGATATTGCGGACCTGTACCTGAATGACTTGAAGGAACCTGGAAGTGCCGTGTTGTGTCTGCTGTCTTATCTCGAAGATTATCCAAGCGATACGACGGCAATGGATCGCATTGCCCAACTGGCGTTTGAAACGGCTAATCCGGCTGAAAGCGCCGCAGGTCTTACAGCCTTAGCGTCTGGTAATAGGGGTGCTATTAGGGCAGATCTGGCCTCGACAGCCGCAACTATTTGGCATCGCCTTGAGAAACCAGAAGAGGAATTTAAGGCTTTGTTGCTCTTGATAGGGGTCGAACCAGATTCGAAAGGGGCTGTTGAGGAAGCTTTAGCGATTAGTAGTGGTAATCCTGAGGCGTTGATTAAGCTTTGGAAAACGTTAAAGGAATCTTCAAAGGATGGTGGTGAAAAGGTTAGGGCAGCTGTCGAGCTGTCGTTTTTGCTGGCACAACAGGGCGACCAAGAACAGGCCATAAATGAGTGGCAGTGGATACTTAAGCAAGATCCAGGACAGACGGCGGTATATGACGCCTTGGTGGATAGCTTTTTGGAAAAGGGTGAAAAGGACAAGGCGGTTGAGCTGTCCCAAAATCTGCTGCTTAGGCTGATTATTCCTGAGACAAGGGTTCACGTTTTGCGGCGTTTTGCCAGGATTTTGGTGGACCTTGAAGAAAGTTCTGCCAGGACAGAGATGGTGTTTGCTGAGGCGCTGTCTCTATCCCAAAACAATCAGGAGATCGCTGAAAGGTTAGCCAAGATATATGCCGACCGAGGTGAATGGAAGGCCTATCTGGCAGTACTGGGGCGGATTGCGGCGTCGTCACCCTTGGAACAAGCTGCTCAAACTTTGATGCAAATGGCGGATGTGGCGCTGGAAAAGCTGGATGATCCTTTGGCGGCGTTGGGCTTTTTGACTGCAGCTGCTAAAAAGGAGCCTGGTAATCAAGAACCAAGGCTGCGCATCGAAAGCTTGCATGAGCGTTTGGGGCTTTGGGCGGAGGTGGCCAGAGATTTAGAGGCTAGGTCCAAGGGAGAAGACCGTGTTGATGTGCTGATTCGCTTGGCCCAAGTTTATGAAGAGCGATTATCGCTGATTGAGCGGACCAAAGAGGCGCTGTGGCTTGCTTTGGCTGATGCGCCCCCGGAAAGAATTAACGAGATAGCGGCAAAGCTAATAAGCCTGCATCGCGCCGACGGTGAAAGGGACAAGGAGCTTAAAGCCTTTGAACATCAGGTTAAAGCCGCCAGCGACGAAAATGAGGCTGCCGAGCTTTTGATCTTGATGGCCAAGCGTGCCTTGGAGCCTCCACGAGATTCAAAGTTGGCTTTGAAATTCTTGGAAGAGGCCTTGGAGCACAATCCGCTTCACGGCGCAGCAGTAGAGTTAGCCAGCGAGTTGTGGCTTGAAAACTGGCAGGCAGAGCGGGTAATTGCCGCTGCTGAATTTTTGTTTTCACATCTGGCGCAAGAGCCTGAGCGTGAAGCGAATATTCGACGCATGGTGGGTGAGGCTGCAGCTAGGTGTGACCAACCTGAGGAGGCTGTTGCCCAGCTTTCCAGGGTGGTCAAGTTGGACCCATCAGACATGATGACCCGTGCAAGGTTGGGAAGACAGCTATCCCAACTTGGGCGTCATGAAGAGGCTATTGATGCCTTGAAGGACTGCTATTACTGGTCTGGTCCTGAAGGTGAGGCGTTGCTTTTGGCAGCCGTGAACAGCGCCCTTGAAGTGGGTAGGGGAGACTTGGCGCTCCGCTGTCTTGAAAACTTTGAAGGTGAACGCACCCTTCAGATTGAGCGTCTTTTCGTCAAGGCCGCCACTTTGGCCAAAGATGTAAAAAAGCAGGTGAGCCATCTGAAGGCGCTTGTGGAGCTTGAGCCGCAGGGGCCGACACGCTACACCGCGTTGATAAGACTTGGGGATTTACTTAAGGACTCCCTTCACGACCCCATACAGGCGATACAGTACTATCGTCAAGCTGCCACTCAAGGAACTGGTGCTAAAGCGGCTTATCACAAGGCCCTTGATGCAGCGGTTTCTGCAAATGAAAAGAACGCAGCTGTGGGAATCCTGCATTCCATGATGGAAATTGAGCCTGACGGTCATGTTTTGGCCAGTTTGTACCACGCCACGGCGCTTTTACTTAGGGAACTTGGTGAAAAAACCCGTGCTAGGCAGTATTTTGCCGAGGCAGTCGAGCTAAATCCCGATCTTCACGATGCCGTCGTTGAACTTGAAGCCGCATTGGCTAAGGAACCTGGCGAGCTTGCGACTCTTTATAGCAGTCTATCCAAACATTACCAGCTGTCAGGTCAGATTGAACGATTAATCACGACTCTAAGGAGGCTTGGTAAGCTTTATATTTCATTAAACAATCCTGAAAAAGCAATTGGGGTGCTGCGCCAGATCCTGGACAAGCTGCCAAATGATGAGGAAGCCTTGGCTTTGTTGGCTGAGACTATTGAAAAGACCTCTGGAAGGGAAGATGAGGCGCTGGAGGCCCACCGCGGGGTGCTTACGGTTGACCCGGCGCATATCGACAGTTACAGGGCGATTAGGGAGCTAAGCCTCATCCTTGATGATGATGACTTGGCATGGTGTGCTTCTGGGGCTTTGACGGTCTTGGGGCAGGCGACAGATGAGGAGCGTTTGGCGTTTGAACAAAAGCGTCAGCCGACTTTGCGGTTGCGTCGGGATTCATTGCCGGAAGATGGTTTTGTCCAGTGGATCCTGGATGATGACGCTTTAGGCGGTGTGGCGAACATTATGGCTTTGCTGCATCAACCGTTGTCAAATGTGCTGCCAATGAAACGACTGTCTGACCTTGGGCTATCAAATGAAAACCGCATTGACCTGCAGTCAAGGACCTTGTTTTCTAATATGGCTAATGCTGTTTCTCGCATTTTGGGTTTGCAATTACCGCCGATTTATCACGCCCCTGGAAAGGCGGGCATTGCGAAATTGCCCACCAGTACCCCTGCTTTGGCCGTTGGAGATGACGTCCTGAATCAGTGGCGTGGTAGGGAGCTCAGGTTTGCCCTAGGGCGTGCTGCAGTTGCGTGTGCGCCTGGAAATGAGCTGCTTGGCATCTCTGATGCGAAGGGGATCCGGCTGTTTATTATGGCTGCTTTGAAGATGGTGTTTCCTGACTATCAAGCGCCGGATGATGTAAAGGGAATTGAAGAGATGGGCAAAGGTCTGGCCAAACACATGTCCGCGGCTGCAATGCAGGATTTGAAGGATGTGTTGACCAGATTCAGGCAAAGCAATCGACCTGTTGATGTGCAAGCATTTGTGATGGCCGTTGACAGGGCTGCCACCAGAACTGGCCTGTTTTTGGCAAATGACATCCAGATCGCGGCAGGTGTTTTACAAAGCGATACGCTGTTTTTAAGTGAAATGGAGTATGGCGATCACTTGGTTGAAATGTGTGCTTGGTCTGTTTCTGCCAGATATGCCAACTTGCGTAAAGTTATGCTGCAGCCTGAGTAACCTTATGTTTTTGGGGCTGGGAGCGGGTCTTAATAGTTGACGCTGGTGCCTAGGTCGTAGTCAACGCTGACTGGAAACAGTTGTTTGTACAAGGCCTTTCTTTCGACTGGTTTTAAGTGCATATAAGCATACCTGGTCAGGTGTTCAGCCACCTTTCTGGCATAGTTTCGCCCTTCGTTGTAGGGGATGGATTCAACCATTTCATCGAATGGCAAGCCCTTGTTTTCATGCATGAATCGCTTGATTGCAGGTGCCCCGGAGTTATAGGCCGCCGAGGCAAACAGGATCTGTCCTTTGAAATCTTTTAGTAATTCCGACAGATAGTACATGCAAAACAAGACGTTTGGCCCAGTATCAAAGAATGTTTCCACGTGAAAAGGCACGCCTAAAGCCTTGGATACAATCTTGGCTGTGGCTGGGATCATCTGCATTATCCCCAAGGCTGCTGTATGAGACACCTGCCTAGCGTCGTACCTGGATTCTTGTCTCATGATCGCGTATGTCCACAGTTCTGGCATGTTAAAACGCTTGGCCAAGACTTGGGCCAACGGTCTTTCCGCTTTGGGATACCTTGCCATCCAGTACAGCGAGTTTGATTGCGTTGGAATTGGACCAAAGCGGCTACCAAAATCCTTTCGAGCCTTTTTAAAAAGACCGTTGTAATCGCCAGTCGCGTCGGCAACTGTTAACAGAAATCGCGCCTTGTCTTTGGTGCTTAAAGCACGTTCCACTTGGTTGGAAATGGCCTGATATTTTGCCCTTGCTGCCCTAGTTTGGCCAAGGTCGCCAAGATCTTTAACCTCTTGTAATTTTGCGCGAAGCCCAGGTTTTAATCGTTCAAAGGGCCACCAAGGCTTTGGGGCAGGCATTGCAGGCCCAGTCATCCAAATGGGCAACTTGGTGTTGTTCCACTCATTAAGCCGCATGGCTGCCAAAACCGCGTAGTATGACAGGGGATATTTGTCGACCGCTAGTTGCATCCATCGTAAGGCTTCGGCATTGTTGTTTAATTCCTTATGGGCCTTGCCAGCCCAGTACATGGCCTTTCCAGCAACCAGATTGTTTCCAAGGGGGACCATCCTTTCAAAGGTGGCGATGGCCTCTTCGTAGCGTTTTAGCTGGTAAAGTGACCAACCTTTAAACCACAGGATATAGCTGCGTTGTTTGTCTTTTGGGTAGGCTGCCAAAAAGCGATCAAATTCCGGGATTGCCCTTTCATATTCACCATGGTCATAAGGCAGCCAACCAAGGTAGTACATGGCCCTTACTCGGCTTGCGGTTGCCCCGGTGTTTAAATAAGCTCGGTACTCGGCCTCGGCCTTTTCGTAGTCTTCAACTTTGGCACATGCACGGGCCATCAGAATGTGCGATTCAGGCCCGCTCAAGGCCCCTTCGCTTCTGGCTTGCTCAAGGTAGGCTAAAGCCTTTGGACCATCGTCTCTTAGGTGAATCAGGTGCAGGCGGCCAAGAGTCAAGGCCCTTTTACCAGTTTTATCTCCGCCGTTATATATGGCGGTGTGTATGCGCATCGCCTCTTCATAATCCTTTGCACTAAAAAAGGCCTGGGCTCTCGCATCTAGTTCTTGGGCGTCAAGCTGCTCTTCAGTCAGCCCTGTTTTGCCTGCAGCAAAGGTGTCCGGCATCTCGATGAATAGTTCTTTGAATAACTTTTCTTGTTGGGCTGGAGGTGATGCTAAAGCCTTTAGCAATATAGCCTCGGCCTTGTCTAGGCGTGATGGTGAACTGGTCAGGACCAATTGGGCAAGATTGACCGCTTTGGCAGGCATCTCCTGGTCCAGATAGATTCTTCCGAGGGTTATCTTGGCTAAATTGGCCTTTTGGGACCTTGGATACTGGTTAATAAAGCTTTGTAATGAGTCGCCAGCAGTCGCTTGGCCTGCCTTTGCTTGGGCGTTTGCAAGTTCCCACAGTGCCAGCTCTTTTAAGACTTTTGGAATCGTTTTAAGGACCTGCGTGTTTAAGATTTCGATAGCTTCTGAATAATTGCCTGCTGCCGAGTGTGCCTGAGCTAGGGCAAGACCTGTCTTGGCTTTTTCCCGACCTTTGGCCATGGAATGTGCCTTTTTAAGGGGAACCAAGGCTTGGACAGGGTCAGATGTACGAATCTTGGCAACGCCTTCTTGTAACAGATTATCGACATGACTTGCCATTGCATACGCTGGCCACCATGAAAGCAACAAAATCAAAACAAACTTACGCACACCCGACCCTTACATCAAAACGGGTATGGGTATAGTACTCTAAATTGTAAATAGACCGCGGGGATCGTCGTACAGTCTTACAAGATCGCTTGGCAAAAACGGGTGATCCAGTGCCAAAGACAAGGTCTCATGAGGGCGATTAGGCAGGTTTGCACCTCGTGGCCACACCAGCACAATGGGCTTGCTTGCTAACTTGTTTGGCCAGTCAGCTAGGATTGGACAGGTGCTTGGTTCAGGTAACAGTTCAAGCAGCAGCGGCTGCAGCAACTTTTGGGTGGTTTCTAGGTCATGCAGGCTTTCAAAGGCGTATTTAATCTCCTTTGGTTGTTGGCGCTTGCCTTCTACCTGTTTGGCAAACAAAAACTGGATGCCCTCTACGCTAGCATCGTTTAGCCGGTCGATAAGCCCTTTTGCATCCAGGGCCACGTCATGGGGTGCAAGCCAGACGTCAAGCCACTCGCCAATGCTTTGATAGCCAACCGGCATAGGCTCGCGGTAGGTGATTTTTGGCAGGGGATGAAAACCACCAGACATCTTCAGTGTTAACCCGGACCTACGCAAGATTCTTGGTAAGTGTTTGACCAAGTCTGTTTGAGATAAAAACGATGCAGGCCCAGTTTTGGAAAAAATCAGATGCCAAAGCTCAAATTGTTGTGGTTCTGAATCGTGAACCGCCCCGTCCCTGTCCCCGTCCCTGTCCCTGTACCCGCCCCTGTCCTCCTGGTCTTGAACAAACACAGGCAAAGACCTTGCCCCCTTAACAACCTGCGACCTAGCAAGCGCAATCTTGTTTGGAACACATCCCACCCCGCAGCCATGGCAAACCACGGTTTTGGCCGCTTCAATCTGGGCTGGGCCAGGTCTTACACCGTTAATTTCTTGCGGTTTTTCACATGGGTGCGTGGTTTTGCCATCCATGGCCAAAGCCCGTTCTTTAGCCAAAAAAGCCTTCTTTACACCAACATCCACGATTTCCCAGGGAAGCAAAGTCTCTTTGGAAATTTGCCCAGTTAGCTTGTCCCAGTCTATCCCAACTTCTGCAAATGCCTGCTGCCACAGATCGGCTCTGTTATGTTCGGACCAATCATCAAAGCGGCATCCAAGGTGATATGCCCGCTCAATGACGTCGGCCATACGGTGGTCACCTCTGGCCATTGCACACTCTAGGCGAGCTATAACTCCATCTGAATACTTCAGATTTATCCTGGCCTGCCTGGCCGCGTCCTTCAGCCTGTCGATTTTTCGCGCAATTTCATCTGGGGAGGCCATGCCTTCCCACTGAAAAGGCGTGTGTGGCCTTGGCACAAATACACCAACCGAGACGTTTACTGTGGCCCTGCCGATACCTCTGCCAAGCTTTTGGACGGCGCCGGCTAGCTGGACGATGGCATCAACGTCATCATCTGTTTCAGTTGGTAAGCCAATCATGAAGTAAAGCTTTAAACGTTGCCAACCATTAGAAAACGCTCGGCGGGCTGATTCCAGTAAATCTGCTTCAGAAATGTTTTTGTTGATGACATCCCTTAAGCGCTGCGAACCTGCCTCTGGTGCCATTGTAAGACCAGTCATTCTTACGGCTTTCAGGTCCTTCAGCGTCTGATCCTGTAAACCATAGGCGCGAAGTGATGAAACTGAAAGGGTCACATGCTTTGGGGTCAAAGTGCCTGATAGAGCATGCACCAAAGGACCAAGGGCAGGATAATCAGCTGGAGACAACGAGCCCAGCGAAACCTCCTCAAATCCACCATAGTCAATGGCCTCAAGCGTTGTTTGAAAGATGGCCTCAGGTGACCTGTCCCTTAACGGGCGATAGGTGTAGCCAGCCTCACAAAAACGGCAGCCTTCAGTACATCCACGCGCTATTTCCATGGAAACTCGGTCAAAAACAGCACGATTCCAAGGGACTATCGTTTTACTTGGGGTGGGAAAGGCGTTAAGGTCAGACAGGTAAACCCTTTGCACAGTTTCAGGCGCCTTGTCGTTAAGCGGTTTTGAGATGACAAAATCGCCACTTGGCACCGCCTTGTACAAACTTGGAACGTAAAATCCTGGGACCGTGGCCAGGTATTGAAGCACCGCTTGCCTGCCAGCCTTTTTACGCCTGCCAATTTCTAGTACCACGCCTGGAAGTGTTTCTTCGGCTTCCCCGATAAAAATGGCATCAAAAAATGGGGCTACAGGCTCTGGATGATGGGCGGTTGGGCCACCACCAAGCACGATTGGATGGTTGTCCAAACGGTCTTTAGCTCGCAGTGGTACTCCAGATAAATCCAGCAAATTCAAGATGTTGGTAAAGCACAGCTCATGCTGCATGGAGACGCCAATCACATCGAATTGCGACAGCGAGGAATGAGACTCCAGTGATACCAATGGAAGCTTATGTTGGCGCAATGCCTCCTCAAGATCTGGCCACGGCGAAAAGCAGCGCTCAACTTGGATGCCAGGTGTATCTGCCAGTAATCGATAAAGAATCTGGGTGCCAAGGTGGGACATTCCAACTTCATAAACGTCTGGAAAGGCTAAAACCACTGAAGCCTCAGGGTTTTTAGGCGGCTTTGCCGACCCAAATTCACCGCCCACATACCTAGAAGGGGTTTTCAACCGCTGCAAGAAGTTTTTATATGGATGATTTTGAATCGAAGACATCTAATAAAGCCTTGCATTCAAAGGAGTTTAGGATGTGGGAGCCAAAAACACCCTGTCTCGCCGCGGGTCAACTGAACGTACCACCACTTGAACTTTAGTACCTAAATCCACGTGTCCAAACCCAGTAACTGTTAGATTTAATCCAGTTTCATCCAGTTGAACCATTGCCCTGGAACCTTGTGTTGAAACGACTTCTCCCGAAACTTCCTGCCCCTCGTACTGTTTCAGATATTTAAGCAGCCAGTATCGTCTCGCTTCACGCTCGGTCGCGCTTAAAGCCTCACCACGGGCTTCCAGATCTCCAAATAATTTCAATAGTTCCTGCGTGTTTAAAGGGGCTACCCCATCATTAATAAAGCCTTTTAACTGGCCGTGAACCACATAGTCCTGGAATCGTCTAAGGGGTGCGGTGACTTGAGTGTAGCCCACTACCCCCATGGCCCAGTGGAAATCTGGCTGGGTGGTTAGCTCCGCCTTTCGCATTGAGCGCAGCAGTTTCAGGGTCGAGGCCTTGCTAGTCGGGTCCCACTCGCCAAGCGCTGTTTTGTCGTCAGGTGGGGGTTGCCTTCGATAAACCACCGGAATGTCATGCTCTTTAGCGAATCTTCCAGCCAAAGTACAGGCCAAAATCATGAACTCAGAAACAAGGCGCCTAGCAGCTGAATCATGCTCAATCCTGTGTAGCTGAGGTTTTCCGTCAATCACTCTTACCAAGTGCTCATCCTTTTCGATTATGACGGCACCATCTTGTACTCGCCTTGTAGCAAGCGCTTGAGCCAGGAAATTCAAAGTATGCAGCGTTTTTGACGCTGGATGTGAGTCAACTTGGTTTTGGATCTGGGCATCGGCTTCTTCATAGGTAATCCTGCATCCAAGCTTTGTAAACACAGGTTTTATTTCGAAGTGTGACACCAATCCAAACGAGTCAATTGTGCAGATAAAATCCAGGGCAGGATGTTGCACTCCGGTCGTGAAAGCCAAAGCACCCTTCGACAGGATCGGTGGCAGCATTGGGATCGTTCGGTCTGGCAGATACAGGGATGCTGCCCTAGTCATTCCCTCGCGTGCAACCAACGAATCGGGTGGAATCCTTGCAAAAACATCAGTTATCAAAATGTGCACCTGCCATCGTCCATCTGGCAGGTCCTCGACCCACAGTGCATCGTCTACGTCAGTAGTCCAAGGATCGTCAATTGCAAGCGGTCCAACGCCAGAAGCGCCAAGCTCGGTGCGATTAATCAATTCTTTTTGGGATATTGGTGTGTTTGCTAACTCTATCGCCTCATTTTGGACGTCATCAGGAAAATCCTTTGCAAAACCAAAGCGATGCACGCTTAATATTTCATCGTCAGCAAAGACCCCAAGTTCTACTAACAGTTCAAAGGCATCAAAAGGGCCATCAGAAGTAGCTTGGCCTTTGATTCGGGATAAAAGCTCGACTGCCCTTGCTCCATCTCGGTTTTCAGCCCCTTCAATTGCCAAGGTTCTTAACCAGTTAACTCCAAGACGGGTGTCCGCATCTGTTAAATCAAGGTTTTTAGTTTCCCTTGCCACTTTGATCGCTTGCGTCACCCTTTCCAAGCGCTCAGCCTCCTGGTTTTCTCTGAAAATTCGCTGTTTTTCCGCCTGGATATATGATGCTGGCCTAGGGGTAAGCTCTTTGTTGCTTTGAGCCTTAAACCACATGGGTTCTAGTGCGATTTTTAGTTGAAGGGCCGCAACGCTTTCTGGGTCATCAAACCCAAAGGCAAGCTCGGCAATTTCGCTTACGGGGTAGCTTGAGGATTGTTCTGCCAAAAGCTCCCACAGGGATTCCAAGTCGATATCAAGTGCCTGTTTTTGCAGTCTTTCGCGCAATTCGTTGACAGCAAAAGCCGTTTGACTGACCTCGGCAGTTCGCAGCGACATTGGGGTCTCAAAGACGATCCTGTCTTTGGTCCAAGTCTCCACGTTGCCGCTTTCAGAAATCACCTTCAGGCGGTTACCAGTAGCTTCAACCAAAACCCCAAGTGCCAATCCCTGTGAGACCTGCGCAATTAAAACCTGGCCTTTTTGGTATCCACTCATGGTTAAAAGCTTCTGCCCAAGTCTAAATACAATCCCGCCACCTTGACGGTTGGAAATGGTTACTACCAGATTTACTCTAAAATCACCACTTTAATCCTAAAATCACGCTTCAATCGACAGTCGGCTGCTGAGGAAGCACTGGATTTTGCGGCTCCCCAGTGTTCTCCGTCATTCGTGTTAGATGTTCAAATTCACTTGTCAGATGTTGCTCCCAAGTGGCTAGACCTTGACTAATTAAGTCCTAGTTTCCATCTTATCGGCCTAGGCTCCTGGACAGATCCTGTCAGTGAGTAAGCCAGGCCTAGTTCACTGGCGTTTTAAGCCAGGGTTTGAAGTGTTGTAAGGTCTTAAATTATTGGAGAAACAAATGGCGGAAAATTCCTTGGTACACGTTGTTACAGATGATTCCTTTGAGACTGATGTGCTTGAATCATCCCTTCCAGTTTTCGTGGACTTTTGGGCACCTTGGTGTGGTCCCTGCAGAATGGTCGCCCCAGTAGTGGAGGAGTTGGCTGGCGAGTACTCAGGTAGAATCAAGTTTGCGAAGATGAACACTGACGACAATCCTGGCGTAGCAGGCGCCCTTGGCATCCAATCCATCCCCACCCTAGTGCTGTTCCAAGGCACCAAGGTGCTTGACTATCAAATCGGAGTGGTACCAAAAGAGGTCTTTAGAAAAATGTTTGACAACGCCCTAGCCGGCCTAGCAGCCAAGGAGCCTGAGGTCCAGTAACAAATTCCGCATCTTAGCTTCCCGTCCCTGCTCCTGACCCTGCTACAGATCCTGTTCCTGCCCTGTCCCTGCTCCCAGCCCCACCCCCCAACCCAGATTTCTAAGAGGTAATTTCTGTTGACCCAAATTCGAGGTAGTGCTAACTCTACCTTTCGGATTCCTTGGTTCTTAGTTTGAGACTCGGTGGTTTTTGGGCCGAATGCCAATATTGTTTGGAGGTGTTTCATGTTCAAGAAAGCTTTGCCCCTAGTCGCACTGCTGTTCATCGCCTGTGGTGATAGTGGCGACGAATTCGAGAACTACTGCGTTGGTGTTGACTGTGGTAGTCACGGTAGGTGTGCAGTTGGCGCTGAAGGCCCAATCTGCATCTGCGATTTTGGTTTTGTTTTGCAAGACGGTGTGTGCGCCGAATTCTCGGCGGACAACCCTTGCAAAGATGTCACCTGCAGCGGCCATGGTGTTTGCATGCTGACTCCCTCTTATGAGCCCGTCTGTGTTTGTAACGAGGGCTACCAGCGTGATGGCCAGAAATGTGTTGCCGTGCCAAATCCCTGCGATAATTTCGACTGTGGTGAGCATGGTCGTTGTGGACTAGGCAACGATGGCCCCTTCTGCATCTGTGACGATGGATTTGTTTTGCAAGGTGGCGTCTGCAAGGAAGCTCCGACCGGCGGGAACCCTTGTAAGGATGTCGAATGCGCCGGCGATGGTGTCTGCACAATCGCTTATGACAACACCCCTGTCTGCCTTTGCCGCCCTGGCTATCAGTCCAATGGCGCACAGTGTGTGAAAGTTGAAGGTGGTGGTGGTGGTCAATCTCCTTGTACGGATGTTGACTGCGGCAGTAATGGTTCCTGCGTCGTTACCAGCGACAATAAAGCCTTTTGTTTATGTGATGAAGGCTACTATCGCCATGACAATCGCTGCACAAAGGTCGATGACTCTGTAGTGCCACGTTCCTGCTTTAACGACTGGTGCTTGATCCCATCAGGTACCTTTGAAATGGGAGCTCCCGAAGAAGATACATGTCCCGTGAGTGGAAGTGGTGAGAAGCCAGTCCACCCAGTCACGATTTCGCGTCCATTTCATATGAAACAGACTGAAGTTACTCAGAAAGAGTGGGCCGCTTTGATTGCCAATAATCAACATCCGTCTGCTGCTGATGGATGCGATGACTGTCCTGTGACAAATATCAATTGGTTTGATGTGCTTCATTATGCGAACCTGCTTTCTTTGGACGAAGGTTACGATGAGTGTTACGAAATAACGGATTGTGAAGGTACTTTGGGTGCCGGGGCGCAGAAGTGCACAGTGGTGTTTAAGGGTCTTGACTGTAACGGTTATCGTTTACCGACAGAGGCAGAATGGGAATATGCCGCCAGAGCCGGAACCAAGACTGCCTATTGGATAGGTAGCTACTATGGAGACAATGGGGAAATGTTGTGTAATCAGGAGGATCCATTAGGAACACTCCTACCACAGATAGCTTGGTACGACTACAACTCAGAAGGCCCCAAGCTAGTAGGTCGATTGCTGCCGAATCCGTGGGGTTTGTATGATATGAACGGTAACGTTTTTGAATGGGTGTGGGACTTGTTCCATAGTAGCTATTACCACCGGAATCAGAACGGCGTCACAGATCCCTTAGGACCAGACCCGGATGACATGCTCACTAAACGTTGTTATCGTGGCGGTGCTTTTAACAGTCCTGCTAGCCTTGTGCGGTCGGCCAGCCGCTCCGCCATTTCTCCTAGCTCGAATTCCAATAACTTGGGCTTCCGTTTGGTGAGGACGGCTGTACCCTAGGCAAAAATCCCTGTCCCTGCCTCCTGTTCCTGTTGCAGATCCTGCCAATTTGTATGTTCTGGCTTTTGATTGTAAGTTCTTTTTGGCGTTTTATCTCTTCGTTACAGTTGTAAAACATGTCCGTGGGCATCCTTCCGGGCCCAAAATCTCCCGTTGCCACCCGACTGGTCTCATTGGCGACATCGTCCGGGCGTTAGCCGCCATGAATGGCGGCGGTGTTTATGCCCGGCCGGGCCGCTTCGCGTCCTTCAAGTCGCCAATAAGACCGTCGGGTCCCGGCAACTCCCGATAGCGCCCTCCAGGATTGCCCCCGGACCATGTTGCAGGGTGCCCTCTCGACGTCCTTTAGCTCCAAATCCTGCAGGTCAGCATCTTCCTACCCCGCCCCTGTCCCTGCCTCCTGTCCCCACCCCCATCAACCCCGTTTGCAGGCCCTTTGCAGCCGATCATTGATTGCTCGACCTAGGCCTTCATCTGGAACTGGTTCTGCCACGATCAGGCTTAGGCCCATTGCGTCTAGGCGCCTGATGGCTGCAAACAGCCTGCTTGCGGCCTCTTTCAGGTCGCCGCTACGAGACAATACCTCTACTGCCTTGAAGGCCGCTTCATCTGGGCGTCCGGTAAATGTCAAAAGTCCGGTCGTTGAATCTGGTTTAATCGCCCTCTTAGGGTCCAGGACCATTGGTGTCGCAGGCGCGTAGTGACGTTGAAGTCTGCCAGGGGCTTGGGGCAGGTCGTCGTTTGGAGGCGCGATGTGAACTGGCCCGATTACCGCCTGGATGTCCTCGATAGCAAGGCCGCCTGTTCGTAGGATTGTTGGCTTGCCGTCTATCAGCGACAAAATCGTGGATTCCAGGCCTACGGCACATGGACCTCCATCCAAAATCCCATCGACCTTGTCACCAAGATATTCCGCCACGTGGGCAGCAGTGGTTGGGCTTGTACGACCAAATGGATTGGCTGAGGGCGCCGCAACTGGTATGCCTGCCGTGCGAATTAGTTCCAAGGCCACAGGATGATTTGGCATTCTGACCGCAACTGTTGGCAGGCCAGCAGTTACCAGGTCGGAAATCACAGATAATTTTGGAAAAATTATTGTAAGCGGGCCTGGCCAAAAGGCCTCCATCAGCTTGCGCTGGATTGGCTGGATGGATGCTGCGACTTGGTTGACCATATCCAGACTGCTGACGTGGACGATTAAGGGGTCAAATCTTGGCCGTGCCTTGATTTCAAAAATCCTTGCCACAGCCGCATCGTTTTTGGCATTAGCACCAAGGCCATAGACAGTCTCGGTGGGAAAGGCCACCACGCCGCCATCAACTAGAATTTCTGCAAAGTGTTCAATATTATTCATCAACTTCTTGGTTTCGCTCCAATGCCGCGTTGGCCTTGGAGTCGCTTGCGTCATAATCGACTGGATTTTTACGCCAGTACCAGTACAGGCCAGCGCCGATGGCAAAAAGTGGGATTCCAAGCCACTGGGATGTGGAAAGCCCAAACCAGACACCTCTTGGGTCATCCCGCCAGATTTCAATGATAAAACGTGCAACCGCGTAGGCCATCAGTGACCAGGCAAATGACTGGCCGTCGAATCTCTGCCTTTTGCGCCGCCAGAAGTAGACGTAGGCAAAGATAGCAAAGCAGACAGCGGCTTCCCACAGCTGGGTTACATGGACTGGCAACGAATGAGTCGCCTGTTTGGTGATAAGTCCGGCCTCAAAGTGATGTACCCAAGCTGGCGACCCCTTTGGAAATTCAAGGCCTCCAAATTTTGCGATAGTCCCATAACAGCACCCGGCAAAAAAGCAACCAAGCCGCCCAAAAACCAGTCCCAAAGGAATCCCATAACCTGCCAAGTCGGCAACCCTGCGAAATGGCATTTTGCGCCATCTTATGAACAACACGCCGACGACTGACGCTAAAGCTAGCCCCCCATAGTAAGCCAATCCTCCATACCAGAATTTAAAGGCGCGAAGGCAGTCCCGCCCAGAGTGGCAAGTGCCATGCTCAGGGTGGCAAAGGGCCCCCAATTTGGCCTCTATGCACTGGGCGTCTGTGACGCATTGCTTTCCACCTGCCAAAAGCTCGCCTTTGGTGGCCAAAGGGTTAGTACACAGCTTCACGTATTCATCAAACTGTCCATCTGCTACTACATGCAGCAGGCGTGCGCCAATTAAGCCAGCGATAATCAACAGCATCGCCATATCAAGCAGATGATTGCCGTTAATCTTGAGCCTAGGCGTGTCTTTGTGTGCCAGAAGCACCACGAAGGTGTACCCCAACATCAAAAACGTGAAGTAAGCCGGAAAGTCGATACCCAGGATTGTGAAGGTGTCGTGCACTTGGTTCCACTCCTTGGTGCGCATTTTAGCATGTGGCCCCATACGTGGCTCGTTTTTTGCCTTTTATAAACGGCTATCTATCGAATTAAAAAACCTTTTGTCGTCAACTGTGGGTTGTAATTGCTCCTGTGCTATCCTTGGCTGCAGTTTGCCTTGTGCAGGAGCCAACATGCTATCGATTTTCAAGTCACTTTCATTAGCTACCGTAGCTAGCGTTACAACTAATCCTGTAGTGGAAGAAACCTTTGATATAAATGTGTTTCAGCAGGTTGTAGATTCCAGAGGTATGGTTTTACTGGTGCTGCTGGTGTTGATAGCGATGTCAATCGCCTGCTGGTTTATCATTGCTTACAAGTGGTTACAGTTTCGTAAGTTGCGCCAACAGTCACAGAGCTTTGTAGACACTTTTTGGCGCAGTGAAACCCTTGACGGGGTGTGGGACGCCTCGGAACGTTTGGCGGATGCCCCCGTGGCACGAGTGTTTCGTGCCGCGTACACCGAGCTTGGGCGCATCAAGGCTGGTGATGCAACTGGTTTAGGTGGAAGCTATGGTTTTGAAAACATTGAACGAACGCTAAGGCGTGCCCAACAGGCGGAACAAACCAGACTTGAGCGGTTGGTCCCATTTTTGGCAACAACCGGTTCTGCAGCCCCTTTTATAGGTCTGTTTGGAACGGTGTGGGGCATTATGAACGCTTTTGCCTACATTCGACCGGATCAGCCTGTTTTACAGACAGTTACACCACACATTGCACAAGCCCTCGTGGCCACAGCCATCGGATTACTCGCAGCTATCCCTGCTGTTATGGCCTTTAACTATTTCAACAGCAAAATCCGAGTGTTAATGGCTGAGCTAGAAAACTTTGGAATTGACTTTCTGAACGTCTTGAAGCGCCAGTTCTTTCGTCAGTAGGAACCTTGGGTAACCGGGAGGTAATTTCGATGGCTATGACAAGGCCCGGTGGTGGCGGTATGTTATCTGAGATCAACGTGACTCCCTTGGTGGACGTCATGTTGGTTCTTTTGATTATCTTCATGATCTCTTCATCAATTGAAACAATGCAGGTCCAGCAAGAGATGGAGCGTGCCGAGGACACGATCAAGGCACCTGACGAGATGGACCAAAAGGTGCCTGTAAATCTGCCAAGAACTGACGCTGAACCTGTCAACATGGTTGAAGAACAGAAGCTGGTCCTTTCGATTGACTCTGACGCGGTTTTTTACATTGGTGACATTGAGATAATGCGCTGTTTGGATTTGGCGCCAAGTTTAAAAACCGCCGTTGTTGGTACGCGTCGCAGGGCTTGGGACCAGAATGACGACACGGCTTTTAACAAGTGCATCGAGGTACTGGTCGCTAAGCTTAAAAGCAACGAAAAGTTGATGACTGACCAAGAGCTGTATTTAAGGGCTGACCGCACGTTGCCTTATGGGATGACGCTTAAGGTGATGGCCAAGGTGCGAGCTCTTGGAGTTGGTAAATTCGGGTTAATTGCAGAGCCGGAGTCTTAATAAGTTGGGTAAGGCAGGCCTAGATTCAGACAGCACGTATTTTATAATCGCCGCGATTGCGACCCTGATTATCCACGCCCTTTTGGCTGTGATGCTTGCAACTGCTGGTGGAGACGCTGTTGAGGTTGCCCCTTCAGGGGTTGCACAACTGTGTGATGACATTCGATGCTCTGAGAATCCAGTCAAAAAGCGTCGCAGGAATCTGGACAACACCTCTGAGCTTGATGTTGGGATGATCGAGGCGTCGATCATCCCCATGCTGGGAATGGCCGATGCCAAGCCTGGGACCTTTCCAAAGCTGGTAAAATATGAACAGCCGGAAAAAATCGAAGAGGCCGTTAATATAACAAAAACGCCAACTTCTAGGGACCAGCCACCTGTGCAAGATGTAAGGGCGAAAAAGGCTGAGGTTGATAGGAAGCGAAAGGACACTTTGACTGACATTTTGGGCGCACCTGAGGATGATGACCCCAGGAAGAGGCCAACCGAGCTTTCCAGGATAGTTGGTTCCCCTGATGGTTCAGTGCATGGTTCAGGCACTGAGTTTAAGGCTGGCAACATATATGCTGGCAAGGTCTCCTTGGCGTTGCGCGAGCAGTTTACAGTCCCGCCGTTTCTTAGTGACGCCGACTTAAAAAAGCTGAAGGTGCGCATTAAGGTGACCAAGATCAATTCATCTGGCCAGATTTTGGGGTACCAGGTTGTTCAACGATCATCGGATAATCGATTTAACGCTGCTGCTGTACAGGCAGTTAAGCGGTTTTCCCCCAAGGATGGAGGCAGCGCCTACCTTCCAGCTCCGGACGAGGCGACTTTGGTCTTCATAAATCAGCGTGGCATGGTTATCGATCTTGATGGGTCGCTTTTCAAGCGGTGAAACTAGGTGTACAGACTTGTCCTTTCCGGTTTTATCTTGCTGATGTCCTTTGAAAGCGCCTTTGCTAACCCAAACCCGATTGAAGACCCCAGATGTGGCGCCATGGGGTGGTCTTTTGGAATGGGGCCAATTCCCATTGCTTATCCAAGGGTTGTCGATTTATCTCCAGGTGGAGACTTGGCCTACATTTCCAGCCGACTTGCAGGGGCTATGGCCAGCGAGGCCGAGCTGTCAGGGGTCTTTTTGGTGCGTCCGGAAAGCCTTATCCCACAGGGTCCAGTAGTGACTTGGTTTAGTGAGGCTGCTTTTGACTATGAAGGATGGCGGCGCATTGGGGCCTGGCTGGTCATAGTTGGTGAGATGTCGGCAAAACCGCAAGGAATTCACCTGGTACTAAGCGCTTATCTGACTGAAGAGGGACAAATCCTAAGAGTCAAGTCTTCTGAGGGCTTGGTTCCTGTGAATCAGGTCGAGACCTTTGGTCGCAACTATGTAAAATCGTTGCTGCTTTGCGTGACAGGTCTTCATGATTCCGAACACACCAGGATAGCCTTTGCCAGGCGAGCAGCACCTGGCAAGCCAAAAAAGATCTACGTTGTGGAGATTGGCAAGGAAGAGGTCGTCCAGGTTAGTCCAGGTGAGACCTTGGCGATTTTGCCATCCTGGGCTCCTGGGGGGAAAGTAGCTTGGACAGACTACCGCAGCGGCAATCCTGACCTTTGGATCGATGGGGAGCTGTTTTCGAATTTTCAGGGCCAAAACTCAGGCGCTGCCTTTTCACCTGATGGTAAAACGGTTGCCCTCACTGTGGCACCAGAGGGAAATCCAAATATCTGGCTCTTGGATGCCAAGACTTCTAAGGAAGTTGCAAGGCTTACCGACACAGAACGGACTGTGGATACCAATCCAACGTGGTCACCAGATGGAAAACAGATTGCGTTTGTGTCAGATCGAAGTGGTAAGCCGCAGATATATGTAATGAATTCAGATGGTTCTAATCAAAGGCTACTGCCTTTACCTGGTACATACAACACAAGCCCTGACTGGTCACCTGATGGTGGCAAGATTGCTTACCAATCAAGGGGAGACAAGGCTTACTTTTCCGTCTGGGTCTATGATGTGGCGACAGGGGAGGCCAGCCCCATAACAAAAGGGCCTTGGAACGATGAAAGCCCCTCGTGGTCACCTGATGGTCGCAAGCTGGTCTTTACCTCAACAAGGGACAAAAAACAGCGCCTTTACCTAATGAACCGCGATGGATCCGGCGTACGACCGCTTTTTAAAGGCAAATCATCAGACAAAAGCGAAGATTTCACCCCCGCTTGGGAACGTTTTTGGTAGCCTCATCAATTCCCGTGATAATCACCAGCACTTCATAGATGAACTGCCAGAAATTAAACATCAGCGGCCTTTTATTTTGCCAACCGCGGTCATCCCCAGAACGATCAAAGCAGCGGCAAGACTCGGGAAACGATTTATAGTTATTCTTCGCAGTACACTATAAGCGGTTCATCCACCTCTAGTGGGGTGTCTCCAGGCTTTGAAACATAGAAAACACATGGGCCAAACTTTTGCAGTATGTGCAGGGTCGTTATCATCCCTTCAGCCACAGTGAAAACTGTGCAGTACCACTGCTCGCCTGCCCTGGTGCATGCCAGATAATCCCCAGCGTCCAAAGCGACTTCGTACCATGGGTCAGTCGAGACTTTATGCAGTGGGTCGCCTAAGCAACAAATCGCCTTTGCTTCATCGGCCGTCAGCGTTGCGCTCTCGGTTTTCCAGATTTGGAAGGACACATTCATAAAAGGACACTCTTGACAGGTCTGACCTAGGTATTCTCCAATCATGTCCGAGCCAACAGCACCCGCTCCAGCCAATCCCTGGGTAATATCGGCTGCTGGCGCGGCCTTATCAAGCACCTCGCACCCACTGCGGTCACAATCCATACAAGACATGAACTGTGCCAAAAACAGAGCTGCCCCAGCTAAAAACACATTACGCGAAAAATGCATATGACCTCCCCTAATCAAAAAGCCTTGGCAAGAATTGGTCTAGGCATCACCAGAACAACACAAAGCTGGATTGTAAAAAAAAAGCCAAAACTCGTATCAAAAAATTGCATTGAATTATTCAGAAAATAACTTTGCTTAAAAATACCGATTGTTACCTTTTTGTACTGGCTATGATTTTGGCACCCAAGAGTTCGTCAAAAGCCGCAGCCTGCAATTTCGTAGCCTGCTTGATTACGTGCTAGACTGCCGCAGGCATTTTATTGATGCAGGATCCGCGATGAAAGGTTCTGTTCCGTATCGGATTTTATATACAGGTGGCGGTACTGGTGGGCATGTTACCCCCAATTTGGCGATGCATTCGGCTTTGGCCCAAAGGCATCCGGATGCGCAACATCTGTATGTGGGGCTTAAAGGAAAGGCCGAGGCCTCGATGGTCCCAAAGGCGGGTATTCCCATCAAATTCGTGGCGTCCCGACCGTGGCCTGGCCGCCGTCCGTGGGCTCTTTTCTTGTTTACAGTGGCAATGCTTTTTGGTTTTACCAAGTCTGGTTGGATACTGCTGACTTGGCGCCCTGACCTAGTAATTGCAAGTGGCGGCTATGGTACTGCCCCAGTTATCTTGGCAGCTGCTTTTTTGCGCAAGCTACGTTTAAGTAAAGCTCGAATTTTCATACATGAATCCAATGTGGTCTTGGGGAAAATGAACGCGGTGGCTGCTCAATTTGCCGATGTGGTTGGCGTTGTTTCAAAGCAGGGCTTACCCAAGGCAATCAGGGCCAAATCCATTGCGGTTGGATATCCAGTGCGGCCAAAAACTATGGGCTTGGATCGCGCTTGGGCCAGGGACAAGCTTGGCATTCCACAGGATGCAAGGGTTGTCTTTGTGTTTGGAGGTTCACAGGGGGCAAAAACCCTGAACCGAGCCATAGTTAATTCACTGCCCACCCTTCTTGGATTTAAAACGGTGTGGATCATCCATGGGACCGGAAAATACCTTGATGGTAACAGCTACAACGGGGCGGCTGACACTGAGGCCCAGTTGGCGAAGTTCCCAGACCTGGCGTACGAAAAATACATTCGCTCTGATTTTTTCGACGATATTGGGACCCAGTATGCTGCTGCAGACCTCGTGATATGCAGGGCCGGTGCTGGCACTTTAAACGAGGTCTGCGCCGCTGGGATGCCGGCAATCGTGGTGCCCAAGATAAATCTGCCAGGGGAACACCAAGCCTTAAATGGTCATGCCTTGGCAAGTCAACAGGCTGCCGTTTTGCTGTTAGAGTCCGTCACTGTTGAAGATGGCCAAATTGTTGATACTGTAGACCATGAAAAACTGACTAAAACCATAGTGGACCTGCTGTGCGCCCCTGACAAGCTGGCCAGTCTTCGTGAGGCTGCAAAACAACAATATGATCCAGATGTCCTGAACAATATTGTTAACGTTTTGGAATCTTTGCTTAATAAAACGCCTATCAAACAAGGCCAAGACGAAACAAATGCAAGCGAATCTGATGTCTCGAAGCTTTCATTTACAAAAGTCCTTGAAATGAGCTCAAACAAGCTGGATGTCTTTTTGCGTGAGGTCAAGTCTGGACAAAAGACGCTAGCTCAAGAAGACAAATGGATGTTTGAGTACAAAATCAACGGATACTTTATCAGCTCGAATTATGTGTTGCGTGCCAGGGCCTGCAGGATGGCAGGTTTGATGGGTTATACCCAGGCTTTACCCATCTTGATGCACATATTTAAGCCTAACCGCGGCTTGTTTAAGGATGTCCCGATAGTCAGGCGTGATGCCTTGGTCGGCTTGAAAGGCCTGATGGATTTTGATGCCAGCGTTAGACAGTCACCTGAAGTTCTTGAAGGCCTGATTGAGGCTTTGGAGGATCCCTATTACGAGGCTAGAGCGGTGGCTTTAACAGCTATTGGCAAGTTCTCGTTTGAGCATTTCATGAACAGTGGCTTGATGGATCAATCAAGATATGTCGAGATTTGCACCATCATAGAATCTTGCTTGCTGGATCACTCCTTCGAGGTTCGTGAGGCGGCAGTAATGGCCTTGGGAACCATACTTAACGATGGAGACAGGCTGATAAAGGCGTTGATTCCTTTGCGTTTTGACCGCGTGTGGAAGGTCAGGGCAGCAATGTATCTTGCCCTAGAAAGTGCCGTCACACGAGGCATTTTAAAACCTGACACAGCCAAGCATGAGATGAGACAAATCCTTGCCACATCGATTGATAACAGGCCAGTATATCCGATGAAGGAGGCTGCTAAAAAACTGTCAGACACTATCAAGAAAACGCAAAGTAAGCCGGAATAGTCCGTTTCTTTGTAGGGGGCAAAAGCATGTTTTATTGGCTTGCTCAAAATACAGGATTTTTTAACAAGGCAATGCTTTTTAGCGTCACTGGTCGCTCTATCTTTGCCTTGGTTACTGGGCTGCTCATCACCTTGATTTTTGGGCGCCCCATCATCCATTGGTTGTTTAAAAAGGGGATTCGTTCAGTTGAAAGAACATATGGTGAGGTCGATCCCACCAGCAAGGCGGGTACTCCAGTTATGGGGGGGCTTTTGTTGTTGATAGGTGGCCTTGGCAGCGTCTTACTGTGGGGTAATCTGGGTAATCAATTTGTTCAGATTCTGTTAGTCGCGTCATTGTGGTTTGCGGGAACTGGCGCTTTAGACGACATCTTAAAGATCAAAAATCGCAACTCTGACAAGGGATTATCCAGGGCTGGGAAGTACCTTAGCCAGATCGGTTTTGGTATTGGACTTGCCATAATTTTGCTTAACACCAAGACTTCTCCTTGGTTTCCAATTGATACAAATATCTATATTCCCTTTTATAAATATCCAGTTATAGATATCGGTCTAGGCTATGCTCTTTTTATAGTTTTCATGATTGCCTATTCTGCAAATGCGGTGAATTTTGCCGATGGGCTGGACGGCCTAGCAGTTGGGCCTTCATTTTTTGTCTTGCTGGTACTTGGGGTGTTTGCCTATGTGCTGGGCAGCCCAATTAACGATTATTTCCTGGCCAATTATTTCCTGTACACGCCAATGCCTGGCGCAGGCGAGGTTGCCGTGTTTGTGGGAGGTGTGGCCGGGGCTGCTTTAGGTTTTCTTTGGTATAACTGCCATCCAGCTGAAGTGTTTATGGGCGACACTGGCTCTTTGTTTTTGGGCGGTGTTATGGGGACGGCTGCCATAT
>DUVQ01000012.1 GCA_012840965.1 Oligoflexales bacterium | reverse complement strand
TTTTTTCCTGGGCCGCCTTCATCATGGCCGACCCTGCAGGGGCTACCACTGGTGACAAGGACCCTCCAGTTCCCGAACGCAAGGCATCTTCCATGATTACCTCCCATTCGTTTTTCCAGTCCTCACTTTTTTCATCCCAGTAAGCCAGTCTAAAATCCTTAATTCCTGTGACCAAAACCTCACGAATGCCGCCTCGTTCAGGCTCAGTATCAGGAATAAACTTTTCACGACGGATAAGCTGCCGCCCTTCCGCACCTCGTTCAAGGCGATATTCAACTATGCCTTGGTCTGACTCCCTGGCACCTCGCCTGCGCCTTTCATGCCCAAGATACGAAAAAAGCAGGGTGTCCTCACGCCCATCAAAAAGGGTGGCCGTGGTGGGCTCCTGCTGATTAACATGGTTCGAAACGTAAGCCATTGAAATGTCAGAAGTCATCCGTCGAAGCGCAACCTGGGCGGCGTGGTTTAAATCCTCGACTCTTGCTATTTCTTCGCGAGCCTGAAAAGACAAACGGATGGCCTGCACCATCAGCAGCGAAATAAACGCCAGCAGACCAACTGCCACCAGCACTTCTATCAGTGTAAAGCCCCCCTTTTTCATTTGCCACCCCCAAAGGGTAGCTTGGCACCACCACCAACGGGCATTTGCGTGCTTGGAGTTCCTTGCGGAGTAATAGTCCCCCTGGTACCAAAACCTGGAGTGTTTGCCTGGACGGCCTCTTGGACGTCCATCATCCGCTCCATCTCGCGCTTGGCGGCCATCTCTTCTTCAGGCAAAGACACTATGAAGGTCTGAACTGGAAGCTCACGACTGCCCCTGGGACCATCTCTCCAGGTTAATCGCACTGTTAGCTGCCTGGTTCGTTTACTGACCTCGTCGATAATTCTGGGCAAAAAGCCAGTCATCGCGGTCACGCCCATGATGACTTGGCTCATATCAACCCTGCACAACGCCATCAATTCCTGACCCATGGGACCAAACAAAGGGGAAAATACTGCCAACTGTTGAAGGTCAAGGCCGCCACTGGAGACACCATCCATGTCTTGCCCAAGCTCGCCTAAGTTTGCAAACTGGGTCATCGCCGCCTCAGCCAAGGTTGTGACTTGATCGGGCGTCAAATTAAGGGCCTTTAAGTCATATCTGCATTCGTAGATGTTCTGAAAATCCCTTGGCAGGTCGCACTGGCGGTCTTCAATGCTGTTTGATGGCAAGCCCTGGCTGACATAGTGAGCATGAATATCGTTTACAACGCCCTCCATCAAAAAGGCAGCGGTGGTCATTCTGGTGATCCTGCTGACCTGATTCATGGCCGCCGCGTTTGAAAACGATATGGCCGCCAAGGACATAGCAAGAATCATCAGCGCAACCATAACCTCAAGGAGGGTAAACCCCCTTTGGTTACGCCGATTCAATCCTGTTATTTTTGACACCTTGGCCATCTTTTAGCCTTCATCCAGCAAGTCCCTAAGATCAAGCTCTTTTGAATGAACAACACCAACTCCCCTCAAGGGAAGAGTTTCGATGGTATAAACCTCGCCATCGCGTTCCAGATAGATAAACGCCCTTTCAACGTAACCACTTGGAAAAAAGTAAACCTCGGCAGTGCCGTCTTCGGTCAGTTCGTCTTGGTGGGTTGTCATCACCCCCATAAACCTGATGCCTTTGGGCAGTTCACGCTTGGAAAGCAGGTTGTCTTTAAGCTTTCCCTGACCACCAGTTGGGCTATCAGACACCTCTGACCCACCAATAGTCGGCTCGTCAGAACCGAATTTTCGCTCTTCATCCGAGGGCAGGACTGCAGTCCCACACGTCTGGGATAAATCAATCTGTTCACCCCAGTATGAGCTGGACTCAAAATCAAAAACCAAGCGGTAAGTTCTGTTATTGATAGCAGCTAGATCGTAAAGATATCGGATAGATGCCGAGATTTTTGCAGCAGAGGTACTAATGTCTGCCTTCCGAATCCCCTGCATTGTTGCTATCCCAGCGACCACCAAGAGCATCGCTATGGCCAGCACCGCCCCAAGTTCAATCAGGGTAAAGCCTGCCATCTTGCGTCGAGTCAAGGTGATCTCGTCAAATCTAGTCATTGCATATGTCGTCTTCTGTATTTTCCCGCCTGTCAGGCCCCTTTGAACACAAATCAAACTCGCGGGTGGCGTCTTGGGCGGGATAGTTGTAGACAAAGTCCTGGCCCCATGGATCCTTAAGTTGCTTTGGCTTCAGTGGAGCTCCAACGCCTTCTGTCAGGGCAGTCAGGGTGTTTGGATAATCGCCATCAAGGGCATACATCTGGAGTGCGTTGGAAATGGTTCCAATCTGCGACTTTGTTGCATTAACACGGGCTTTGTTCAAATACCCAACAACGCCAACCGAGACTGCTGTTGCCACAATTCCTATGATGGCAATAACAACCATGATTTCGAGTAGAGTCATTCCTCTAAAAGCAGCCTTGGAACTCTTTGCAGCTATTCGCGTTTTCATAATAGTCCTCCCCGAGGCAATTAGCCCCCTGCTATGACCTCGTTCATCTTCAGCATCGGCATTAAAATGGCGAACACCAGAAATGAAACCATAATGCCCATACCTACAATCATCACGGGCTCCATCACTGCGGTCAGCATGGTCACCCTGGAGTCAACTTCTGAGTCGTAGGCATCGGCCACGTTTTTTAGCATCCCTTCCAGTTGACCTGTCTTTTCGCCAATGGCGATCATGTGCGTCATCATCGGTGGAAAGAGCCCGCTTTTTTGCAGCGGTGTCGCCAGGCTTTCACCTTCACGTACTGCCACCTTCGAGTCATCTATCGCCTTCGCCATAACGACGTTGTTGACGATTGTCTTGACGATATCCAGCGATGAAAGCACTGGAACCCCAGAAGTAAGCAGAGTCGCCAAGGTGCGCGCAAACCTGGCCACCGACACCAAGCGCACAACTGGTCCAAACAGCGGGGCACGCAAACGGACGCCATCCCACCACCAGCGCCCTTTTTCGGTGTTGATGTATCGCTTAAACCACCAAATCGCCAAAATCGTCAGTGGCAGACCGATAAACCAGGTATTGGTGGCCATATCACTAAGGAAAATAAGGATCCTGGTAAGCAGTGGAAGCTCGCCACCCATGTCTTCAAACAGCTCAACCATCCTTGGAACAACCAAAAGCATCATCAAGGCGACAATCAGCAGTCCAACACCGGCCATCAGGATTGGATAAATCATCGCCGAGGTCACCTTGGAACGAAGCCTGACGTTGGATTCCAAAAAGTCGGCAAGCCGCTCAAGAACGATGTCCAAGGTACCCGACGCCTCACCAACCCTGACCATGTTGATGTAAAGGTCCGTAAAGATTTTGCGATGCTCGGCCAAAGCGTCAGCCAAAGAGCTACCCTCGCGAACTTTTTCCCTGACAGAGGTCATTACAGCCTTTAACTTTGGCTTTTCTTGCTGAGCTACCAAGGCCGTCAAGGCCTCAGTCATCGGAATTCCAGCCCGCAGCAACGTCCCAAACTGCCTTGTAAGTACGGCGATTTCCCCAGGTTTAACCCTTTCAAACATTCCCTTGAGGTCAATCTCTTTAGAAAGCAGAGAGCCGTCGCCCTTTTTATCGCCTTTTCGCGCCGCTTTGGTCTTGGAACCACCAGTTTCCGCAAAGGAAGTAAGGTAAACGCCATCCTTCAGAAGCTTGCCCCTCAAGTCAGCCGGGCCATCAGCTTCCACCACTCCGGTGACCTGCTTTCCCTTTGAGGAATATCCTTTGTACTCAAACAACGGCATCGCGCCATCCTAATCTAAGTCACCCTGGGTAACTCTCATAACCTCTTCAGCCGTGGTAATCCCGCGGCGAACTTTTAAAACGCCATCTTGTCGCAAGGTCCGCATGCCTCCCGCCAGGGCCGCCCTTTTCAGCGCACCAGCATCCGCGTTTTTCATAACCAGTTCGCGCACGGCCTCGTCAACGCGCATGATTTCATAGATGGCGTTTCGGCCTGCATAACCGGTGTTTGAACATGCTGGGCATCCAGCCGCCCTGAAAAACGTGTCGCTTGGTTCAACTTTCGTGAGGCCTAAAGAGGCAAGCTCCCCTTCCGATGGGACATATGGCACCCTGCATTCACGACACACAACACGCACCAAACGCTGGGCCACCATGGCCAAGACCGACGAAGCGATTAAAAACGGCTCAACTCCCATATCGACCAGTCGAGTAAAGGCAGAGGCCGCGTCATTAGTGTGCAGGGTGCTAAACACCAAGTGGCCAGTCAAAGACGCCTGAACCGCGATCTCCGCGGTTTCCTTGTCACGGATTTCCCCGATTAAAACCACGTCAGGGTCTTGTCGCAAAATCGCCCGAAGTCCATTGGCAAAGGTAAAGTCGATCTTGGGATTGACCTGCATCTGACCAATGCCGGAAATCTGATATTCCACAGGATCTTCAACAGTTAGGATGTTTTTATCAGGGGTATTAATCCTGGTAAGACAAGCATACAGCGTGGTGGTTTTACCAGACCCGGTGGGACCTGTTACCAAGATGATCCCGTGAGGTCGGCTGATCAAGTCCTCCATCGTATCGAGAAGCTTTTTATCGAGCCCCAGATCTGTCAGGTCCAAGACCGTGGATGTACGGTCCAAGATACGCATGACCAGTCGTTCGCCAAAGGTCGTTGGGACGGTCGAAAGTCGGATGTCGATCTCTTTTCCTGCAACAACTCGCCTAATCCTACCGTCTTGGGGCAGTCGCTTTTCAGCGATATTCAGATTTCCCATGATCTTGATTCGGCTGGCGATAGACGCCTGAAATCGCCGTGGTGGGCGAAGGACTTCACGCAGAATGCCGTCCTTCCTGAATCGCACAGAAAGGTGCTTTTCATAAGGCTCAATGTGGATATCCGAGACGCGATCCTTGACCGCCTGGGCCAATATGCTGTTGACCAGCCTGATGATTGGTGCCTCATCAGTGACATCCAAAATATCCTTGGTTGATTCTTCAATCTCGTGGGCGATAGAACCCAAGTCGTCATCTTGCAAGACCTCGCCCGCTGTACCTTCAAGGCCGTGCATCCGGTCGTAGACCTTGTTAATCCCCTCAAAAACGGTTTCTCGCAAAGCAAGGACCGGCTCTATCCTGCCGCGCAATAACACCCTCAGGTCATCTTGCGCTGACAAGTCCAAGGGGTTGGACATGGCCACTACAACGCGACCATCCTCACGTCTTAAAGGCAGTACATATCCCTGTTTTGCATAGGTAATTGGCAGGTCTCGCACCAATTCCAGGTCGATATCATCAACTGGTAATTCGTCCAGAACTTGGAGGTCCAAAACAACCCCCATCGTGTGTAAAAACTGGCGTTCATCCAGGATCTCAAGGTTTAACATGGCCTCAACAAGGCCAATGTCAGGCCTGGCTTCCCTGGCCTCATCAGCCCGTTGCAGCCCCTCGATATCAACAAGTTGGTGCTCCAACAAAAGCTTGCGGACAAATTCATTATTTCCAGTTTGAGCCAACTGGTTCATCCCTAACTACTCCTCGATGGGCTCAAGCTCGACCGCCTGGGCATCAACCTCAATGACCTGATCGACCTTTGGTGGTGCTACCACTTCCAATTCGCCGTCCTGCTCTGCAAAGGGATCAAAGTCCAGGTCATGAGATTTTGCCGAACCTACGATGTCTTGATCATCAAAACGAGTCTGCTCCAACAGCTCACGGTCCTTGTTAACCTGAACCATGGTTCTGCGAATATCTTCCAAGATCCCGTGTTTTTTACGGTAATCAATGTGGCCACCATATTCGGCCTTCTTGGTGGACATGTACTCAGCAAACTCGCGCATTTCATCCATTTTTTGCTGATGGATGCGCTGCAAGTCTGAAGGGTCTTCAATGATATAGGGGGTAATCACCATTAAGAGGTTGCGCTTTTCAACGCGTTTCGCAGTGGTACGGAAAAGTTGGCCGATCACCGGAATGTCACCCAAAAATGGCACCTTATCGACCCCAGTAACCTCGATATCCCTGATCAAACCGCCTATTACGACCGGCTGCTGATCCCGCACAACAACAGTGTTTGAGACCTTACGCTTTGAGGTTGTCGGTCCTAATGAAGGATCAAGCGCTTCTACATCATCAAGCTGGTGGTCGATTTTTAAGCGCACAAAGTTGGATTCACTGATCTGAGGCGTAATCTTCAGGGTCAAGTCAACGTCGATTCGCTGAACATAAGCACCATAGCCGCCGTAGCCTCCCAAAGACGACAGCAGACTTGTGGCCGCCCCGCCTGCTACACCACCAAGCGCGGATGACGCAAGACCTCCATAGGAACCCAGCAGGTTGCTAAGCCCATACATCGAGGACGCCTGGTAGGGGATCTGCTTTCCAACCACAATTTCGGCCTCTTCGTTGTCCATAGTAAGGATGTGCGGAGTCGACAACACGTTGATATCAGAGTTAGATTGCACAGCCTGAATCAAGAAACCATAGGTCGGAATAGATAATGCCCCAGCGGTGCTTGTGGAACCAGTCGTCCCAGTTGAAACGTCAACAAGTGGACCTTGTAAACCAGCTGCAAAGCCACCCTTCTGAAGTTGGTTCATATCGAAAGCTGAGATTCCAAGCCCACCCATCCCAAGCAGCAGTGGCACAGTATTTCCGCCAATATTAAAGGCAGTTCCACCACTGCCAGAAATACCAAGCTTGCGGTCCTTGTTGCTGGAGATTTCCATAATGACCGCTTCCACATAGACCTGCTTTCTGCGGACATCAAGCTGCTGGATGACCCTCTTCAAGGCCATGTAATCTTTTAAGGTACTTTCGATTACCAGCGAGTTTGTAGACTTGTGGGCAGTTATCTTTACTTCGCCTGAAAACAAGGCGGCAGCCCCACCTGCAGCAGCCGTACCTGACTTTGGCTTGGCGCCAGAGCCACTTGTCAAGGAAGACAAGGTCGAGGCTACGTCTTCAGCAGTCGCATTTTCCAGATAGTAAATGTGGATCTGCCCCTCGCCTTCAATTGGCATGTCCATCCGTCGAAGAAGGCGATCAATCTTCAGATATGCCGATGGAGTGGCCACTAAAATCAGCTGGTTAGAGCGTTCATCAGCTATTACCTTCGAAACGGTTGATGCAGAATCTGCCGACGAGTCCGAACCAGCCGGCGCCCCAGCTGGTGGCGCTGGCTGAGCCCCCCTGCCCCTTGCAGGTCGAGGCGGCGCTTTTGACGTGCCAGAGCCGGCCTTACCATCACCAAACAAGTTGGTGATCAGGTTGGCCATGTCTGTGGCACTTGCGTATTGAATCGGACGCACCCAGATTTTTTCACGCCCAGTTGGGATATCAAGCTCATTTACGAACTTCAAAATTCTGACGATATTTCGCCCCATATCGGTGATGATCAGACTGTTTCCCGGGGCATAGCTGCTTATATCACCTGAAGCAGTCTTGAATTTTTGCAAAATTGGCTCAATGTCCTTTACATCCACGTGGTTTAACGCAACTATTCTGGTAACGAGGCGATCTTCATCAGGCACTTTCTCGGATGAGCCATACAGCGGAACAGTCTCGGTCTTGGCTTTGGCTAGCTCCACGATTTTGTAGAAGGGACCAGCCGGAACCAGTGTAAGGCCGTTTACATCCAGCGACGACAAAAAGGCCTTGTACGCCTCGTACACGGTAACTGGGCCAGTGGACAAAATTGTGATGGTTTTACCTTGCTTGATGTTGGAAGCAACTATGTAATTTCGCTTGGTTATACATGCCATGAACTTTACAACGTCGTACAGCGGCACTTCTTCAAAGTCCACACTGATCTTTGCGTTCAGTGGCAAGGAGACACATTTGGGGTCATCTTCAAAGTTGGACTTCAGATCAAACGAGGCTGTGACCTCTTGAGGCGACGGCTTTCCACCAGTCTCGGGCAAAGGACTTATGGTTTGGGAGACTGGCGCCTGAGCTGGAGCTGTTAGCCCCTGCCCTGGGATTTTAGGTGGCGGCATCGTGCTTGAACTCGATGGTAAAACACCAGGTCCACCACCTGATTGGGCATAGCTTGGGCCGCCAATCAACAGCAAACTGAAGATACCCACACCCAATAAGGCCGACTTCGCAAAACCTGATAGGGTGTACTTTCCAAAATGTTGGGTCATCAGATATCCCTCATCACTTGATTTGGTAACTTAACGTGATCTTTTTACCACGACGCTCAATATCAACCGCAATATTGGAAGAGCTACGCAGCTCTTCAAACAACTGGATTGCACGATTGGGGGTATCAATGTTTTGACCATTGACCCTACTAATCATGTCACCTGACTGCAACCCAATTGCCTTATACAAACTGTCGGGACGCACACCAACCAGTCTGAAACCGTTGTACTGACCGGCCTCGTAGTTGGGCACAATTCGCGCCTGCATCCCGAGTTTGGTCAGGTCCTGAAGGTTTTCTTCCAGCATGTTTCGATCAATCTGGAATTCATAAGGTCCTTTTTTGTGGACCCCCTTTGAAAAATCATCCTTTTTGGCAGCAACTGGCGGAGTAAAACCAACTGGGGTCGTCGCCGCAACAGGCCTTGGTTGACTGGCCCTTTCAGCGATTTTTTCATCCCACAGCTTGACTACGCGGTGATCGGTGCCTGCCACCAGCACGATGTATCGCGGCGCTATCTCGGCCACCTCGGCTTGTTCTCGAATCTGGGCCCCAAGCTTAACCATCATGGTGACGCCTTCGACCCTAATGGTTGCCAAGGACCACTCTGGTTTATCTGCAACCAAAGTACCAAGGAGATCCACGTTAAAGTCTAATGACAAAGCTGGCTCATCGTGCCCACCCTCTTCACCTTCCTCGATCACTATGGGCGGAGGCTCGGCATCAAACAGATTGTGCTCGCCAAGAGTGCTGCTAAGCGAAACGTTAGTGTCAGGCTTAACAGCCTTTGGGATTGGAGGTGGAAGAGAGTCCAGAATTTGGGTTACAGCTCCAGGATCTGGCTTCAAAACCGCCCAAGCCACAGCCTGAGTGGTAACTGCCGCCAAAAGCCACGCTCCGACCGCAATAGCGGCCAATCTGACTACCCAAAAATTTCTTCGTAAAAAATCCTGCATTCAAGCCCCAACCGGCTAAGATACACCGGGCGGGCTTCTAAGCAATATTCATGCCGAACAAGAACATATCTGCCAAATCCAATTTACACACCGAATTACACCCGATGTTAGAAGGGTTACAGACCAACCGCCCTTTTTAGATGCAATTAACCGTTAAAACAAAGCGAATTCTTTACGGCGTTAATGACATTTTGGCAACGCTTACTTGATGGCGCCGTCAATTTTGCACCCAAAATCACGGCCCGGGCTGACGCGAGATATCGCTGCCCAATTGGGCCAATGGGCAAATCGCTTCCAATCATGGTTTTAAGAGCCTATACTAGAAATCGACCCAGACGGAATTGGGGTATATGATTAAATTATCAAGGACTGGATTGATGATAGATGTGGCCAAGTACTGGGCCTTTAACCGCAAAGCACCCGCAGTGCTTGGTTTTGACGTCACTTACCGTTGTAATCAGCGTTGCTCTTACTGTGGGGTGCCAGAATTTCAGGCGGCAGAACTTGACGCTGAGGGGGCGTTGCTGCACCTGGAGCGATTTATCAAGGCCGGCCTTCGATTTTGTATCCTTGGAGGGGCCGAGGCCCTAGTCAGAGAAGACGTTATCGAATTGGCCAAGTTTTTAAAGAAGCACCGCATTGCAGTGGATCTGAACACCAATGGATTTTTACTGCCGCAGCGCCAAGAAATACTCCAATATATCGATGGCGTAGCGATGAGTCTTGATGGCCCCGAAGAAATTCACGACAAGCTCCGAGGCAAGGGGGCATATGCTGCAGTAAAACGGGCTATCGAGGTTGCGAAAAAGGCCAAAGTTCCAGTGCGATTGAACTGCACTCTTACCAAAGGGAATCTTGATTTTATCGATCAGATTTTTGTTGAAGCCCAAGGATTACCAATTCGATTTCAACCTGTTAACCCTGTAGTTTGCAAAGATACTGACCGTTTTAATGCGGCAGCCCCACAGCCTGCGCAGATGCAGCTTACCCTAAAGAAGATTAGGCGGCTAAAAAAGGCTGGAGCTCCAGTTTTGAACTCCTACCGAGCACTGGATTACTACATGGAATGGCCTGTTTATTCACGTAAAGTGGCTTGTGGTAGTGGTCGGCTGTTTTGCAGAATGGATCCGTCCGGCGCTATCTATTCATGCGCCGGAGAACTAAACGGTTTACACACACCTTTGATGGATCACCCAACGGTCATGGACGCGATGAAGGCGATTGAGCCCAAGGATTGCAACGCCTGCCTGTGTGGAGGCACCCTGGAAATGAATCTGTTGCTTGAAGGCGGTCCATTTGGGGCTCTTTTGGAAGCCCAGGCACTGTTGCGATGGAGTCGGTGATCTCCCCGCAGTAACCCCAAACCTAACGTCCGATTGAAGCTTGTCTGCGCTGGATCTGGATCAGTCCAGAAATAGTGCTTCCACCTGCTGAATAACCCAAGATCTCCAACTGGATGAGTATAACGAGGCGTTATCAAATCGATTTATGTCAAAGGCGTTATTAAGCACATGATAGGCCCTTATCCGAACGCTGCCGGGCAAGGGAGCCTTTAGCTCAGGCCCTCCTTTGACAGAAAGGTCTGGCAAACGCACCTTCTGGATGTGTCCAGGGCCAACAACTACCCATGCCGATTTTGCCTTCGAACCATAAAGGCCCATATACGTGAACGATGGGGTTGGTAGACGATCAAAAGACCACTCGATGGTCCTGTTTAACCATGGAGAGTTGACTATTGGACTTTGATATTTTGCTATTCCAAGAAAGGGACCAATGGCTAGATCATCAGAGGCGAGCACCAGGATTTTCCCATCCTCAGTTGGAATTAACACAGTGATTTCACTATTGAATCCTGCGATCTCAATCTTGGACCACTGGGTGCCATCAAATACAAACACGTGACCAAGACTGCCTGCCGCGTAAATGCTGCCGTCGTCCGTGACAGTCAAGGCTGTGATATCTACAAATGTGGAGATGGGAATTGGGTTGAAGGGGCCCATCCAAGGGCCAATGTACGCCCCACCTTGCGCTCCGGCCACCACAATCTGATCACCGGCTATAACTGCTGTCAAAAGGTCCTTATTTCCAGGAAAAGGTAGCAGCGGACTGGCGGTTTCTGCAGCGATTCTAATGACCAGCCCCTTGTCACCAAACCCAATTAACCCACCACCAGGAATCGAAATAAGCGAACGAATCGCTTGATTTGACCCATAAGGGGTCTCAATCCAGGTGCCATCCGATGCGCGACGCAGCAGGATCCCATCGCCCCCAGCCCAACCGGTTCCATCGTGGTCAAAAGCAATGGCCATCAGGGTTTTGGCGGTTGGAACAGCTTCTCGTTGCCAAACACCAGCTTCCAACCTAGTGATAACACCCCCGTCTCCAACAGCAAAAATCGACTCGCCGTAATTGGTACAAGCATACAGAGTACTTGAGGCTGCGGAAGGCATCTGGGACACTTTTTTGTCGTGATCGATCAACCAAGTCCGACCATTTGGCCCAAACAGCAAGCTGCCCTCAGCAACAGGGCATGCCGCATAAACCTCCGGACGAACCTCCTGGGCAAGGACTGTCCCATAGTTTGCCCCAATTAGCGCCACTGTGTCCTTTTTTCCAGGCAGCCAATCTGAAACGCGAGAGACCGAGTATGGCATGCCGCCTGGTACCCTTGAGTTGGCCTCACCCATGAACATCATCTTGGCGGTTTCCAAAGGCCCTTTGAATTCCCTTGGAAGCTTGTTCAGATGGTAATGATTCAGGTCGTAGCCACCCATCACTGGCCACGGCCTTAAAGCCCCAGCTACTCCCAACTCGATAGCCGCCATCAAACTGTGGTCATTTGGACCATCAGCACCACCTGGAGCATTTACAAATCTGACCTTCAGATCGCGATCCAGGTGGATGTTGAGGTCTACGTCTTGATCTTCGGTGATTCGAGCTGGATAAACAGTAATGGGAAGGGTCAAGCCAAAAACCATCGGCTCGAAGTTCCCATCTGAAAAATGGCGCACACCGCCCTCACATTGCACCCCGACCGTTCCAAGCCTGGAATTGACCACATAGGAACGCTGCGGCCCAACCAATGCCCCAGGCCCCTGAGTAGGCGGATATGAGTATGCTCCAGACAGCGTAGTGTTACATCGAATTTCAACTCGCCCTGTCGAAGGTTTGCATACAAGACCGGTTCCAAAAGATGCAAAACATGAGTAACCATCGGGACAATCGTCATCACTGACGCAATCTGTCGCGCAAAAAAAGCCGCCCTGTGAAAAATGGACACACTTGGCATAGTCACAATCTAGGTCGCTGGAACAAGGCCTGCACAATGGACCATGGATCAGTTGCTGGTTGACACAGGAGTCAGCTGGCATCAGTAGGTTCTTTTCAATTCCAGTGACTTTCCCCTTCACAAGGCCGGGTGGTAAAGGATCGGAACCAGAGCCACTGCCGCTGCCAGTGTCCGGCGGTGGAAGAATGGAGTCGATGTACAAAGTGATATTTTCAGCATCGACACCAACTATCGAAAACGTCGTGTAATCTTCACGCGTTGCAGTTATCTGGATCGGACCAACCAGGTCTGGGCCTGACAAAGTCAGCTGGCCCGTCAAGTTGGTACGCCCAAAGTACTGGGCCTCATCATCGGGGCCAAGCAAAACAAAAGCCCCAACAAGAGACTTGCCAGTAGAACCATCTTTTACAGTCACATTTACTGCGCCATCAATGGATTCACCCCAAACGCCCCCAAAAATTCCGGTCGGGTCGAAATAGGTGAACCCCTCACGTAGCGTTTTTAAATGTCCATTGGGGAAGCGAACAGACACATCATATTGGCCTGGCTCCTCTTGCATAGGAGTACGTACCAGAAGTCTTGCAGGGTCAAAATCATCAATAATTTCCGCAGGCATTGAACCAAATTCAACGCGACAACCTGGCGCAAATCCAGAACCTACCAAAGAAACGATAGTGCCACCTGCTATCGCTCCAGAATCAGGGGTGATGGCGATTAATGCGACGTCATTTGACCCATAACTGAAGGACTTTGGCAAGACGGCCCTTCGTCCATCGCTTGCAATCGCAATTACATCGTGACGTCCAGGGCTACCAGCAGAGGTAACAACCTCAATTGCAGAATTTGAGGGGCCAGCAACTATGGTGGCTGGTAAAGGCCCGACGTTTACCTGGCTAACTTGACCCAACCCTTTGCCTTTGAGCAAAACTCGGGTGCCTCCAGTTGCAGGGCCTTCGCTTGGAAAAACTTCGTCAATTGCCATATCAGGCACATAACGCAGGCAGTTTTGCAAAGTTACCGTGCGGGCACCACTTGCGACGGTACAAGCCACTACACCTGGCTCATGTGGGGGGATCAAAACCTCAATGTAACCGGCTTCAGGGTCGATGGACACGATCTCAGCATTGGTTTTGCCAATCTCGACCCTTACCCCAGCTTGGATTCCAATGACCCCCAAAACCCCAGGCATACCGCCTGATTCCGGAACGACTCCAGGTGAAAAGCCCAATATTTCAAGGTTCCCCGTCCTAATATCCTTGTCTGTTGCCCAAAGACAGGACGAGTTTGTAGCTACACCTGCAGGACCACTTAGCGTGACTTCGATTGGGCCAGCTTGAGTCGCTGTCAGCTCAAAATTCGCGAAATCCTGTAAAGATGTGATATTTGCGGCCTTACCTGGCGTTGCAATCACCAAGTCAACTGGTGGGACCGCGGTTGCAAAAACCAAAGTTTCCTGACCAACAGGGACAACGGCAGGAAAACACTTTGGTGTTGAAGGTGTCGCAAGGTATGAAAATCCCCGACGCAAACGCCCAGTTCCACCTTCCGACACCGCCATGACATCCTTTGGACCGGCACTTGATGGCGGGGTAACAGCCACTGCTGTCTGCTCATCCAAGACGCGGGCATCAAATACAAGACGGCCTCCAATTATGAAGCTGGTGTTTTGGGTAAAACCATAACCAGTTATTGTTACTGGGGTTCCGCCAGTTTCAGGCCCCTTATCAGGCTTTACACCAAAGATTGAAACGTCTGTTTCGTAAAAAAAGGCCTTGTCCTGACGCAGCACAGTATTGTCAGGTTGGACAACGGCAACTGACACAAAACCTGATTGATTTGCAGGGGTTGTCGCCAAGATGGAGTGATCATTTTGGACAACAACGTTTGTAGCTTTAGACGAACCAAATACAACAAGCGAGTGAGCGGCAAACCCAAAACCCTGAATCTCGACCTCGGTCCCACCAGTTGTCGGGCCGCGAGCAGGTACGACCCTATGAATTCCTATGACTGGGTCTTCCTGATCACTTGTATCTAAAAACTCGTATGCATCAGGCTTTGTGATGTCTTCATCGTCTACATCTTGCGTAAAGCCAAAGGAAGACAGGGAGCAAGCTGTAAAACCAAAAAGCATCAATGTCAGAAGCTTTCTCAAAGGGGCCTCCCGAATGCGTCTATTATGGCTAAATTTATCCAAGATGGCGAAGCCAAAAGAAAGAAAGAGTGGGATCTGATTGACTAAAGACATCCAACGTTGTTGGGATATCTGATTATGGCTTGCGAGACGCTTAGCGATGACGACGTTTCTTTTTCTTTTTACCGCCTTGCTCCTGCTGAGCAACTGCAGCGGCCAACTCTTCTTCAGTCAACGCTCCCATGGCGATGGTGCCAGTCTCCGGTTCGTCATCGTCCTCTGACTCGAACTCATCATCCAGGGCATCCATGAGCTGCGTCGCATTTGGATCCGCAACTTCCTCTGGCACTGGCTCCGGGATGTCCAACGCATCGAAGGACATGGTAGCGTTCAGATCTGGTGGGTCCTGCGGCACTTCCTGGGCGGATTCAACCAAGTCAGGCTCATCCACAGGCTCCGGCGGGATATCCAACGCATCAAAGGCCATGGTGGCGTTCAGATCTGGCGCGTCTTGCGGCGGTTCCTCAGCCGCTTCCGCCCAAGCAGCTTCGTCCACCGGCTCGCCAGCAACTTCAGCTACCGGCTCGTCAATTGGCTCTTCAAGCAGTACGGTCGCGTCCTCATCGACAAACACAGGCTCGTCCATCGGCACGGCAACGTCTTCATCGACAAACACAGGCTCGTCCATCACTTTGTCTGTAGGAATCGACAAGGGCACTAAAGGTTCACTTGACGCCCTGCGATCCACAAAACCTTCCTCAAAGAAGATAGGTGGAACTTCAGCGTCGTGCTCCCTTGCCGCTTCAGCCATCAAAGTTTCATCACCACCAATCGGTTTACCGGAATAGAGTGAAACGTAAAGAGATCGAAACTCATCGGTCGACGGCACTTTCGAATGACGTTGCAGCAAGCCAATCTCGATGCCTGACTCTTTTGAACCTGAATCTTTTTTCTTCCTAGCCACAATTACCTCCAGTCCCCAACGTACGACCAAGGATCATCGCAGAGCAGCAATCAAAGAGTCAAGTATCTTTAGCGGGTCTCCACCACTTGAAATGCCTCCCATTGCCAATTCTGGGTTTCCACCACCCTTTCCACCCATGCTTTTTAGGATATCCCCAAGCAAACGATTGGCGGGCGCCCGGTCAACAATATCCTTGGTTGCTGCCAGCACAACATTAAGCTTTTCATCCTCACGGCGGGTCAAGAGGACCAGCCCTGAGCCTACGCGACTTCTAATAATATCAGACAGTTCCCTCATAGCCTTGGAGTCCATACCATCGGCTACAACCGCGGTAACCTTGATACCGTTTACCTCCACGACCTTGTCGTTAGACAGAGCGCCACCTGACGCTGCCTTGACTTGTGCGTCTGCCAGTTCTTTTCGCAGGACCTTTTCATCGGCCAACATTTTTTTGACGCGCTCGATCAATCCTTCTGACTCAGTTTTAAGCAGCCTACCAAGATCTTGGACCAAGCGGTCATTTGCCTGCAACAAAGCCAAGGCCACATCACCGGTAACCGCCTCTATTCGACGCACACCAGCGGCCACACCTGTTTCAGACACAATTTTGAAGGCAAATATCTGGCCAGTTCGTGAAACGTGGGTCCCACCACAAAGCTCGATGGAATCACCCATTGAAACCATCCGGACCTCGTCACCGTACTTGTCGCCAAAAAAGTGCAGGGCACCTCGTTCCACAGCCTGATCAAAGGCCAAAACATCCGTTACAACAGGCTCATCCGCCAAAATATCCTTGGTGACTTTGGCCTCAATTTTGGCGATTTCTTCATCTGTAACAGGCCCAGTATGCTGAAAGTCAAAACGCAGCCTATCAGGTGCAACCAAAGAGCCGCGCTGACGCACATGTGCCCCCAACACCTCGCGAAGAGCCTTGTGTAAAAGGTGGGTAGCGCTGTGATTACGCCTAGTTTTCAGCCTGACATTGTCCACCACAAGCAACACCTGGTCGCCAACAGCAAGCTTTTCACCGGTGACTGTCCCTAGATGAACGATGACATCTTCCCTTGGACGCTTTGTGTCGGTCACCTGTAAGCCACCCAAAGGACCTGTGATGACACCCTTGTCGCCAATCTGACCGCCAGATTCGCCATAAAAGGGAGTTGCCTGAACCAAAACAGCGGCCTCAGTCCCTGCCTTGACCTCTTGGACAGGTGCGCCGTCCACAAAAATAGCTGACACTTGGGATTCTATTGGCTTTGCTGCCGACTCGACAGCTGAATAACCAACAAATTCGGACTTAAGCTCATTATCTGAGCAATAATCAAGCACTCCAGCCAAATCCTCTGTGTGGGTCTTCCAAGAGGCTCGGCCTCGCGCCCGCTGCTCCTCCATTTTTGCCAAAAAGCCGTCATGATCCACGGAAAGACCATGTTCTTCAGCAATTACAGCCGTCAGATCCACTGGAAATCCATGGGTATCGTACAGCGTAAAAGCGGTCTCTCCGTCAAGCTGGCCTTTGGCGGCGGCAATCGCCGATTCCAGCAGTTCCATTCCTGAAGAAAGAGTGCGCAAGAAGCGGTCCTCTTCCTGCCCGGCAATCTTCTCGATGATCGGGGCCGCCTTTTCAAGCTCCTGCCAAGCAACCCCCATTGTTGGGGCCACTTCCAAACAGACCTCGGTAAAAAACGGCTGTCGCAGTCCCAATTTGTGGCCAAAGCGAAGCGCACGTCGCATCAAACGCCTTAACACATAACCACGCCCTTCATTTTCAGGATACACACCATCACAAATCAAAAACGCGGTGGCCCTGGCGTGATCAGCTATGACCCTAAGAGCAGTGTCAGTTTCCAGATCTTTACCAAACTCAACCCCAGCTATCTCAGCGGTTTTATTGATCAAAGGCATGAACAGGTCAGTATCGTAGTTGGTGCGCACACCTTGAAGCACAGAGGCGATTCTTTCAAGCCCCATCCCAGTATCAATCGAGGGGGCTGGCAAAGGCGTCAGCTTACCTGCGGCATCGCGGTCATACTGCATGAAAACCAGGTTCCACAGCTCCATGAAGCGGTCACCTTGGTCGTGCATGGAGGTACCTTTAAAGCTGGGCCCCCTGTCTATGTGGATTTCACTGCATGGACCACATGGACCTGTGTCTCCCATTGACCAAAAGTTGCTTGGGTCATCGATTATCCGATCAGCCGCCACCCCAACTTGGTCGATCCAAATTCGCCTAGCCTCGTCGTCCTCTGGATGCACGGTAATCCAAAGGTCGTTGGGGTCCAGCCCATATCCTTCGGTCAGCAGTTCCCAAGCCCAAGCACAAGCATCCGCCTTGAAGTAATCTCCAAAGCTGAAATTGCCAAGCATTTCAAAAAAAGTATGATGGCGTGGCGTCCTGCCTACTTCATCAAGATCATTATGTTTACCACTGACCCTCAAACATTTTTGAGATGACGCAGCCCTACCATAGCCAAGATCGCGTTGCCCGGTAAAAACGTCCTTAAACTGGACCATTCCAGCATTAACAAACAACAAAGTCGGATCGGCTGGTGGCAGCAGCGAATGGCTTGCAACCACGCGATGGCCCTTAGATGCAAAAAAATCCAGAAACCGCTTACGAATATCTGCTGATTTCACTTGGGTTCTCCTCAAAACTTGGGCGCCTAAAATTGGACCGCGCTGGTACCAAAGGTCTACACCCCGCAGGCACGTTGAAAGACGTTTTGGACGCCCTATTTGCTAACGATAGCGCGAGCGGCGATCCCGTATTTTTCCAAAACGCCGTTTTCCACTTGGGCCAACAATTCAGGTTTTTCTGAAAGGGTTGCCATGGACTGTTCACGTCCTTGACCAAGTCGCTCACCGTTAAAGCTAAACCAGGAACCGGCCTTGTCTACCACACCAGCTTGTGAGGCCAAGTCGATAAGCTCACCAAGGCGGTTGATGCCCTGGCCATAAATCAAGTCAAACTCGGCCTCTTTAAAGGGCGGCGCCATTTTGTTCTTTACAACCTTGACTCTGGTCCTGACACCGCTGGAAGAGCCGTCGCCCTCCTTTATGGCTTGGCCACGGCGCACCTCAAGGCGAACGCTGGAATAAAACTTCAGCGCGTTTCCACCAGTTGTAGTTTCAGGGTTGCCGTACATGACACCGATTTTCATGCGGATTTGATTGATGAAAACCATGCATGTTTTTGATTTCGACAAAACGCCAGCAAGCTTGCGCAGCGCCTGTGACATCAGCCTTGCCTGAAGTCCCACGTGGCTGTCGCCCATATCGCCTTCAAGCTCAGCCTTGGGAACAAGCGCTGCGACCGAGTCGACAACTACGATATCCACGGCGTTTGTGCGAACCAAGGTCTCGGCAATCTCAAGTGCTTGCTCGCCAGTGTCCGGCTGGGCAAGCAAAAGGTCATCAATCGACACCCCAAGCTTCCTGGCGTAATTCACGTCCAGTGCGTGCTCGGCATCGATAAAAACCGCAAGGCCACCGGCCTTTTGAGCCTCGGCAATGGCCAAAAGCGCCAAAGTCGTCTTACCCGACGATTCCTGCCCATAGATTTCCACTACCCTGCCCTTTGGATAGCCACCAATTCCCAAGGCAGTATCGAGGGTTAACGAACCGGTAGGGATCACGCCAATATCGGCGACAACAGATTCGCCCTCTTTTAGGCGCATGATGCTGCCTTTACCGAACTGGCGTTCGATTGTTTGTACTGCAACAGCTATATTTCGTTCGCGATCATCAGTAGCGGCACTTTTAGTTTCCTTAGCCATTAAAACACCTCCAAAGACGCGCTAAATCTATCAGACGAATGTGACATGAGCAAGAAGGAGAGCCCCAAAATCACCGTTACCTATAGCCATACCTGCGCAACGGTAAGCAACGGTATCTTTCAAGAATCCAGGTGTTATCTTCCGGACCTGGAAACCCGCCTGCGACGCACAAATCGTACACCAGCCATCCAGCCAAAGGCGTATTATGTTGCTGCTTCAGTAATCCCTCGATTTCATGCCATCTATCCTTGCCAACCCAAGCAATTGGCAAGTACAAAGGCGGTGTAATGACGCCCTTGCAACCAACATCCTCAAACGCTTTTACTAGGGTGGCAACTATCGCTGGTAAATCGCCATTGTGAGTGCTTAGCTGCGAGCTGACCAGCCCATTGTGATCCATGGTCAACGGCCCAAGCTGCACCCCAAATTCAACCACTTCCTTGGCTGCCAAATTCAGCGCCATCGCCGCAATATCTAGGTCCTGGATGTCCCCCCCTGAACGGACAGCCAAAGGCACCATGTAGCTTTCAGGAGGAAAAAAGCTAATACCAGTATCCTCGCCAGAATCTTCAACAAAGACCCGCCTAGCAGCATCAAGCACCACGTTAGTCATCGACAATGGCAGCTCTATAACAATCCCAACACAACCCGACATGTTTTCTCCATTGTTAACGCCCAGGCATCCTCAAGGTCTCCCTACGAATGATATCCAAAGCGTACACAGCGGCATAGTGGCGATTTTCCTCGCGATTGCCCGAAAAGCGAAACTCCCTGGCCCCATTTCCTGCTGCGTCTTCCCAGCCAATCCAAACTGTACCAACCGGCTTTTCATCGCTACCACCTGTTGGGCCAGCTATTCCAGAAATGGAAACAGCCAAATCCGTCCCAGTTAAACGCCTAATCCCAGAGGCCATGGAGCGCACGACCTCTTCAGAAACGGCCCCGTACTTGTCAATCATGGCCGTGGGCACGCCCAAAATGGTGCTTTTGACGTCGTTTGAATATGCAACGACCCCTCCCTTAAAACAGGCCGAAACACCTGGCACTGAGCTTATCATTTGAGCCAGCAGCCCACCAGTACATGATTCAGCAACCGAAACGGTCAGCCCAGATGCTATCAAAAGGCCCGTGGCGACTTCTGCAAGGCCCATCGTTCCCACGGCGAAAACGCTGTCTCCATAGCGTTCTATCATAGCTTGCACCTGCTCGGGTCGTGGACACTTGACGTGCACCTCCGGAGGCTGATCCCACGAAATGACCTCCGCAGGTTTTTTAGACAAAGTCTTGGCAAACGCTGCGACGTCTGACAGATCAGGACCAAGCATCCTTAACACAACCGGTTTTGTTGTCTTTTCATCCACCATGATGAACAATCCTTGTGGCTTGAACTTCCTAAAATCACCGCCATAATTGCAAGCCAGTCTTAGATGTCAACTGGGCACTTGCAACACCTAGCACACCCCACGACTGCATATTCTCATCCAAAGCCAAAAATCTTTGTGAACTAATCCAGATAGTCCCTGATAATGATTGGAGGATCGGTCTCCACAATGGCCCCTGAAGGACAAGCAAACGTGGCTAACTCCCACAGGTCGTGGTGAGATAGCTGGTGTGCGATTGTAGCCCCACCACCAAGGCCATCCCAGATCCGGACTACCGCCTCAATTCGCCCAAATTCGTGGTCGTTGTAAACATGAACTCCAAGTCTATAGACCGTGTTTCCTTTGCAATACATCCCAAGCTTAATGATTTCACTTTGGGTGCCATCTTCAGAAAACTGGAGCATCTCCACCCCATCATCGATGCTTGGATCAGACACACCCCACTCTGATTTCAAAGGCCACTGGTTACCCCAGTAACAATCCCAAGTGGTATCAAACCAGCCATCAGCGTTGGCTCGTGGGTGCAGCAAATGCAAATCGGCGTCAGGACCGTCGCCAGGGACGGCCACTCCTAACACTGGGCGCCAAGACAAGGCAATCATTGCCTTATTGGTTGGAATCGCGGTAAATTTCCTGATGGCACTTGAACATGAGCCATGCCCGTCAGTGTCATCAACTGTCAAAAGGACCTCGTATTGACCAGGACCACCCAATGGCAGCATCACCTCGGGCACATCAGGAAACGGTAAAACCACCGCAGGTCCATTGTCTGGCCCGTTAACCACCCAAGTCCATGAATCGACTTGAGAAAACGGCGACATAGAACCAAGTGCGGAAAGGCGAACGATATCACCAACAAACAGGTCTCCTTCAAGATCGGCTTCAATCACTGGGACGGCGCAAGGCCTGTCAATCGCAGCACCTGAAATTGGCAGGTATGCACCCCCATTAAAGCCACTAGATGTGATGGCCAAAAGCTCACGCAGCCCAATTGGGCGCCCGTCCCTACCAACCTCTGAGGGCTCAGTTGGAGCGTATCGCAACACGAAATGTTCACGCCCGCCCGAGCTGATGACTACTGGGTTTGCAGTTGTTGGGGCCGCCTGACCTGGAAAGTCTTTAAAATCTAAGGACAACCCCACATCACCTGCATCTTCAGTCAAAGAAATATCGGTAATTTGTAAAGGCAAAGCCCCACACGATTCAATTTTGATTGGCAAGTCAATCACGGCACCAACGCTGACCAGTCTGAAATCAATCTGCTCTGGATTTACCCTTATGCAAGCCCTGTTTCTGTTTCCAATCACGAAGATTTTGATTCCGTCCGGATACTTGGGGTCTGAAGAATAGATCTCTAGCTCGGCATCCATTGAAGCATCAGCGGTAGGTGTGAATCTAAGCGTAAACTCCATGGTCTCGCCAGGGGGAATCACAATTGGCTTCTTCAAAGTGTAATCCCTTGTATTACCTGTGATTTTCGGCTCTTCTTCGATTTGCAAGGCAACCTGCAAAGAGCCACTTATCTTGAACCTATTGACCTGTAAATCGACTTCCAACGAGTTGTTTTTAATAAAAAATCTGGCATTGCCATACTTGCCATTTTGCACAAAGCCAAAGTCAATCAGGGCTGGATTTACAACCATCTCGGCAGCAGGTCCAACGGGTCCACCATCGTCGTCTTCCACCAAATCATCGGTTATGGCGCCGTCATCTGGCACTGGGGTATCAGGATCTACGCTTGTATCGGAGTCAGCGGTTTCTGCAGTGTTATCACCAGGTTCAATCAAGTCCAGCGAATCTTTGTCGTCAACAACATCCTCGGCACCTTGGTCACGCCCCCAGTCAGGCCTGCCTAAATCCAATCCAGACAAGTCAGTAATCGCGCCTTCTGGAATATAGTAAACGTCTGAAACAGCTTTATTTCCCGTACAACCAAGCAAGAACACAAGGGCTAAGTATCTAAACTTCATGCCTCCTCCGGAAATCAGACGCCCAGGAATTATAACAACATGCACCTTAAATCACAGTTTGTCAGCCAAATAGTGATCACTTGTAAAGACAAGCACCTTTCCCTATCGAAGTTAATGGGGGTTTTGTAACCAAGCGCTTTTCATTCAATCTTATGAATTCTAGGGCTAGCCAAATGGAAATGTTGAGGCTGTCAGACCTGGATCTAAGCCCAAAATCGCCACCTAATTGATCCCAAAATCCGCGCTGATTTGATGCCAAGGACTAGAATTAAACGCCTTTTTACGTCACAATCAACAATCATTATAGCCTTTGCATTGAAGGCGGAAACGTAGTTTTGAAAGTCTTTGGGAGGTAGCTATGGCAACTGCAGCGGTGATCTTGGCGGCAGGACGTGGGACAAGGGCCCAGACAACCAGTCCCAAGCAATATACCGACCTTGATGGATATCCCGTAATAATCAGGACGCTACATGCCTTTATAAAAAGCCCTGATATTGACGCCATCGTGGTTGTGGCACCGGCTGATGGCGTGGACCGGACCAAAATCCTTCTTGCGGAGCACCAAATAAAGGGGACTGTCGATGTGGTCCCAGGTGGCACTACCCGCCAGTCGTCTTCCTTTTCTGGCATCGAGCGCGTCGCCTTTTTGGGTAGGTACGACACCGTCCTTATCCATGACGCAGTCAGACCCCTGATTCAGCCGGCGCTAATTTCAGCGGTCATCAAAGCCATCCCAGCCACCGGCGCCGCGGTTGCCGCGATCCCGGTTACAGACACGATGATGACGGGGGAAAATGGCAGCATCAGCGGTATCGTTGAACGCAAGGGGCTTTACCATATTCAAACGCCTCAGGGATTTGACCTTGCGGCAATCAGAGTGGCTCATCGAAATGCCATGATTAGCGGTGAAATTGATGCCACCGATGATGTTCAGCTGGCAGTATCAAACGGCATGAAGGTGACTATTGTACCTGGGGATCCAACGAATATAAAAATCACACACAACATGGATTTGACCGTGGCCCACGCTTTACTGCAGCCCAAGATTTATGATTGATGTTCCAAATTCTGGAGCTGGCGTTCAACATAAAGGCGATTAAAAAGCGAATTCTACTTTATGCAATCCAGCATGGCCTCGATGGTCGGCTTTGATGCCGTAGCATCAGGGGGAAAACCAGCGTCAGTCATAGCCTGCTTGGTGACTGCCCCAATCGCGACTGTCTGACAATCCTTTAGCCATTCCTTGAAAGGCTGGCCAAGAATCGCCATCAAGCCATTAAATGCAGAAGGGCTCATAAACAAGGCGATTTCAGGCGCTTTTTGGGCCAGCAGCGTTGAAATGGCTTCCTGGCTTGGGCTTGCAAAACTGGTCGTGTAGCCGACCACAAAATCCACCTGCACGCCGGCGGCACGAAGGCCATCTATCAAGACATCGCGCCCCACTTCAGCGCGAATTACCAAGGCTCGTTTATGACTTGGATCCTGGTCGGTCAAAAGGGTCAGCATCAAAGCAAGCAAGCCATCTGCATCTTGGCGGGCTGGGAAAATGGGATTGTCCACCCCAATTTCTTCAAGCGACTGCGCAGTTCCTTCACCAACAGCCAAAAACCTAGGCCCATCTATATGAGCGCCTGTTATATGGACGCCTGTTACAGCAAGGGCCGCTTTCAAGGCCGCGACCCCATTTTTAGAAGACACAGCCACCCAGTCATAAAGAGCCAGATTTTTAACCGCGTCATGTAAAGGCTTGGGGTCCTTTGGGGGGGCTATTTCGATGGTTGGGAAGATGACTGGAATGCCACCACGGGCCACAACTGCATCAGCCAAGGCTTTGGCTTTTTCAGCCTCCCTGGTGATCAAAACTCGACGCCCATTTAGGTGTGCGGCCATGAGGCCTCCAAGTCATGCAGTCAGTTCCCGCAGTATTTCAGCGCCACCACAGTCAAGCAGGGCGTTTGCCAAGGCAATTCCAAGGGTTTCTGGCGCAGTTAGCGAACCGACCATTTTTTCTTTATGGATTTGCGACCCATCTGGATGGCCAACCATGCCAACCATGTGGATTTTAGAGTTTTTTATTTCAGCATAGGCCCCAAGCGGGACTTGGCAGCCACCACCCATGGTTGCCAAAAAGGCGCGTTCAGCCCTCATTGCCAAACGAGTCGAGGCGTGCTCCAAATTAAGCAAGAGGTCCTTGATTTCTTGGTCATCCTCGCGACATTCAACCACCACGATACCTTGACCAACCGCAGGAACAAAATCAGGCGCCACCAAAAGCTCGGTTATCCTGTCTTCAAGGCCCAGGCGATTTAGGCCAGCTGCAGCCAGCACAATTGCATCAAAGCCCTCTGAATTTAGCTTGCGCAGGCGCGTTTCCACGTTGCCTCGCAAGCTTAGGATTTCCAGATCAGGGCGAATGGCCTTAAGCTGACAGGCGCGTCGCAGGCTTGAAGTGCCGACTTTGGCACCATCAGGCAAGTCCCTTAACGAGGCGTACTTTTCTGAGACAAGCGCATCAAACGGGGTCTCGCGCACAAGGCAGGCACCAAGCATCAAGCCCTGTGGTAACTCGGCTGGCACATCCTTTAAGCTGTGCACCGCGATATCTGCCCTCTTGTCCAGCAGCGCCTCTTCAATTTCCTTAACAAATAAGCCCTTACCACCGACTTTGGCCAAAGGGACGTCCAGAATTTTGTCACCTTTGGTTTGGATGATTATCAAGTCGGTTTGCAGACCTTCGTTGGCCGCCATCAAGCCGTCACGCACCATTTCAGTCTGGGCCAGCGCCAAGCGACTGCCTCGGGATGCAAGAATCACTTTCTTCATTGGTTGTCGTCTCCATCGTTTGGTTGGGCGTTGGGTGCGGCTTGGGGCACGGTGTGGGGCGCGGCATCATGGGATGCGGCGTCATCGTGGAGCGCGGCATCAAAATGCGCCAAGGCATCATGGGGTGCGGCATCAAAATACGCCAAGGCATCGTTGGGCGAGGCATCAAAATGCGCCAAGGCATCGTCATGTGGGCTGTCCGAGCCTTGCAGGTGAAACAACCGCCTGGCAGCATCTGCAAGCTGGTTCACATCCCCATCCTGGGCTGCCTTTTGCAAGGTGGCCAACGGGTCTGCCATCAACTTGTTGACAAGTGAATTAGCCAACGCTTCCACAACCTTACGCTGGGCGTCAGTCAAATCACCAAGCTCCATAAGCGCACGCTGGGTTTCACGCTGACGCAAATCAGCCGCCCTTTTACCAAGTTGAGACACCAACGGCTGAATCTCCAGCTTCTTCAAGTACCGATCTATCCCCTGAACTTCCCGCTCGATTACCGCGTCAGCCAAGCGCACGTCCTGAGCCCGTCGTTGCAGGTGTTCAGTAATAATCTGGTTGAAGTCATCAATGTTATACAGGTAAATACCCTCTAAATCCGCGGCCTTAGGATCAAGCACCCTAGGTACTGCAATATCAACCATAAACATGGGGCGATAGCGCCGTTTAGACATCAAAGCCCTTAACCCTGCTCTATCAATGATAAATCCAGGATATGCAACCGAGGCAATCACCACGTCGGCTTCAATCAACAGCGACCGCAGGTTTTCCAGCGACACGCCGCTCCAACCAAATTGCTCTGCCACGGCCATAGCCCTTTCAACGGTCCTATTGGCCACGACAACTTTTTGCGCCCCAGCAGCGGCCAACGTTTTGGCGACTGCCTCAGCCATCTTGCCGGCGCCCAGCAACAAAACGGTGCATTTGGCCAAATCGCCAAACACTTTGCGAGCCAGATCCACAGCTATCGAGCCGACCGAGACCTGCCCAGTACCCACCCCTGTGGAAGAACGCACCTCTTTTGCCACCTTGAAGGCGCGCTCAAAAAAGCGCCCAAGCACAGGACCAACTGTTCCAGCTTCCGAAGCGATCCTGTATGCACTTTTGGTCTGGCCCAAGATCTGGGGCTCCCCAAGAACCAGCGAATCTAGCGAGGCCGCCACCCTGAAAAGGTGCCTAATAGCAGCTATACCTTCCAAGGTGTACAGATGGGGCACAATTTCGTTTGAATTCACACCCTTGGCCATTGCCAGCGACTCGACAATCTTGGATCTGATTTCCTGATGGCCAGTTTCGCCGCTACTAACGCCGTAAACTTCCACGCGATTACAAGTTGACAGCAGGACGGCTTCCTGGACGCCTCTGGCTTTTAAATCTTCAAGTACTGCGCGGGCTTGCTCGTCATCGAAGGCGTAAAGTTCCCTGACTGCCACCGAGGCCGTCTTGTGGGACAATCCAACTAGCGTTATGGCAGGCACCGCCATCTAGCTAAGCCTCCGCAGCGCATACATTACCAAGATGGGCAATGTTGAAATGAAGCCAAAAATGGTCAGGGCCGCGGCCTTGCGCCCTCGCCAGCCTGAAACCGCATACAACACCATCAGCACCGCGTACAACAGCCACACAAGCGCACCCAGCACGTACTCTGGGATGAGCACGCCTTCAGGGCGCCCCCAATAAGCCCAGATCACCCCAAGCACTATCCCAAGGGTGTAAAACGGAAATCCAATGCGCACGGCGGTGAACGAAACCTTCTCCAAAGTCGATATGGGCGGCAGCGGTGGCCAGCCACGCCCAAGCTTTTCACGCATGCGATGGTCAACCACCAGCATCAGGGAAGAGGCCACAAACGCCACCGCAAAACAGGAAAAACCAATGGCAGCTGTAACTATATGCACAGGGGTCACAAAGCGGAAAAATTCAAGATGTGCTGGAGTTACAGGCAGGCCAGCGTTGTTTAACAATGTCCCAACAAACATGGTCGCGATTGGCGCCAAAAAAGCGCCGGCCAGAGGCATCTTTTTAAAGAGGCTGACAACCAAAAAGGCCACCACGACCACAAAAACAGCCAAGTTAAGGATGCCATAAGCAGATTTGATTGGAGGCGGCGCCCCACTGACATGATGCCAACCTATGGCCCCCAAGTGCACAAACGCCGCCACTGCTAGGGTGGGCGCGGCAAACACCAAGGCGCGAGGCCGCAGGCCAGACAGGTACAACATATAAAAAACGGTAGACAGCGCATAAAAGGCCAGTGCAATTGTCATTGGAGCTGAGTGCACGTTAAACCCCTAGTCGGCGTAATCACACCAGGACGGCGCATAGAATAGCAGATTGATTTGGTTTGGGTTCCTTGAACCATCCGGCTGAACCTAACGTTTCTTGGTGTGCTTTGTCGCCTGTTTGCGATCAGAATCCGCCTTTAACTCTTGGCATTTTTTGCATAATCCGAAAATTTCAACGCGATGTTGATTAACCAAGAATTCGTGTTCAAGGGCGATTTTCGTCAGGATTTCGTCTAATTCCGGAGCCACGAACTCTATAATTGCACCACACCCAGAACACACCAAGTGGTTATGGTTTTTATCGTCGTCGTAGGCCTCGTACCTGGTGAAGCCTTCGCCAAAATCCCTTGGAATAGCAAGCCCGGCCTCGACCAGCAATCGCATCGTACGATAGACAGTCGCATCACCAATTCCGGGATACTTTTTGCGGACTTGGCTAATAACCATCTCGATCCCGGGGTGCCCCTTCATCGAGAAAAACACCTCAGCCACGGCCATCCTTGGGCGAGTCACCAAGCGCCCCTGGCTTTGGATATATTCTGTCAAGCGCCGACGCCATTCTGGAGTGTTTTTAGCCTGCTTCATATCTTCAGCCTTTTCGACATTCAAACCTATCTGAAAAGTTACCAAAAGCGTAAGAATCGGGCAAGTATTGTTGGGCGACCAAAAGGACCGTCTTAAGCGCAAGTGACGCACCAAAGAGGCGAAATTTCCGGCGAAAGTTCGGGAACATAAGCGCGTTTGGAAAATGTGCATTCGTTGACATTCCTGGGGTGGATATCTACACTGCCTTACCTTTGGTTTTTTGATAAGAAGTTAGAATGGCGAAGAAAATTAAATCGGTTTTGTTTTTTTGGCTGGCTTTGGGGGTTGCGTTTGGGGCGAACGCCCAGGAAGCAAGCAAGCTTACCCCTCTTGGCGAGGCACAATTGCAGATCCTAGCGGATCTAAAGGGAGATCCCGAGCCTGAAAAACGACACACCATAAAAAAGGAGTATGAAGGGCAGCACTTTTTGACTTGTGATGAGCTGAATCTTCAACTTTTTAAGCCGGCCATTGATGGAATTGGTGGCGCTTACGCTGGCGTTGGCACAGATCAGTCTTACATTTTAATGGGTTGGGCCAAATCTGAGCTTGGTTTTTTGTTCGATTATGACCCCTTGGTCATTCGCGTACACGAGCTCTACAAGGTGTTTTTTACCAAGGCTGAGACGTACCAAGACTTCGTGAGGCTGTGGTCAAAGGAGTCTGAAAAGGCCAGTAAGGAGCTGATTTCGGGCGAGATACAGGACGACCCCAAAGGGGCTGTATCGCTGTTTCACAGAAACAGGGCAAAGATTTACAGGCGCTTACAGCAATCGATTCGACTGATGAAAAAGGCCAATGTCGCCTTTTACTTGAATGACCAGGCAATCTACGACCACATCAGGACCATGATAATTACTGGCAGGGTCGTGGCGATTCAAGCAAATCTGCTGGACAGCGTCGGATTGAAGGAAATAGGCAAGGCTGCAGCTAAAATCGAGATTCCAATTCGGGTCCTGTATTTGTCCAATGTTGAAGACTACTGGGCTTACTCGACGCAGTACGTACAAAACCTGTTGAGTCTGCATTATGACAGCAATTCCCTGTTGTTAAGGACAGTTGCATCCAAACACACCAATGGTGATTATCGCTATGTCTTGCAAAGCCACGCTAATTTCAAGCTCTGGGCAGAATCTGGAAAGGTAAAGCGCACCAAGAATATGTTCCCAAGAAGGGCCATTCGCCATCCAGACCAAGTACAGTTGATCACGATAGAAAACGAGCCCCAATGATTGGTGGTGGGAGATACAGATGAAAGCTTTGGTTCGACCATTGCTGATACCTTTCATGGTGTTAAGCCTGATGGCGATTTCCGCTGTGGCACAGGACGGTGTGGTGCCGGATGGTGAGTTTGACGACGGGCCACAGGAGGCCGAGTTTGACGATGAGGCCCCAGAGGCGGAAGTTGATGAGGCGGCAGCGGGCGCGGAAGGTGCGGAGGGCCTAGAGGCGGAAGTTGAGGAGGCGGCGGTGGGCGCGGAAGGTGCGGAGGGCCCAGGGGCGGAAGTTGATGAAGCGGCCATTGACACGGAATTTGACGACACAGCAGCAGACACTGAAGCTTCACCCGCGTCCCAAGACAGCCAAGTTGACGACGCACCACGAGGTATTGGCGTTGAAAAGGCACCACAAGACGTTTGGGTTGACGACGCCTCACCAGTCATCGAGGCTGACGACTGCGAATGTTCATACCGCTTACACAACTGGAACAGCATAAAAAGGCGAGCGGAGGCGGCCCCCCTGGTACGCAAGCCATGTTCCCAGATCCAGGATGACGAACGAGACCCCTTAGAACCGCGTTGTTCCGTATGCAGGAAGGATCAGGTCACCATTGACCCTGCACAGCTAGGCATCCCAGGAGTAAAACCCTTTCAAATCTGCCATGTATATCGCGAGCAGGTTGAAGACGCATTACGAGCCATCGTCGAATCAGGCGAATTCGAGATAAAGCAAATCGTAGGATACCGCCCCGGCCGCACCAGAGGCCCCATTGTCAACGGCTACCGCACCCTTTTAAGCAATCATTCATTTGGCACTGCCATTGACATCAACGCCAACCGCAACGGCTTATACACCAACTGCCCACCAGGCCAACTTGAAAGGCCAGGACAAGGCACCTGCAAGCTTGGCATCGGCGGCAGATGGAACCCCACAGCCGCACCAACTCAAACCATCACCAAGGACAGCATTGTTTATCGCGAATTCACAAAGTTTTGGAAATGGGGCGGAGAAATCCCAGGCACAACAAGGGATTTAATGCATTTCTCCATATCCGGTTATTAGAGCGGGAAACGGGACTCGAACCCGCGACCTACAGCTTGGGAAGCTGTCACTCTACCAACTGAGTTATTCCCGCAACGGGCCGCCAAATCTACCGCCGTCCCCACCCAATGTCAAGATGTTTGGGGTTGGGGCAAGCAGCAATTCACGCTCTTATTGTTTTGGTACACTCAACTCAACACTTATGTCACACCCTTGGTGTATGGTTAGGATCATGTTGTCCCAAACACGAGGTTCAACGTGGAACAACTGACCGATTTAAAAGCTATCTTGCATTCCAAGCGAGCCAATATCTATTACTTGGAGTATTGTCGGATTCTACAAAAGGATGGCCGGGTACTTTATCTGACTGGAGAAGACAAACAAAACAGCTACTACAACATACCTGTTGCTAATACAACGTGTCTGCTGCTTGGCACTGGGACATCCATTACTCAGGCGGCCATGCGGATGCTTGCCCAAGCAGGGGTCATGGTTGGATTTTGTGGCGGCGGGGCCACTCCCCTATTGATGGCTACAGAGATTGAATGGCTTAGCCCACAAAGCGAGTATCGCCCAACAGAGTACGTGCAAGGATGGCTCGGCTTTTGGTTTGATGACGCTAAGCGACTTGCGGTGGCTAAAGAGTTCCAACTGGCGCGTTTAAACTATTTATGTAAAACCTGGACTAATGATCGCGACCTTAAGCAAGAAGGTTTTGATGCCACTGACCCGTTGATACGAGACTTAGTTGAAGATTTTTCTGGCAAAATCACTAGGGCAATCAGCGTCACAATGCTCCTACAACTAGAAGCTGAAGTGACAAAAAAGCTGTACAAGTTTGCCGCACAAAATACGAATTTTCCCGATTTTAATAGGGATCGAGACGCAGAAGATAAAGCTAACGATTTTTTAAATCATGGAAATTATTTGGCTTATGGATTGGCAGCGACTACCTTGTGGGTTTTAGGCATACCACATGGCTTTGCGGTTATGCATGGCAAAACACGAAGGGGAGCTTTAGTATTTGATGTTGCGGACTTAATCAAAGACACGCTAGTTTTACCTTGGGCCTTTATTGCGGCTAAAGAACGAGCAACAGAACAAGAATTTCGGCAACAATGTTTACAAGCGTTTACGGATCACAAAGCATTGGACTTCATGTTTAACGTGGTCAAACACGTATCACAATTACACACTAGTTTATGATAGGAGGAGACTGGCCCATGATGGTCATCTTTGTCTCGCAGTGTGAAAAAAAGGCGCTTGCTAGGACACGCCGTGTTCTTGATGCGTTCGCAGATCGCATTGGTGACAACACGTGGCAAACGGTAATAACTGCAGAGGGTTTACAAGCGGTTCGAAAATTGTTACGCAAAACTGCCAGCAAAAGTACTGCTGTCAGCTGCCACTGGATTCGACACCGTTCCCGCAGCGATTTGCTATGGATAGTGGGTAACAGAAAAAAGTTTAACGAACGAGGACTTGTGCCAGTTAATTACACGGAAAGTGAAATGAACCATTTTATGGATAAGGAAAAATGGCAAAGCCTTCCAATAATGAAACACGCCGTAGTACTGGCGGGTCTTTTTCACGATTTTGGAAAGGCGAATCAACTGTTTCAAAACAAGCTAAATGGACAAAGTAAACAGATTTTTGAACCAGTCAGGCATGAGTGGGTATCGCTAAGAATCTTTGAAGCATTTGTGGGAGACAAAACGGATGAAGAGTGGCTTGCCGCTTTGGCCAAGGTTGCGGAAAATCATTCCGATGAGCTTTTTGAGGATGGACTAAGTAAGAGGAAACAAAATCCGCTAGCAAAACTACCCCCTTTCGCCCAATTAGTCGGGTGGTTGATAGTAAGTCATCATAAAATGCCGGTTGTCCCAGATTGGAAAAAAGAGCTGACACAGGAAACAGAACCGAGGGGCCTTTGTGGAAAAAGCCCCTTAGAAGCTTGGTTTGAACGCGAACTACAGGTAGAATGGAACTCATACAACTTCAGGGAAAAAGAAGAACGTTATGAGGACAACTGGAGATTTCATGACGATGGGTTGCCATACAAAAGTTTTAAGTGGCGCTTAAGAGCTATGAAGGCTGCTGATCAGGCTTTATCTGGCATTAGACAGATTGCAGGAAAAAATCTGTTACATGATGAACTGTTTACAACTCATTTAGCTAGAATGGCATTAATGCTTGCTGATCACAACTATTCCGCCAAAGAGGAAACAACAGAAGAGTGGCAGGCACCAAACTATGAAGTCTATGCCAACACCTCCAAAGAAAGTCGTAAGCCAAAACAAAAACTTGACGAGCACCTAATTGGAGTATCTAGGACCGCAAAGGAAATCGTTGATGCGTTACCCTTGTTAAGAACCAGTTTACCTGCTCTGACTGACAACGACTTTTTACAAAAAACTAGAGAAGAACACCCAAGATTTCAGTGGCAAGTAGATGCGCAGAAGAAGGCCAAAAGTCTTAGCGAATCGAGTGTTAGACAAGGCTTTTTTGGAATTAATATGGCGTCCACAGGAAAAGGGAAAACGCTGGCCAATGCAAAAATAATGTATGCCCTAGCAGATCAAGAACAAGACTGCCGGTTCACAGTAGCCCTTGGTCTCAGGACTCTAACTTTACAAACCGGCAGGGAATATCGAAGGGAACTGAGGCTTAGTGACGAACAATTAGCAATCGCAGTTGGAGGATCGGCATCAAAGACATTATTCGAGAATGAACAAGCAAAAAAAGATGCTCAACATGACACCGGAAGTGAATCCTCAGATGACTTTCTAGCCCCGGATTTGACACTGGACTTTCAACAAGAAGCAGGTGTGGACCATAGCTTGTATAGCTGGACAAAAACAGACAACCGCATTGAAAAGCTTTTACAGGCCCCTGTTTTGGTGTGCACAATTGACCACCTCATTCCTGCCACTGATGGCACCAAGGGTGGCAAACAAATTGGCCCAATGTTACGACTTTTAACGTCAGATTTAGTAATAGATGAGCCTGATGACTTTGGTCTGGAGGATTTGCCGGCACTTTGTCGACTAGTTCATTGGGCCGGAATGCTGGGCTGCCGGGTTTTGCTGTCCACTGCTACCATGCCACCAGACTTGGCCTTAGCTACTTTTGAAGCTTACCAAGCTGGTTGGTCTGAATATGCCAAAGTTAACATCTCCAATCCGAATTCCATCATTAACTGCGCTTGGTTCGATGAACGCAAGGATACAGGGGCAGTAACCAAAGAAATTGCTAATCGCAAGGAATTCGAGGAAGCGCATAGGGGATACGTTGAAAAGCGCGTAAAGTATTTAGACAGCAATTCATCTGCCACCAAGCACAAAGGGAACCTACTAGAAAATGTTTCGGCTGAAGAAAATATTTATAAGGGATTCGCAGAGACAATTCTTAAAGGAGCACTTGACTTACATGAACACAATCACGTTGAGGTTGATTCCAAACGGGTTTCCATTGGCCTTGTCAGGATGGCAAACATAAACCCATTAGTAGCGGTAGCCAAAGAATTAATAAAGCTGGAGCTGCCAACAAACTATCACTTGCATTTATGCGTTTACCACAGTCGTTATCCTTTGGCGGTACGCTCTCATCTCGAAAACAAACTTGATTCTTACCTCAATCGTAAAGGCGCATGGCCACCTGCTGAACTAGGACAAAAACTCTACGAGTTGCCTTCTAATAATCACATAATTGTCGTACTTGCTTCACCTGTAGCTGAAGTGGGTCGAGATCATGACTATGATTGGGCAATTATTGAACCAAGTTCGATGCGCTCGATCATTCAAATCGCAGGACGCGTGTTAAGACACCGCAACAAGCAACCAAGTAGCAATAATATTTTATTGATCAATCAAAACATCAAGCAATTAAAGGGCAAAGCCCCATGTTTCGTAAAACCTGGTTTTGAGGCCCAAGATCTGAAGCTGGAAAAACATCAGTTAAATGAGGTCTTGCTAGATGAGCAATATAGTGACATAAGTGCTAAACCACGAGTCATAAAATCTAATCTTGATTGGCAACACAACTTAGTCGCTTTGGAACATCACGCTTTGCAGAGACGTTTGTTTGATAACCCCGACGCAGCAAAACTTTGGTGGAGAGAACAAGTCCATTGGTGCGGGGTTTTGCAAAAACGACAACCATTCAGAAAATCTCTTAAGGATGAGGCTTTATACCTGGTGGCTACAGATGGTGGATTAAAATGGCAATGGAAAAATGAAAACGTTTCACCACCTAAAATGGGTGAAATTTCTGCCTCTGGTTTTGACATTACGAATGAGGGCAGACCTAGCTTGGCTGATCGGGTTAGCTTTTTATTTGATTTGGACCCCGAAACAATTTACGCCACGTTAGCCAAGGATTTAAAAATAAGTTGCGAAACAGAAGTATCGCAACGATTTGGGGAAATGCGCTTGGCTAGCTATGACAAAAAGGATGTCATTGAATTTAGATATTGCTACGAGCTTGGGATTTATCAGGATGCCGAATAGCGAGCACTATGTCACAAGGGTGTGCTACCATTCGCTTGGAACTTTTGCCAGATGGGCGATCATGTGCACAATGTCACAGGTGTATGGCATGATGCGTTTGGGATTTTGTTAGGAGATGAAATCATGAGCGGCGGACAGAAAGAAGAAACCTGGGACGATGTAATAAACGCGTTCCTTGATGAGAAGTTCATTTCTGACTTTTGGAAGTATTTGAGTGCCACAGCAAAAAGCCATGAAGAAGCCGCAGAGTTGGTAGAGCAAAAAAAGGCTTTGGACGAACCGCCTAATAGGGATTGGTATTTGAATCTCAATATTCAGTGCGAAGAGATCTCAGCTAGAAGACAAGAGTTAGACAGCAAGTTTTCACCGAGGCAGTGGATTACAGAAAACTATGAAAAAGCGCATTACGTAATATTTGCTACACATGTTCCAAAACTAACTCACTCGATGATTGATAGTTCTGCGTTTTACGATAGGTCAAAAACAACAAAAGGGGGTTACCTTTCGACTTCGAGTTTGAAAGATAAGTCTATTGATGGTGTGGTCAATAATGCATTTGCTCCTATCCATCAGTTTCTGACACTGAAACTAAATGGACAAGAACTTAAGGACGAGTTTTTGGATTCTGAAACGAATGTCTTGAAAAGCTTCGCTGCTAATGACCAGGAAATGCAAACGTGGAACCGTGGATTTTCTGCCTCATTAACATTAGAAAAACCGTCATCCCACTCCTTAATAAAACAGGTTTACTTTCCTGTTTCACCTAATAAATATCACCTATTGAACAACGTAGTTTCATCTTCTAAAGCTCATGCGTTGTTTCAATATGTTAGAAACAGGATTCATGATAAAGAGGCCGTTAAACTTAGGGATAAGGGGAAGTTTTCGGATACAACCTATTTTCAGTTTCCAAACCGAGCTGAAATCTCTGTTACTGCCAGCAATCATGGGAATGCGTCGCAGTTGAATGGCACGCGTGGCGGTCGCTTGACCTTGTTTTCATGCCAACCTCCAGTCTGGCAATCATCTCCAAGACTACCAATCTACAAAACCAGTTTCTATTACATGCTGGGAAGAAATGTTGAGCAAACTGTGGAGTATTTGTGTGACTTCCTGCTTCGCTTCGAGCAGTTAGAACTAAGCATTAAGGATCCTGAGCGGTTTAAGTGGTTAGAAAGATGGATAGAAGATGTGTCAGACGAAATAATAACCTATGTAAAATCCGTTCAAGCCTTGCCCCCCGGCTGGTCGAACGTTTCGGGTATCAAATTGAAAGAATCACACAGGATACTGCTGGACTGTTATCGCGAAGATGAAGAGTTTAACTTGATGAGGCAACGCAATAATTGGCAAGAGGTAATAGTCCAGGACTTTGCCGACTGGTTGAACAACCAGCTACACCGTAAAAACAATAAGTTCACACCTCAAAGAGCCCATACTAGCCTTTGGAAAAAGCTTTTTGAGGCTAATGTCAGAGAGGTCCTTGGATTGTAGGTTAAGGGAAGGGAGGTATGAAGTGAACCAGTTTCTGTTAATAGAAAGAATGAAAGTTCAAAATGCAAACGCTGCTGCTGGTTTTACATGGGGCTTTCCAGCTATCACTCACTTTCTGGGTTTTACCCATAACTTACATAGGCGATTGCAAAGCCGGAGCGAGTTATGCGAGCTTTCGCTGGATGGCTGCATTGTTATAGCCCACCAACATACGCCACATACATTTAAGGTCGGTAGTCGTAGCAAATTTACACAGTATAAAACTGCCCAGTATTTACCGCTTAAATTTAAAAAAGGAATTTTAGAGGCTCCGAGTGTTATTGAAGAAGCAAAGATGAACATGACTGTTTCTCTATTAATCCCGGTAGTTGGTTATACCGGTGGAATAGAAGAGGAATTACTGCAATTCATAAGGGACTGCTGCCAAGTACAACGTTTGGCAGGCGGTACCATACTGGAAATTGAACAAATTGAATTAATGAAGAATTTCGACGAATCAAAACTAAAATCCTTACGATTCAGATTGTTACCTGGTTTTGTATTGCAGGACAGGTCTGCGTATCTGGAGAAACATTTTGCGGGTCTGAAGCAAATGGATGGCAATGTCGAGTTGCTAGATGCTTGGTTTGATTTTGTGGCGTTAAAAAGGGTCGCTAGACCCGCCTGCCAACTGATTGACAAACACCTAGCACTGCTGTCGAAAGACTCTGAATTGGCAATAAACGATTCTTGGGTTGCACACAAGGAAGAACCATTCAGGGTGGGATCAATACCTGAGGTTGTACTCAAGTACTTTGATGAAAATATAGACAATCTCGACAAAGCACTACAGAATCAGTGGCAAAACTACCTAAGTCCTACCGAAAAAACGGATGCCAGCTGGGAATATCTGAAAAAACCGGAAGGCGGTTTTTTAGTTCCAATTATGACTGGTTACAAAGCCATCACCGAGCTGTTTGCTGCCGGAGAGATTGATGGAGCTAGGGATGCTGAAACTGATGTTCGTTTTGTCGAGGCCGTTCATTCCATAGGTGAATGGCAAAGCGTACATCGTCTTAAAACGCTGGAGCTGTGGAGCTCCAGTGTTTGGAAATATCATTACGATGAGGAAGGTTGGTACCTTTGCCGACAGGGCATTGGTGCTTAGTAAAGAATATTTATTCTAAAAGGGGGTTATCATGTCGAGAATCGAGTTACCAAGTATGTTAGCGTTTGATCGAAAATTGGAAACATCCGATGCGTTGATGTTTTCTGGCATCTGGGAAGATGCACAGAATTGTGAAAAATGGAAAAAGATTCCTATCACTAAAAGGTATAACCGTTCAACGCAAAGCGCCCATGGCATTGATGAAGATAACAAGTCACAACCCAACCCAGTATCCTCGGGTAATGATGACGCTAATCTGCCCCTAGATCACGATACGTTAAGGGTAAGCTTTAGTGTGCGCATAGTTGGCAACTTAGGGGTACCTTTCGGCTGTAATTCCCCTGAATTCACCAGTGCGATACAGGATCAAACTGAGCAGTTTAAAAACGGGGACGGTATTAAGACGTTGGCTTATCGGTACGCCTACAATTTAGCCAATGGGCGCTTCCTTTGGCGGAACCGTGTTGGAGCCGAAAAAATTATGATTCGGATTACACCCAGCAACGACCCAGATAAGGAATTTCAGTTCAACGCCTACGACTTTTCCTTGGCTGACTTTGAGAAAGGTCAAGAAGACCCCGATTTGCAATACCTAGCCTCAATAGTGGAAGAATATTTGAAAGGTGATGGTGAGAGCCATGTCTTGCTTAAGGTTGATGCGTTTGCAAAACTTGGGTTCCAACAGCATGTTTTTCCTTCTCAAAAAATGAATATGGGAGAAAAAGAGAAGGTATTGTTTCAGTTGGACGAATGTGCTGCCATCCACAATGTAAAAATAGGAAACGCGATTCGCACTATAGATACCTGGTATCCTCGCTACCAAGAACAAGGTCACCCCATAGCTATTGAACCTTTCGGGGCAGTAACCCAAATTGGTGAAGCGTTCAGGAGAAATAAAAAGGAAGGGGACCTTTACACGCTAATGGTTAGCTGGGCTAACTTAGATGAGTTAAGGTTGGAAGACCAGATGTTCATCGTTGGCAACCTGATTCGTGGTGGTGTATTCAGTAGAGCCTCAAAATAGAGAGGAGATATCATGCGTTTTTACCAAGAAATCACTCTCATAGAAACGCTTGATGCTTCGCCATATTTTATCTGGAGTAAGTTGTATACACAATTGCACCTGGCATTGGTTGAGCAGCAAAACTCCGATAAAACGGTGAACTTCGGCGTCAGTTTTCCAAATTATGTTGCTCCAAGAATCGAACAGGACGAAAAAAGGCGCGGATCCTTGGGTAATAAACTTCGCGTTTTTGCCTCCTCTGCTGAGGAGTTGCAAAGGCTGAATTTACACAAATGGCTGGAACGTCTAGCGGATTACCTTCATGTTAGAAGTATTCAACCCGTGCCTGCAACCACCCCTGAATACGTGCTTGTGAAGCGATACCGGGTCGACATCAACCTGGACCGATTAACCCGCAGATTCATCCGGCGCAAAGAACAAAGGGAAGGTATCCAGATAACCTTCAAAGAAGCTAGGAAATTACAAAACCAACGTTATGCTGAAAATCAAAAGGCTCAGCAGGAAGGAAATACTAGGTCAAAAGCAGAAGATTTTCCTTACATCAAAATGCAGAGTTTCAGCGGTGAGAAGGAGTTTTCATTACAGATCCAGCAAATACCGGTCAGAGAATCGGTTCAAGGAACTTTTAGTACTTATGGACTGAGCAATCACGCGACCGTTCCACATTGGTAGAACGAACGCAAACACCTTTGCTTTTTGACAGATTGGAAATCTTGAATAAATTCAAGACACTACGTCTTTGACAATTTTGTAATGTAAAGCCCAAATAGTTTACTCTAACAAGTTGAAAAAACAGTGATTCTCGTGTAGTATCTCGGGTAAGCCGCCGCGCAGGCGGCTTAGAAATTTTGCGGGAAAAAGCAAGAGCGAAA
>DUVQ01000083.1 GCA_012840965.1 Oligoflexales bacterium | reverse complement strand
GGCCCGTCCGGGCCAAAAGGATGAACGTACACGTTAGCAATCGTATATTTCGCCCGGACGATGTCACTAAGAGACAGTCGGGGTGGCTACGGGAGATTTTGGGCCCGGAAGGATGCCCCCGGACATGATTTACAACTGTAACGAAGAGATAAAACGCCACAGCCCAACAAACAATCAGGAGCCAAAACATGCTAATTAGCAGGATCAGGTCAGCAGGATCAGGGACAGGAACAGGTCGAAGGTACCACCCACTGGACCTTCTTTTAACTTTCGGGTAGAAGCTTTGTGCCTTTTGTTGGAGTTGCCATGTCAATTAAAGTTTTTGTTACCCGCGATTTTGAACACATGAGCGATGTTGCTTCTGATCTTGTAAAGGACCAGATTAAAACGGTTTTGGCTAGAAAGGACCGTTTCGTTTTTGGCCTTGCAACTGGAAATACCCCAACTGGCCTGTATAAGCGCCTTGTAGCAGCGGCCAATGGTGGTGAATTCGATTCTTCTAGGATTCAAAGCTTCAACCTTGACGAATACATTGGGCTTCCAGGCGAAACTGCCCAAGATCGTTGCCTTCATCCTGAATCCTATGGCTACTTTATGATTCGCGAATTCTTTGGAAAACTAAAAACGCCCTTTGCTTCAACCTCGGTGCCAGGTGGTCCCCTTGTTGACCAAAACAAGCTTACAGCCGCCTTAAAAAAGTGCAGCAAACAGTGGCATGAGGAAGGTGATGACGCCGGGCGCTCCATAGTGATCCACACAGATGCCACAAACGAGACTTTAAAATTCGTACGAAACGATGTCTTAAACGCGTACACCAGAAGGATCGCCGCCGCCAAAGGTATCGACCTTCAGATTCTTGGCGTAGGCGGCCGTGGCCACGTGGCATTTCATGAATCTGGCATTCCATTCGCCAACAGCAAGATGCTTTTGGTGCGCCTTGACGAAAACACCAGGCAAAACGCCGTTACTGATGGGCACTTTGCCATAATCGAAGATTGCCCTCTTTATGCAGTCACCATGGGTGCTCAATCAGCTTATGCTGCTAAAACCGTCGTTTTAATGGCAAACGGTGCCAGAAAAATTGAGCCTGTAACCGATTCCCTTTTAGGCCCTGTCTCGCCTGATGTTCCAATCAGCTACGGCCAGCAGTACGCTGCAAAGGGCGGAAACCTAATATACATTCTCGACACGATAGCCGCGCAAAAACTGCTGGAAAATAAAGAAGCTTTAGCCAATAAAGGCGTGGAAATCGCGGTGGTTTAACATCGGCGGCCCTTTGCAAATCTAAACCAAGGAGTCAAAAGTTGTTTAGCTACACTTACGATGGCAAAAAAGGCATTGATATCGTTGAAACTCCCAACTGGCGTCTAGTCATCCGCCGTTTAGGAGCTGAAGTCATTGGCCTTCGCTCTTTAAAGCACGCTATAGGCTTGATTTGGCGCGATGGATTAACTGACGACCCCGAAAAGTTCTGGAAGAGCCATGCCACCTTGCTTTTTCCCATTGTTGGCGGCCTTCATAACCATCGCTCTAAAACAACTCAGGGCGATGAAGTTTCTTTTCCTGGACTGCATGGATTCGTAAGAAAACGAGAATTAGAGCTTGGCTACGTCGGTGAAGTTGATGGCGGATTCAAACTGTCTTATCAGCTTAAGTCAGACGATGCGACGAAAGCCATGTATCCGTGGGATTTCGTGTATTCAGTTGAATATTTCCTAGATTCCAACGGGCTTTCTACACGAATCACAGTACAAAACACCGGTAACCGTATCATGCCGTTTCAGGTTGGTTGGCATCCAGGTTTTGCCTTGCCTTTTAAGTCCGGGACTAAGGCCGACTGCAAGCTTAAACTGCCGGCTCAGCCCATCACGTTTTTGGAAAACGATGACGACTGTAAGTTGACTGGCGGCTCCTTTTTGGTTAACGGGACAGTCGATTTTCCCTTTACAGAGCGTGGCTTGGATCGTACTTACATGATTGATCTCAGTAACGTAGAGCCATCCAAACGCAAAGTATCGCTTTTAGACCATGATGAACAGTATGGGGTGGTCGTGTCGTTTGCTGATTTTCCTCACCTTGGTATTTGGTCAGATGCTGGCGCTCCCTTTATCTGCATTGAACCATGGCAAGGCATGGATGATCGGGTAATACAAGAACCGTTTGACCAAAAATTCGGGATAGTTCATCTTCCTCCAGGTGCAATAGACAGTCGAACTGCCTCAATTCAGATGATTACTCCCACTAATTCGGTGTAAGTGCACTGATGCGTACTAACTAGGCTAAAATACGCCCACCAGCCTGAGTCCCCAAAACACTCAGCACAGGGAGAAACCATGGAACAGACCCTTTTTCCTCCTTTGCCAGCTGACAGCGTGGCAACTCTTAACAAGCTAGACAGTGCCCTTGCCACCGTCTTTCCCTTAAAGCCGAAATTTCGCCAGGACCTGCCATATGCAGTAAAGGATTTGTCCGATTACCTAACCAGGGATAGAGCCTTGAGAAGGCCAGACTACATGGCCGAACCAAGGTTTTTTTCCGCCTATCTATACTATTTCTTGCCCTGGAATCTGCTTCGATTGGCCAGGCTTTTCAAGGGCTTACAAATCGACGTCCCCAGCGGTAGTCATCTGCTTGACCTAGGCTCTGGACCACTGACAGTTCCATTGGCCATGTACATTGGCTTGCCCCATCTGCGTGACAGGGAACTGACATTTACGTGCGTAGACTTGGCACCACGATCCATGCGCGTAGGCATGGACCTGTTTAAGGCACTTGCAGGCCAGAGCTGCCCCTGGAAGTTCAACCTAGTTAAGGGCAGCCTAGATGCAAAAAACTCCGCTCCAGCTAACTGGGTGATTGCAGCAAATGCCTTTAACGAATTTGACAGCTCGGCCAGGTCTGCTGCCAAAATGGAAAGAAGCGCCCATATTTTGGCCAAAGCGGTCAGTTTTGGGGGACAGTTGCTGCTGATAGAACCTGGCACTCGTTGGGGAGGTCGAGCCATATCCAAGCTCCGGGAAATGCTGATCGAACAAGGGTTTGTTCCCTTAGCCCCCTGCACTCACAGCAACGAATGTCCTATGCCAGGCGATTCGCGCAGCCAGTGGTGTCACTTTAACTTCGATGTTAAGGGGGCTCCAAAATGGCTTGTAAGCCTGACCGCTCGTGCAAAGATGCCAAAAGAGGATTTGTCTTTATCTCTTTTTTTGGCGACCAAAGGCGATGTTTTTACCCCTGAAGGAGTGCGGGTCATTTCCCAGAAGTTTTTCGTACCAGCCGGCCTAGGTCAGTACGGTTGCAGCGCCAAAGGCTTGACCCTCATAGTCACAAAAAAGGGCGGCTTTTTTCCAGGCCAGCTGTTAAAGGCCAATTGGCCACAAAATCCGGAGCTTGACAGAAAATCAGGGGCAGTAATCCTGCCAGTCCTAGAAACCAAATAAACAGGTGAGGTCCAGAAAAAGCCTACCTTTTCACGGTTTTAGGCACTAAGATCCCGCCTTTTTCGATTCTAAAAGGGGTTTCATCCTTGTCACTTGTTTCATGTTGCTTGTTTACAGCGGCCGCAATAAACGAGATTAAAGTTCGAAAGTCTCGCCAAGGGGACATTAACCAAGTTTGAAACGCAGTCTTACTTCCCAAAATGCTACTTGTCCACGTGAAGCTGACTAAAGCCCTGCTTGCCAGCGCAAGTCCCAAAGCCACCAATGCCAGTGAAGTTGCAGGTGGACTGCCAGCCAGCAACCAAGCCAACAGCGAACCTGGAATTGCTGTCAGGCTGGCCGCAGTTGCAGCAGAATGTAATGGCTGAAAATGGATAAGCCACTGAAAATGGGCGCGCCTTAGCGGTCGAATCGTGTTTGGCGCAATTCCAACTCCTGTCGGCAGCAAACGAGCATATCGCCTGTCAACTGAAGCCGCTAACATCGCCAAAGCATTAGGCCTGTTCATTGCCAAGGGCTGCTGTGCTGCCTTTTGCCAAAGCTCAAGTGGCGCTGAAACAAACAAAGGCCACAACCCAGCAGCTCCATGAATTGAAAACAAGATGGGAGCCTGGTCGCAAAGTCCACGAGCGGCCAATACCTCACCGGGCTCCATGTTTGCTGAAGGCGCAGGGCACATAGCCACAGGGCCAACAAGGCTAGGCCCATTAGCTGCCGCAAGAATGGTTCCAGGATCCTTTGATGACGGCCTAGCAAACGTGTGGATGACCCCGACAACCCCATCATTGGCGCAGCTTAACCCTTGTGTGGCAAGGACCGTCGCCGGCACTGAAATGAAATCCAGCTCCCCATTAACGATTTTCAAGTCGGCCCTTGGAAACTGCTTTTGAACACTCTCAACCCTTGCGGCTGTATAGGTGTCATTTGGTGTTACCGCCCAACAAACATCGATAGGTCCTTCATCGGCAGCAGCAGCCAACACCCGAATAACCAAAGGATTTGCCCCTGAATAGGTGGTAGGTGCCACGACCAGGCCAGATCTAAACTGCGGCCCCATTTTCAGCAACTTCCTGCCCGCAAAGAAGTTGCCTAAAGCAATTATCGAAGCGGTCGCAAGTGTTAAGGCCGCCAACGCGGCAATAATGGACAAAACCATGTCCGCATTCTGTCAGGTGCAGTTTTTCAGGTCAAGGATCTATTTGAACGTGCCCATCAAACGTACTCAAGTTAGTCGCACTTTTTCTGCCTGGAAGTTCTTTCCAAGAAAAGCGGACCCATTTAGGGAAAACCAATCGGCATTGTCAGTGGTTACAAATCTTACGGTACTTGACTTGCTGAGCCTTTTTTCCATGTTTGAGTGCCTGTCCAACCAATCTTTAAGCCGCCTTGCAACAATGCTACCTTGGGTTAACACCGAAACGTAAGACGGTACAGCCCTTTTAATTCCGGGCAGCAAAAGGGGATAGTGGGTGCATCCAAGCAGCAGTTTAGTCGGTTTTGGCGCACCAGTTCCCACAAACAAAGGGTCAAGATAACGATGGATAAAAAAGTCGGTTCCAGGCCCCTCAAGTTCCCCACTTTCCACCAAGGGGACCCACATTGGACAAGCCTGCTGGACTAATCTGATACTAGGCGCCAACAATGACAGCTCCTCTTGATACATATTTGAGCGAATGGTTCCAGGGGTTCCCAGAACTCCAACAGTGCCAGCTGCATTGGAAGGTGGGGTTATGCCTGGCAATGCCCCAATTTCAAGTTCAGCCAGTTCTTCCACCGAAGGTCTGACGACACCTAAAACTCGCCTATCAGGCCACCTAGATGGAAGCAACTGCATCTGGATCGTGCGCAAGGCCATGGAGGTGGCCGTGTTACAAGCCAACACCACCAAGGGACATCCAGCTCTAAACAGCCATTCAACCGCCTCAACCGTGTACTGCAAAACCACGTCAGCACTGCGAGTACCATATGGGGTACGAGCACTATCACCCAGATACAGATAGTCATATTCGGGCAGTTCATTCAACAGTACTCGTTGGACAGTTAAACCCCCGAAACCAGAGTCAAATACCCCAATTGGCGATGAATCAGGCCTCGTTAGGTTTTGCGATTTCATAAAGACGCTTCTCTCACTACGACCTAGTTTTCCTGGGAATTACCTGGGGGTTGCCTCAAAAATATATTTGGGCTGGTCTTGACGAGCTTCGTCTAAAACGGTGTGAAATTTCGTTACATCCTTGATTTTAAACATTGTGGCCCCGGTGCTTCTGTATTCCGGATCATCAAATCCAGTAAGCAGCCTAGGCAGCGCTGAAAGGGCATTGGTTATGGAAACGGTCAGCTCGACGCCTGGAATCTTACATTGGGGCGCTATAATCTCTGCGCTTGCCATGACCTCAAGAAGCGATTCATCATTTTCAGCATACATCACCAAAACTCGCCCCTTGTGGCGCCTATTGAACGAGCCTCCAAGTTTGCCATAAAACCCCGAAACAGGGGCCTTATCTGTATCACTGTTGCGCTTAGCAAAGGCCTCTAAAAACCTGACCAACGCAAACAGTTGCCCAGAAGGCCCAATATCTTCAGATTTTGCTGTAACTACCACCTTGTTATGCTTAGCCAAAACTTCTTTGGGAAGATAAAAGCCGTTATCCTTTGCCAACTGGTCAAGCTGGTCCACATCAAACAATACCTGAGATGCCCTAGTGCCTGGTCTTACAAAAGTAACATAGGTCCAACCTTTTCCAGTCGGCTTAACGTCGCGTGGTTCCTGGATATCCTGCTCTAATGCCTGCTTCAAGGCCTCATGGTTTGCGTGCCAGTTAAACAGCAGATGTCGCCTCATTTCGCCTCCATTGTTGATTGCAATAAAAGCCCCCAAACGGACCCTTCATTATCTCATTCATTTAAATCAAATGGCAGTCCTATCTTAGTTGAGGTCTAAATTATCGGCTTAACCCCAAAAAGCCACCCCAATAAATTAACGGCCGTTTTGCGTTCAATTCGGCGGTTCGGGGGTAAATCTTGACATGGCCTAGCCGGACTTTGATAATGCAGGGTTGGCTTTGTTGGGTCTTTAAATGCGAAAGTTATCCCTTTTTGTTTTGTTACCGTTTTTGGCCTGTGGTGGTGCCACTGTCGAGCCCAAAACAAGATTAGATATACCGCTGTTTGATGTTGCTGCTGGTGATGAAACCCTAGATGCTCAAACGGATTTTGGACGAGACGTCCTGGATGACGATGGCGACCATGTATCACCGGATGGATGTATTTCTGACGCCGTCGATGCATTCACTGATGACGGCTTTGTGGACGACGGTTTTGCTGACCTGACGTTTGATGACGGCTTTGTCGACCGGGATGATGCTGCTTACGATATAGACCCTGACACCGACCCAGACGCAAATGACCTTGATATCCAAGATGACGATGGCCAGCCTGATGTCACACCTGATCCCATTGAGTATGAAGATGAAATTACTGAAGATGCGGACATAAAAGATGACGGTACAACACAGGAAGACCCTGGAACTGGAGGCGATCCGCTGCATATTCGGTTTGTTGCAGCCAATCTGACCAGTGGAAGATATCAGTCCTATACCCCAGGCCACGGAATTCGACTTATGGCCGGCTGCGTTGGTGACATTTACCTAGTCCAGGAGTTCAACTACGAAAACAACAGCGCGTCAGATTTTCGTGAAATGACCAACGACGTCTGTGGTGCTGAGTGCGATTATTCTGTGGGTAATGGGCAAATCCCCAATGGTGTCATAAGCCGCTGGCCCATTGTGGAGTCCGGTTACTGGGATGATCCCAACATCAGCAATCGTGACTTGGATTGGGCCAGAATTGATATCCCTGGCCCAAAGGACTTGTTTGCCATCAGCGTCCACCTCCACACGAGCCCATCTTCAGACCAAGTAACAGCCGCCCAAGTTGTGGTCAAGAAAGTGGCTGAACATCGTGCAGCCAATCCAGGTTGTTGTTGGTACGTCGTTGGGGGAGATTTCAACGGTACTTCCGCTGTAAGCGACAACGGTTTTGGAAAATGGCAGGGCGAGAAGGTTTTTGATGTGTCTGACCCCCATCCGGTTGGTTACGATGGCAGATACGGGACAAATGCCAGTCGTTCAAAACAGTATGATTTCGTTTTATTAGACACGTATCTGAAGGAATATCAGGTCCCAGTCGTGTTTGGAGCCTCTGGGTTGCCAGACCTAATTTTTGAAAACGGCTTGGTCTTTGACAGCCGAGATTTCACCCAAAGTCAGTTAGACAACTACTTCTCTCCAGCACTAGTAGGCGACTCTGGTGCCTCCAACATGCAGCACATGGGAGTTGTAAAGGACGTTTCAATCCCACAATAGAGCCCCCAAATTACCTTTTGACTTCAATGTTTGGCCCCAAAATCTCCCTTTAATCCCACAGCACAAAGCCCCCATGCCACATCACCTGCGTCAATGTGCTAAAATAGTCGCCGTTCTTACTTTGGGAGGGAAAATGAGAATTTGGTTCGCCTTAGCAGTTGCCGCAACTATGGCACTTAGCCTTCCTGCATCTGCTCAAAGCGGTGGCTTGACTGAATTTCGAGTAGAGACGGGCGATAAACACCTTGGACGATATGACATGGCCGTCGTTCGCAACGAAGGCGGTGTCTTTGTTGTCGGCAACTTCTATGCTGGCAAAAAGGCTCTGACCGGAAAAAAGCGCGGCACACCTGAAAAGCGACTTTACGCAGAACTGACCATTGATGGCGTGCTAGGCAAATGCAAGCGTTGGGTCAGGAAAGGCAGCAACGAAGAATACCGTATGCTTTTCCAGTATGAAAAAGAAGTGAAGATGCGAGTGGAAAAGGTTGAAGGTGGTAGGGGAGAGGTGTCCACGCTTGGAGAAGTCACTTCTGTGTCCCCGATGGATTTAGACTCACCAGCGTTGGCATTGGCCATTCTTGGTGCAGAGCCGGCAGAGCGCGTTGTTCCTTGTGCTGGTTTCACGAAAGGCGCCTTTGGACAAGCAAAAGTAAGTTTTGCAGGCCCCCAGGAATTTCCAGTCAGCGAGGAAGAAACCATATCGTTGAATCTGTGGAAAATAGAAGGCGATTGTGGAACAGCCGAGGTCTATCTCGATGAATCAGGCGCACCTGTGCGATTTAAGACCGCCGATGACAAAATCTACGTGAAGTTCAACAGGAAATAGCGACTCTCAAACTATCCCTTGTGCTTGCGGATTGCTTCGGTAAGCTCTGGGATCACCTTGAACACATCACCCACCAAGCCATAGTCAGCTACTGCGAAAATAGGTGCTTCTTCGTCTTTGTTAATAGCCACGATGACTTTTGAGCTCTTCATACCTGCAACGTGCTGGATAGCGCCAGACAAGCCAACCGCGAAGTACAGTTGAGGCGCTACAACACGACCAGTTTGGCCTACCTGCAGGTCATTTGGACAAATGCCAGCGTCAACAACTGCGCGAGTGGCTCCAATTGCGGCACCCAAAAGGTCTGCCATTTCATCCAGCAGCCCAAACCCAGCCTTGTCCTTTAAGCCACGGCCACCTGAAATGACGACGCTTGCTTCCCCAAGATCCGGACGGGCGGAAACGGTTGGCTCAAACTTAACATACTTGGCCTTGCCGTCATCTTCGTAGGCCAAAGTAACGTTTTGTACTGGAGAAGTCGCCCCAGCAGCCGGTGGCTCAAAGTCTGTCCCTCTGACGCTAAACACAGACTTTGGGGTTTGAACCTTGACGGTGCCCAAAACGTTGCCAGCCCACATTGGACGTTGGAATGTCACATCGGCGCCTTCACCAAAAATGGCTGTAACCTCACTGACCATACCAGCGTTTAATCTGGCAGCCACCCTTGGAAACAGATCCCTAGTAAAGGTGTCTGCAACACCAGCTATTGCAGTCGCGCCAATCTTGTCAGCCAATGTCACCACGGCCTTAGCCCATGGACCAGCCAAATAGTTAGTAAACTCAGGGGCATCAACTATGTACACGCTCTTGGCACCAAAGCTGCTTAGCTCACCAGCCAGTCCAGAGATGCCAGAACCGAGCAATGCTATCGAAAACTCCCCACCTGTCTTGCCAGCCAACTGGGCTGCAAAAGTCACGGCGGGTAAGCTTGTCTTGCGGAGTTTTCCCTGGAACGCTTCAGCTATTACCAGAATATTATTCATGTATTTCCTCCTTGCTGCCGCTTACGCAGCTTGCACGCCTTACAGCGCCTTGGCCTCATTAATCAACTTGTCCATCAATTCTTCGACAGACTTGACCTTGATACCACCTGCCCTGGCAGCTGGAGCCTCATAGGCCACAGTTACGACCTTTAAAGTCGGGTCAATTCCAAGGTCGCCGACTGTAAATTCCGCAACAGGTTTCCTCTTGGCCTTCAACACGTTTGGCAGCGTTGGAAGTCTAGGTTCATTTAATCGCAAGTCAGCGGTAACTACCGCTGGCAAAGACACTTCAATGGTCTCCAATCCGCCATCGAGTTCACGAGTCACAGTTAATTTGTCAGCGGCCGCTTCAATAGCAGACGCGAAACAAGCCTGGGGTAGATCCAAATATTCAGCCACCAACTGGCCAACTTGGCTGGAGTCACCATCAACAGCTTGTTTGCCAAGCAGGAAGAGATCCGGAGACTCATTTTGAAACACCTTGGCCAAAATCCTGGCCGCCAAGTCTGAGTCCATTTCTTCGTCAGTTAGCTTCACATGGATGCCGCGATCAGCTCCAATCGCAAGGGCAGAGCGCAGTGACTGAACCGCGTCATCGTTTCCGATTGTCACGGCAATGACCTCTCCACCCAACTTGTCCCTCAGTTGAACTGCTTCTTCAATCGCGTTCTCACAAAAGGGGTTAAGTTTGTACTCCAGACCAGCAGTTTCAATGCCAGTGCCATCAGCTTTGACGCGAATTTTTGCGTCTGGGTCAGTGACCCGCTTTGCAGTAACCAGTATTTTCACAGG
>DUVQ01000082.1 GCA_012840965.1 Oligoflexales bacterium | reverse complement strand
GGAGTGCTTGAAGAGGTGACGGAGCCTGATGAGGGGCAAAATCCTGGATTGAGTGATGTTCAAGATGTTGACATTGCAGATGTTGAGATTGCTGATGTTGATGATGTCGAGACATCCGAGGATATCGCTCCAGATGACCATGTCGACGAGGTCGAGCCTCCCGATGATGGAGACGATGATTCTGACGTTGTGTGTACTGGGGAGCCTATTGAAGGTTGTCCATGCACCAAGCCAGGACAGCAATGTTGTGTGCATTTAGGGGACGGGTTAGTCTGTGACTTGGATTATCCAATGGGATCAACTAACTATGTTTGGCATCAGTTCTTTGATTGCCCATGTATGGAAGACCCTGAAGGTTGTCGAGGGGAGCCATTCCCACAAATGTGTTGGGAACTACCAGTCGAGCCCATGGAGGGGGAGCAATGAGACATCTTTTTAGATTCGGAATTGTACCTAGCCTTTTGGTGGCTTTTCTCGCATGTGACATGGAGCAAGAGTTAGAGCAGGAGATCGTTGGACCAGAGGGTGGTCCCAAAACCGCTGCTCTTACGGCTGAAGCAGAGCCGGAAACGAACGAAGTCATAGTCATTAAGGGTGAAGAGGCCCTATTGAGGCGAATCGAGGAGCTTAAGCTCTCTTCACCTGCCTTTGCGGCAGCTGCAGCGAGTATTTTCGATGGCCCCGTTACGTCTGGCGACCGTGTTGTTTTACAAGCACCTACGCCTCCTAGTGATGAGGGGTGCTTAACTGATATGGTCTTGCCAGATGAGGATTCGCAGGCTGCCCTCAGTGATGTTGTTCCTTTTGATGATCTTGGTGCTTTGCGTTCTTTGCGCGAACGTATACGTGCTGGTGCCATAACTGGTGAGTCAGAAAGACAGAACCTGCCGGATACAGCTCTTCTTCGAGAAGGACGAGTCTTTATTCCATTCAGCTATGAATAGACAAAATTGGCCTGCAAATCGAATTGCTGGCGTCTTGCTGCGATTGGGTGTTGGTTGTTCGCCCTTTGGGCTTGATCGCTATGGGGCTTCGCGTTAACCTTCCGGCGCTTTGTGTCTGGAGGGGATCTGCTATGGCATCTTCTAATCTGACGGCTCCGAAAATTCGTAGCATGAAAGGTCAAAAGCGAATTGTTTGTGTGACTTGCTATGACGCGACTTTCGCGAAATTGGTGGACGAACACGTGGATGTTGCTTTGGTTGGTGATTCCTTGGGAATGGTCATTCAGGGGCTGGAAACTACCTTGCCTGTGACTTTAGATGAGGTCATTTATCACACCAAAGCCGTTGCTAGGGGGCTGTCAAAGGCTCACCTTGTTGCGGATCTGCCGTTTCTAACCTATCAGATTAATGATGAAGAGGCCCTAAGAAACGCTGGGCGCTTGGTGACTGAGGGGAGGGCCCAGTCCGTCAAGCTGGAAGGTGGTGTCAGAACCGCCAGCGCCATTGCCAGGATTGTCCAGGCTGGCATCCCAGTTATGGGGCACGTTGGCTTGACCCCCCAGTCGTTCCATCAGTTTGGCGGTTTTAAGGTGCAAGGGCGGGCCGAGGCCGCTGCCCAGGCCGTGATGGCAGATGCTAGGGCAGTCCAAGAGGCCGGCGCCTATTCGATAGTGTTGGAGGGGGTACCTGGGGAATTGGCCGCCAAAATCACGGCTGATCTCTCGATTCCAACCATTGGGATTGGGGCTTCTGCCGCCTGTGATGGACAAGTGCTGGTAATCTATGACATGTTGGGTATGAACCCTGACTTCAAAGCCAAATTTGTCAAAAAATACGATGACTTGGCTGCTAGAATCAGCGACGCTATTTCCACATATGGTGCCGAAGTAAGGGCTGGAACCTTTCCTGGTGATGAGCATTCTTTCCATTCTTGATGTGAGGGTCCTGTGATAGTAGCCTCAACTGCCGATGAAATCCGCAAGCAAGTACGTGAATGGCGTGTTTCAGGGTTGACCGTGGCCCTTGTTCCCACCATGGGCGCCTTACATGAAGGGCACTTATCGTTGGTAAGGACTGCTTCAAAAGTCGCCGACAAGGTGGTAGTCAGCATTTTCGTCAATCCAACCCAGTTTGGCCCAAACGAAGATTTTGACCGTTATCCACGCACGTTTGATGCTGATTTGCAGCAGCTTTCCAACCTTCAGTGCGACGCAATCTATGCCCCAACAGCCAGCCAGATGTACAAGCCAGGGTTTCAGACATCTGTTGAACTGGCTCATCTGCCACAACACCTTTGCGGCCTTGGGCGTCCAGTTCATTTTGGTGGCGTGGCCTTGGTGGTTTCAAAGCTCTTTATCGCCTGTGAGCCCGATTTTGCGGTTTTTGGGGAAAAGGACTTTCAGCAAGTGCGGGTGATCGAACAAATGGTGAGTGACCTTGATTTCGCCGTCAAAATTGTACGCAGCCCGACTGTTCGAGAGCCTGACGGGCTGGCCCTTTCTTCCAGGAATCGCTATCTGTCGCAAGAACAGCGTGCCGCAGCGCCCGTTTTGTATGAAACCCTTGTTAGCATGGCCAAGTCGATTGAGGCTGGGGCCTCGGATCCAAAGGCCTTGATTGAGCACGGGATTAAACTTATAAGTGCAAAAGGGATGGAAGTTGAGTACCTATCCATAGTAGATCCAATTGACCTGGAAGACGTGGAACTGGTCACAGGACCCGTCAGGATCTTGGTCGCAGCCAGATTGGGAGCCACCAGGTTGATAGATAACATTGCTGCTTGAATCTAAAAGGAGGGCCTGAATGTCTGTATCGTTTTCCAAAATCGACCCTACTTTACGTCGCCGTTGTATCGACACGATGAGGATGCTTGCTGTTGATGCAATCGAAGCTGCGAAATCTGGCCATCCAGGCGCATGTCTGGGCGGCTCAGACCTGATGATGGCCTTGATCCTGGGCCCAATGCGCTTTGATTCCGGGGATCCCAAGTGGCCAAACAGAGACCGATTTGTGATGTCCAAAGGCCACGCCTCGATGATGATCTACGCGGCTCTTCATCTTTGCGGATACGACCTGACTCTCGATGAAATCCGGCGGTTCAGGCAGTTGGGCAGCCGCGCAACTGGGCACCCCGAGTATCCTTTGCTGCCAGGCATCGAAACCAGCACTGGCCCCCTGGGACAGGGCTTTGCGACAGGCGTGGGCATGGCGTTGGCCGGAAAGATGCTGGCCGAACGTTTTAATACCCCGGACTTTTCACCAATCGACTATCGCGTGTTTGCGTATTGCGGCGACGGCGACATGATGGAAGGGATTTCGTACGAGGCTGGGTCGCTTGCTGGACATCTGGGGCTTGGTAACATGGTCTACATATATGACTCAAACGAGATCAGCATCGAAGGGGACATGGATGTTGCCTTCAACGAAGACGTTGGTCTGCGATTTGAAGCGATGGGCTGGCACGTGCTGCATTGTGATGGCTATGACTGGGAGGCCTTGACTGACGCCATCAATCAGGCAGTAGCTGAAAAGGATCGGCCAAGCTTGGTGATTGCTAGGACTACGATTGGGCGCGGGGCGCCGACCCTGGAGGGGTCTGCAAAGACGCATGGCGCCCCACTGGGAACAGCCGAGGTCCAAGGCCTAAAGAAAGCTGAAGGATGGCCTCTTGAGCCTACTTTCTTCATTCCAGACGAGGTCCGTGCCTGTTTTGGCGAAGTAACCGCTGCCAAAGCTGCGCAGCACAAGGAATGGGACGAGAATTTTGCCAAGTGGCGCCAAAATAACCCCGACCTTGCCAAGCAGTGGGATGCCTATTTTGGATGGCAGCAGCCTGATGATTTGGCGGATCGCCTGTATGAGGTCGCCAAAACGCAGGCTGGCGGCGCAACTAGGGCGATCTCATCAAAGGTGATGCAAGAGCTTTACAAGGCGGTTCCAAACCTGGTTGGCGGTTCGGCAGACCTTGGTCCATCAAACAGCACCCTTTTGGCCGAGGCTGGCCACGTCAATCACCATGATTTTGCAGGCGCCAACATCCATTTTGGCGTGCGCGAAAATGCGATGGCCGCGATCACAAACGGGCTGGCCATTTCAGGAGCTTTTCGCCCGTACTGTGCGACTTTCTTGGTGTTTTCCGACTATTTAAAACCTGGCGTCAGAATGGCCGCCTTGATGGGGCTTCCTTCCATTTTTGTGTTCTCGCACGACAGCTTCCACGTCGGGGAAGACGGCCCGACTCATCAGCCAATCGAGCAGTTGCTGATGCTCAGGTCCATCCCTGGTGTGACTGTTTTCAGGCCAGCTGACGCCTTGGAAGTGGCGGCTGCTTGGACGTACGCTGCCAGAAAGGATCGAGGGCCCCTGGTAATTGCGACAACCCGCCAAAATGTGCCAGTTTTTGAACGTCACTCTGCCACAACCATAGGTCAGGTCCTGCAAGGCGCGACAGTTGTGGGCGAATGGTTTGCTTCAGGCAAAACCGCCCTGGACAGGGTGATTATCGCCACTGGTTTTGAGGTCTCTAGCTGTGCTGAAATTGCCCCCAAGCTTGCCGCCAACGGGGTCTCTGTTCGCTTGGTTTCAATGCCATCGGTTGAGCTTTTCCTTGCTCAATCCCAGGAGTTCAAGGATTCAATCCTGCCTCCAGGTGTGCGACGCATATCCGTGGAAGCCCAAACCACCATTGGGTGGCACCGAATCCTTGGCGACGGAGGTGTCGCAATTGGGCTGGATCACTTTGGTGAATCAGCGCCTGCCTCAGAACTGAACGAACTTTTTGGGTTTTCACCCGACAAGCTGACAGCCAGACTTTTGGATGCGATGAAGTAGGGTATCCTTTAAATCTTGCACTACTTGACGTACCTAACAACGCGAATTTTAATTGATCTGTCTATGCAGGATTGTTTTGAAGATCATTCTGGATCTGGGACTACGTCGGCACACCAAGACTTGGAAATATCCAGTCTGAAGAACTGTCCATCGATGTTGGTCTCAAACGAGTCAATCGCGAAGTAATAAACAGTACCCTTGGTGACAGGAAAGGTAATCACATCACGACCAGTGGCTATGCAGTTCATTCCGTCACATGGTTTGCCTGAAAGAATGAAGACTTGCAAGACCTCTGGTAACGGATCCACAATGGTTTCCCCATATGTAGTGATCGTTATTTCCCCAGTTTCTTCAGCGGTATACTCAAAAACCCTTTCAGCGCCTGGTGCATACACTTTGCAGGTGCCATCGTAGTACTCAACATTAACGCCGGCGTAGTTTCTTTCAATGTGCTTACCAGTAATTCTTGCTGGATTGTCAGCTGGCTGGCATTCGGCAAGGTCTGGTCGCAAAATGGTGGGACACGGTCCAGTGGCACCAACACATTTGCCTGTAGTTTCATCGCAATTTAAAGGGGGGGCACAATCCCCACAGCTTCCGCCACATCCATCGTCCCCACAAGTGCGACCAAGAGAAGCGCACTTGGGGACGCACGCCCCACATTGGCCAGTGCTGTAGTTACAGTCAACGCCATCAGCGCAAAAACCGCAAATGTTGCCGCAGCCGTCCCTTCCACATTCTCTGTCATCGCATGATGGTGGAATCTTGCACTTGTCGTCGTCTGTTTCCTCGTCAATCTCGTCGAAAACCAAATCAGTACCGGTGACCCCTTCATCAGGTGTGTCTGGTCTGGTTACATCACCATCCACACCCTCAACATCCGAATCCGACTGCTGCCCAAGATCCCTTGTGTCAGCACCTGTGTCCTTTGGGCCTGAAGCGTCAGGGAAAACAAACTTTATGTCGTCAACGGGGACAAACGCGTCCTTTGGACGACTAGGCACACCATCAGAGCATGCGGCAACAAAAAACAAGATCGGCGTCAACGACAGGAGGAAAACTCTCAAGGGATACCTCCCAAGCTAAGGTTTCAAAGAATCGTAGTTCTTGAAAATAACTGGATCTCCATTAGCTTTTTTATGCTCTGTAAACGGGGTCTCTAGGTCTGTACAACACAAGGTTCCAACATGCCACATATCCCAAGTGTACATTGCCTGCTTCAAGGTCTTTTCCCAAATTGGAACAGAATCGCTGATGAAAACCCTGATAGTTGGGTATGACGCACCGAAACCGTGGTCATCATAGTAATGAACCCCAATTTTCAGACACTTATCATCTGGATATGTATAGGTAAATATCTCTGGGCCAGCCCCATCGGTGTCGTCTCGATCCAGGTGTGGCTGATAAAGAGGGTTGTCCGCGAACTTTGGCTGCCAGATAAGCCGATGGGCATTCATCCAGTAGCAGTCATATTCATCATCGAAATAACCCAGGACCTCACCGTTGTCATCCTTTCTGGTCCCTGTGGCGTATGGGTGAACCACATGCAGGTCCATATCGGAGCCGCAATCATTGTCCTCGGTACACTGGTCTGTCTGATCTGGGTCATTAGGAGTGTTCCAAGTAAGCTCGACCATGCAACCCTCGGGCGGCCTGACTTCAACAACGCGATCACAGGTGGCCCTGTCTCCGTTTTCATTGGTCACTTCGAGAATAAATCTATAGCTTCCAATGACGTTACAGGTGAAACGCACGTCTTTATAAACGCTATTTGGATAGAAGACTTCCTGTGAGCCATGTGGTTGTTCGGCCTTCCAAAGTCTGGTTTTGATGCCGCCACCAGGGGTTGGGTCATAGCTCAAGTCCTTCAACATCAGGTCTGTCATTGGGTTAATTGGGGTGCCTTCCGCCAGTGGCTGGTAGTTTGCCAACACATCAAACTCGCAAACAACCTGCTCGGCTTCAACGGCCAAACCGCTAATTGGGGCCTCAACCATCCCTCGTGGGGAGCTGTTCACCACCTGAACCTTTCCAAGGTCTGGTTCCGGCTTGCCGTCAGGGTCCAGCCTGGGGGTTGTTGGCACGTATGTGATCCTGAAATCGCGCTTTTCACCAGGTTCCAAAACCAGAGGATTTGCTTCGTTAAAGGCGCCAAGTGGGTCTAGTGACAGGTTAAATTCCTTCGCGGTGTCTTCAGAAAGGCGCACGTCTGTGACTTCCACAGGCTCGTCACCGCAGCTTTCCAGGTAAACGGCCATCGGCTTGGCGTTTGGAACGACCGTGGCTCCAAAGTCGATGCTGGGTGGGATTATCCTGATGCATGGACCGCCAGCGTTAGCCACCAGTTTGACATCGAAGGTTTGACCAAGGTCCTTGGGAAATCTAGGGTCGTTGGAATAAAAACTCAGCTCAGCTTCTGCCGGTTCCTCGTCATAGGCGACATACCTTACCGGTAGTTCAAAGCTGGAGTTCTTTTTGATTACAACAGGTTGGCAGGTTGCTGTGTCAATGAATCCAGGGTCATCCTCCGCGCCGATGTTTGTGTAGTTAGTGTTATCCCCTTCTGAATCAACCAATTGACAGCCCCAAATGAACCTAAATCCCAAAGTGCCGCGATAATCGATTCGATCAATTACTAGGTCATCCAACCCACTGTTTTGAATGTACAACACGCCATCTGTTTGCTGTCCTTCCATGACAAAACCCAAGTCCAGCACAGGTGGGTTTGCCTCGATGTAAGGAACGTTCTTCGCGGTCCTGATGTTCATTGTGTACTGAGGACGTTCAGGGTCATCGCTTGAAATAGTGAGCACTGCCAGACGGTTACATGAAATTGCCTGCACAGTGAAAGTTACATTCACGGACACTGATGCAACTCCGTTTTCGTCCTGCTCCCCAGTGCCTCCAACAGTATTTATAACCTTAGGAAGCTCGGACAAGACGTCAACCTTGAAAGGCTCCAATCCTTCCTCGTCGCCAGGACAGCCATCCACGTTTCTAATGTCAACCGCGGTAACGGTCAGAGGAGCGTCTCCAGTGTTTCTAATGTTAAAACTGTAGAACGTCTCAATAGTAACGTCAGATGCCGCTGGCTCCGTTTCGATTTTGGGGCGTTGCATAGTGCTGCCGCCACCACAGGAGGAAATAATCAAAGCCGCTGACAGGGCAAAAAGTAATAAGGTCGATTTGATTTTCACTGTAACCCTCGAACAAAGGCGCAAGAAGTCTAACTGAAAAGGCCCCTCTTCTACAAGAGATCATCCTTAAAGAAAGCGATCATACGACCTAGGAAAGCACACTTACACCAGTTATCGTAATCCAAACACCCCCATACAATTTGCTGCGCCAACCCCAATTTCTTTTTGGTACACGATGATTGCAACTAATAAAGCAGTTAACACGATCGCTCGGATAACAAACGGGTAAATAGGGCGTTTTCGACGATTAGGATCAAGTCCGCCGTACATGGTTTAGCTCCTTTTTGGCATAAAATTTACAAACTTAAATTCAAAGAGTGCCTGCTTTGGTCACTTTCAGCGCTAAATTGCCACTTAGCTACAATTTCCTTTATGCATTCAACTAGGGGCCGGCTGGCTATCCCGCGTTGAGGTTCCACGAGCGGAGATTCTATCGATCCAGACGGCGCTACAATAAGCTCAAGTTTGACATCAATAGTCGCTTGTGGTGGAGGATCCATTGAAGCCTTACAAGCTAAAAAGCGCTGGTGATCTTGCTTGCTGTACATAATCATCTGGTTTTGACGAGAGGTTCCAGGATGCACTGCTGCAGGTGCTTGCGTTGTAGCAACCTCAGGGATCGAGGCCGGCTCGCCCGTGTCCCACAAGAAAAAGGCCGCGGCACCAGCGGCAGCAAGAAGGATTACTACAACAATGGAGACTATGAAAATCCTGCGTTTACGCTTTTGTTCCAAAATCTTTTGTGAAAACTGTCCCGGCTGCTGATTTGGTTCTTGGACGGCTTGGTACTGACCAGATGGATGGCGCCCAGTCAAGGGTGCGCTGTCTGCAACTCCGTGGGCTGCAAAGGGATTTTGAGGGTCACCTAGATGATGACCTGGGATAAAAGGATTGTGAAAAGCCTGATTTTCTTGGTCTAAAGTTTCAGTTGCCCACAGACTACCTACGTTGGGACTGGTCGCATGCCAAGGCTTTCTGACAATATTTAGGTTGTCATGGCCGGGTGCAGGGTAATCTTGCTGGGGCGGAGCAGGAAATTCTGCTGTAGTTTGTGATTGTTCTGTCTGGGGGTACTGCCCACTTCCCGCGATAATCTGAAGCCTGCTTGTGCGATTTTCACTGTTTTCTGGGGGCGCATAAGTAGAATTCGGCATATCTTCAATGGCATACGCAGCTCCGTTTGGATCGTTCTCATTGGGCATCACCAGATACAGCTTTTGACCGCATTTGCGACAGGTGAACCGGTTGGTTTTGCTCATTTTCTCAGTAAGTTTGAGTCGATATTTGGTTTGGCAGTTTGTGCAGCTGAAAACCATGCTTGCCATGAGACCTCAAGGGCATAACCATGAGCTATATTAGCAGACGATTTGAATGACCGGAAATTAACTCCTAAAAGGTGATTTTAGATAAGGATTGTGGGGATTTTGGGGCTGGGCTACGGCGATTTTGGGTTGACTGCAAGGCCTTGTACTTCTACCATATTATCCCGGCGGGTGCCTTGTTGGCGTAAAATCTATTTAGCGACAGGAGGCCTAAGTGGCTGTTAGGTTGTGGCTGACGGTGTTTGTTAGTGCTGTGTTTGTTGGCGCCTGTGCTGGCGAGCTCAAATGTCCAGAGGGGACCGTCAGAGATGGTGACACCTGCCGTACGGCAAAAGACGTATCTCCAGTCGATGGTCTGATTTTTCCCGACACTGCCTCCCCAGATGGTTCCCCTGACGAGGACGCGGAGGACGCAGACCGGCCAGATGGTCAGGACGATGTTTCAGATGATGTCAAAGACAGCGATACCAAGGACGTCCACAGTACAGATAATTTCCCAGGTGGAGTGATTGGTAAAGCCTGTAATAAAAACTCAGATTGCACCAGTTCCACTGTACCAAACGGTATATGCATGGAACTGGGCGGAGTCTCTTATTGCACCTTGTTATCGTGTCACGAAGAGGGCAAGGCCTGTCCTAGCGGCGCTTTATGTATGGGCATTACTTTGGTGAATCCAGCATGCGCCTCGGCGTGCCAGTCCGACAATGACTGTCGAGCATCGGATGGAGTCGTATGTAAACTGCTGCCTGACCCTGATGGTGAATTACAAAGCATCTGTCTTGGCACTATCAAGGAACCAAGGGGCCTCGGCTATCCATGCATTGGCAACGTTGATTGTGCTGGATCTATGGGCTGTTTGAGCAACTTCGAAGCCGGTTATTGTACTGAACTACGCTGCGGGCCTGATGAGCCATGTCCAGAAGGCAGCCAATGTGTCAGGGTTGGTGGCTCTCCGGTGTGCCTGAAAGAGTGTGATAAAGCCAAAGGTAAAGCGGACAACGAGGACTGCCGGTTCACCGTGACCGAGTCTGGAAAAGGTGAGGTCACGATTCAACGGTCTTGTGTCGAGCTGAAAACCTTCCCCGATTTGGACAGAGTTCACGTTTGCGGGTCAGGCTCCAGCGGAAGAGCCATCGGCGAACAGTGCCTGAATGACACCGAGTGCAAATCAAACAAGTGCAAGATTTCCTTTACTGGCACCTGTGGCGATCAGTTGACTGGCTGCTTGGTTGACCGAGACTGTCCCGGCGGACTGTGTATCAATGCAAGCGATAAAACCTTTGGGTATTGCTCCCAAACATGCAGCGCCCAAGTGGCATGCCCAGCCGGCAGTTTATGCCTAGAGATGCTTCAACCAGACGGAATCACTTTCAAGGGAGAATGTATGGTTCCATGCGCAGAAGGCGGCGTTTGCAGGCAGGAAGCCGGATTGAAGTGTCACTATGGCGACGCAATCATGGACCCAGGACGCGCAGCCTGTGCCAGGATCCCCCCGCGCACCATCGGCTCTAAGTGCGCCGACGACAATGACTGTGACGTCGGTACATGCCAAAAAGCATCCGGCCAGTACTTCGGAGTCTGCACAAAGGAAGGCTGCTTCCTACCAGGCGCAAAGTGCCCATTCCCAACCACCTGCGCCAAGGTTGGCTCCAATGACGCGCCATTGTACTGCTATGTCAGATGCCTAAGCAACGCAGACTGCGCTGACGGCATGACATGCAAAGACAGCTACGGCACCGGCATCAAGGTCTGCGTACCGTAGTTTCAGGCAAAGGCAAGATCATCCTCAATTTGTTTCAGGGACAGGGACGGGGACAGGGACGGGGACAGGGACAGGAAGACGTTTGTGCTTTTAAGCAGATTTTGGAGCTAAAAGAGGTCGAGAGGGCACCCAGCAACATGGTCCGGGGGCAATCCTGGAGGGCGCTATCGGGAGTTGCCGGGACCCGACGTCTTTTAGCTGACATGAAGGCCGCGAAGCGGCCCGTCCGGGCCAAAAGGATGAACGTACACGTTAGCAATCGTATATGTCGCCCGGACGATGTCACTAAGAGACAGTCGGGGTGGCTACGGGAGATTTTGGGTCCGGAAGGATGCCCACGGACATGTTTTAAAACTGTAACGAAGAGATAAAACGCAACAACGAACAAACTATCAGGAGCCGGAACATGCTGATTGGCAGGATCTGTTGCAGGATCAGGAACAGGATCAGGAACAGGGACAGGAACAGGGACAGGAACAGGGACAGGGACGGGAACTTTCGCAGCTCCTGCCAGTTGCGCGATGGGCCTGTTAGTGATAGTTTACCGCCGCCTTTTGGAGTGACTAGATGACGTTCCAGGAAGTTATTCTACGATTGCAAGATTATTGGAGCGCCCAAGGATGCCTTATTGTGCAACCAGGCGACCTCGAAAAAGGTGCAGGCACCTTCAACCCTCACACCTTCTTGCGCTGCCTAGGCCCCGACCCCTGGAAAGCCGCCTACGTCGAACCATCCAGACGCCCAACTGACGGCCGGTATGGCGACAACCCATTTAGATTACAACACTATTACCAGTTCCAAGTCGTCCTAAAACCAGCCCCCGAAAACGTCCAGGACCTATACTTACAAAGCCTAGTAGCCCTCGGTATCGACCCATCCGCCCACGACATTCGCTTCGTCGAAGACGACTGGGAATCCCCAACCCTAGGGGCATGGGGACTAGGCTGGGAAGTCTGGGTCGACGGCATGGAAGTCACCCAATTCACGTACTTTCAGCAGTGCGGAGGCTATGAATTAAACCCCATCACTGCCGAACTTACATACGGCCTCGAACGAATAACCATGTACCTATCAGGCATCGATAACGTCTTCGACCTTGAATGGGGACACGGCGTCAAATACCGTGAAGTTCACCACAGAACCGAGGTCGAATTCTCCAAATACAACTTTGAACACGCCGACGTACCCATGCACTTTCAGCTGTTCGAGATGTACGAAGGTGAATGTAAACGCCTGCTCGAACTTGGACTCGCCAGACCAGCATATGACTACTGCATGAAGTCCTCTCACGCCTTCAACGTCCTGGACGCCCGTGGGGCAATCTCAGTCTCCGAGCGTCAGGCTTACATCGGCAGAGTTCGCGCACTGGCAAGAGGTTGTGCCAAGGTTTACCTGGAAGGGACGCTTTGATAATGAGCACCACTGGAAATTTATTGGTAGAAATAGGAACTGAAGAGATCCCCGCTAGGATGCTGGACCGGGGAGCCTCAGACTTGCAATCCCTGATCCAAGAGGCCCTAGTCGCCCAAGGCTTGCCACCTGTTGAAGGGCGCTTCTTTCATTCCCCAAGGCGTTTGGCCGTTTATCTGACTGGCATACCTGTGCGCCAAGAGGATCGTGAAGAAGTCGTCTATGGTCCAGGTGTGAAAATAGCCTTCGATGAAAATGGCGAACTTACAAAGGCTGCCATCGGATTTGCAAAAGGGCAGGGCGTCGACCCGTCACAGCTGATGCGACTAAACGGCCCAAAAGGTGAGGTGGTCGGAATCATCACCAAGGTCACTGGTCGCCAAACGGTGGATGTTTTAAAGGAAATTTTGCCTGCAGCCATTGAAAAGCTGACCTTCCCAAAGGCCATGCGTTGGGCCTCAGGAACTGGCCCATTTGCAAGGCCTGTTCATTGGTTGGTTGCTCTATTTAATAATGATGTAATCCCGTTTACTTTTTGTGGCATTGAATCTGACAGGCTGACCAGAGGCCACCGGTTTTTAGCCCCGGACGTCGTGGCGGTCCCAAGCGCCGACCAGTGGGAGCAAATTCTGGCCACCCACCACGTGATGGTCAGACCCGAGCAGCGCCGTGTGGCCATCGACCAAGCCCTTGCAGACGCAGCCAAGAAGCTTGGCTGCACCTTCATAGCTGAAGAGGCCCTGAAATCAGAAGTCGCCAACTTGGTTGAGGAACCCCACTTTGTGATCGGTTCCTTCGACCCAGATTTCTTGAAACTGCCCAGGGAAGTCCTGATCTCTGCCATGGCCTCGCATCAGCGCTATTTCGCCATGGAGGACCAAGAAGGCCACCTGCTTCCAAAATTTGGCGTCGTTTCAAATAACCTAGCCACAGACATGAATGTGGTAGTCCAGGGATATGAACGAGTTTTAGCTGCTAGGCTGTACGACGCACGATTCTTTTGGGACCAAGACCTTAAGACTGGCATCGAAGAGATGGCCAAGCGCCTGCCTCAGCGCCTTTTCCTAAAAGGTGCTGGAGACATGGCTGAAAAGACCGCTAGGGTGACAGCTTTAGTCAAATCTTTGGCCGAGCATGCTGGACTTGACGAAACCATCAAGGCGGACGCCATCAGGGCCGCCCAGCTGTGTAAGGCTGACCTGATGTCTCACTTGGTTGGGGAATTCCCTGAACTCCAAGGCCAAATGGGCATGTACTTCGCAAGGGCCGCGGGCGAGTCAGAAGCTGTGGCCCTGGCCATAGCCGAGCATTACCTGCCGCGATTTGCCCAGGACTCGCTGCCGACTTCCCACCCAGGGGCGCTGCTTGCCCTAGCGGATCGAATCGATTCTATTGTGGCCTGTTTCAGGGTCGGCGCGATTCCAACTGGCTCAAAAGACCCACTCGGCCTTCGACGCCAAGCCATTGGCGTGCTCAAACTTTTGGCCAACCAAGGCTACAAGAGGATCACCCTTAAGCAGCTTTTTGATATAGCTGAAGTCGACGCCAAGCTTCAGTCCGAGCTGGAAGGCTTTTTCAGGGACAGATTTCATGGTATTTTGTCCCAGGAGCATGGGGTTCCAGCTGACTTTGCCAACGCCTTGCTGGATATCCAGGGGCAGGGCAGGCCAGCGGATGTTATCACAATGGCATTGGCCCTTAGGGACTTTGCCCAGAAGACTGAAGGCTTTACCGATTTTCTGGACAACGTGTTCAAGCGGGTAGCCAACATTTTAAAGCAGGCCGACGAAAAGGTGGCCGGTTGGCGCCAAACGGCCCTTGAACAGGGATTGCTTGAGGCTGATTTAGACCAGAAGTTTGTTACCGAAGTTGAAAAGGAACTGGATGCCACCAGGAAACAGGCACTAGCCGCCTTTAATGCTGCAGTTGAGTCTGGTGATTACGAGGCTTTGTTGACGGCCCTGTATTCGTTCAGGGACCCACTTGCGCGTTTCTTTGGTTCCGGGCGGGACGGAGTTCCCGTTTTAATAGAGGCTGATGAGCAAAAGCGTTTGATGAGGCTTGCCTTGCTGCATCACGTTTTTGTGCTCTTCAATTGGTATGCGGATTTTACGAAAATCTCGACGAGGTGAAAAAACATGAGTGAAAAGTACGTCTATCGGTTTTCAAAGGACTTTAACGAAGGTGACCGCAACATGCGGGAAATCCTTGGTGGCAAAGGCGCTAACCTAGCGGAAATGTGCAAGATTGGTCTGGAAGTCCCCCCTGGATTTACAATTTCCACCGCTTCTTGCGTTCACTACTTCAGAAACGGCAACAAGTGGGCTCCAGGTCTGGCGGATCAGGTCAACGAAACTGTGGCGTGGCTTGAAAAGACAACCGGAAAGAAATTTGGCTGTGCTGACAATCCATTGTTGGTTTCAGTCAGATCTGGTTCTCGCGCCTCAATGCCAGGCATGATGGACACCATCTTGAACCTGGGCCTGAATGACGAGGTGATGGAAGGCTTGGCAAAGATGACCAACAATCGCCGCTTTGCGTTGGACTCTTATCGTCGCTTCCTGAAGATGTTTGGCGACGTTGTTTTGGGAATGAAGGCGCCCAAGGGTATGCATGACCCCTTTGACCACATCCTTGAGGATGTGAAAAAGCGCACTGGTAAGAAGGAAGACACCGATCTTAATGAGGCTGAGCTGGATGAAATTGTTAGCCGCTCCAAGGAAGCCATCCAGAAGGCGACTGGCAAGCCTTTCCCAACCGAAGCTCGCGATCAGCTGACCCTTGCTATCAATGCTGTCTTTGATTCCTGGATGAACAATCGGGCAATCGAGTATCGCAAGCTTTACCGCATTCCAGACGATTGGGGCACCGCCGTTAACGTTCAGACCATGGTTTATGGAAACCTTGGTGATGACTGCGGAACAGGCGTTTGCTTCACCCGTGACGGTGGAACTGGTGAAAACGTGTTTACAGGTGAATTCCTGATGAACGCTCAGGGCGAAGACGTCGTTGCTGGTATTCGTACCCCTCGTAGAGTCCAAGAGCTGAACGACATTATGCCCCACGCTTACAAGACCCTGCTGGATGCCAAGGTAATCCTTGAAAAACATTATGGTTGGATGCAGGACCTTGAATTTACAATTGAAAAGGAAAAACTGTACTTCCTGCAGACTCGTGACGGCAAATCCACCCCTATGGCTTCAATCCGCATCGGTGTCGAGATGCTGGAAGAGGGCCTGACCACCGAGCAAAAGGTGCTAAGCCAGGTCGAGGCCAACGGTGTCACATACCTGTTGCGACCCATCTTTGACCCAGCTGCCCAGGAAGCCGCTCGTAAAGAGGGCCGTAAAATCGCAAAAGGTCTAAACGCTGGACCAGGCGCTGCAAGTGGTCGCGTTGTCTTCTTTAGCGATGAAATGGGCGACAAACGTGAAGAGTGGGCCGAAGTTGATTCCCACGGCAAGAAGGTTCCAGCCAAGACCATCTTGGTTCGAATTGAGACCTCGCCAGAAGACATCACCGGCATGGAATTGGCCGAAGGTATCCTGACCCAGCGTGGCGGAATGACCTCTCACGCCGCTTTGGTTGCCAGACAGCGTGGTAAGGTCTGCGTCGCGGGTTGCGAAGCGATCCACATCGACTATCAGGCCAGAACCCTCTCAGTTGGCAAGACTGTGTTAAAGGAAGGCGACTGGATTTCCATTGATGGAAGCACTGGCGAAGTATTCGCAGGCAAGCTGGAAACTGCTCCATCGGAAGTTTTGCAGGTTCTGAAGGACAAGACCTTGAAGCCTGAAAATGCACCGACCTACCGTCGCTTTGCCAAGCTGATGGAACTGGCTGACAAGTATCGTCGCCTGGATATCCGCACCAACGCTGATGCCCCAAGTGAAGCCGCCCTTGCAGTTGCCTTTGGCGCCCAAGGGATTGGTCTGACTCGTACCGAGCACATGTTCTTTGAAGGCGACCGGATCACCTCGATGCGAAAGATGATTCTGGCCACCACCGAAGAGGCTCGCCGAGCCGCGTTGAAAGAACTGCTTCCAAGACAACGCGAAGATTTTTATGGCATTTTCAAGGCCATGGAAGGTCGTCCAGTGACCGTGCGTTTGCTGGACCCGCCCTTGCACGAGTTCCTGCCTCAGGACGCAGAAAGAGTTGCTGAGTTTTCAAAGCAAAGTGGCATTCCTGTTGAAGATATCAACCGTCGAATCGAGGAACTGCACGAATTCAACCCAATGCTGGGCCATCGTGGTTGCCGCCTTGGTGTGACATATCCTGAAATCACGGAAATGCAGGCAAGAGCCATATTTGAAGCCGCCTGCGACCTGAAAAAGGAAGGAATGGATGTCTTCCCAGAGGTTATGGTCCCACTAGTTGGTCATGCAAACGAGCTTCGCAATCAGGAAAAGATTGTCCGCTCGGTAGCCAACAAGGTCTTTGAAGAAAAGGGCTTAAAAATCGATTACTTGGTTGGAACCATGATCGAAGTGCCTAGAGCCGCGGTGACTGCCAACGAAATCGCCGAAGTGGCGGAATTCTTCTCGTTTGGCACGAATGACCTGACCCAGATGGGATTTGGTATGAGCCGTGACGACTATGGCAAGTTCATGCCAATCTACCTGGACAACAACGTTGGCATCCTAAAGACTGACCCCTTCATTTCTTTGGATGAAGGCATCGCCGAGTTGGTGCGTTTGGCCGTTGAGCGTGGAAAATCCACCCGTCCTGACATTAAACTTGGTGTCTGCGGTGAGCATGGTGGTGAACCACACTCCATCGCCAAGTTCCACAAGCTGGGACTGGCTTATGTTTCCTGCTCACCGTACCGAGTTCCTGTAGCCCGCATTGCGGCAGCTCAGGCGGCACTCGGTCTGTTATAAAAGGCAAAAGGGGGCCTGCTAGTGATGTTGAACCGCACTTTCCTTGGCGTCCAGGGATTGGTTTTGGTTTGTGTCCTGGGGATTGCGACGCTGGTTTCATCTTCAGGATGTGACAACATCACAAGGGCCCCCAGGCCTGACCCTGCAAAGTTCACATATCCCAGCACCGTCGTGGCTGACTCGTCCGGTGACTGGGTGTATGTGGTCTCAACCAATTTTGACGGCAGTAATTCCGGTGGCACCATCGTCCCAATCGAAGTTTCGACCAAGAAGGTGGTGTCTGCCGGTGCCGTTGAAGTTGGAAGCTTTGCCGGGGAAATGGCCTTGCTGACCGACGCGGACGGGGTTTCCACAAAGGCCTACATCGCGATCCGAGACGATGATGAATTGATTCATCTGGACCTTGTTCGAACCGATGAAGGCATTGCCTTTGCTTGTTCTGAATCCGAAAACAAGGGCTTGGCAATCTGCGACGATAGCCGTCGCCTAGAGGTCACCTCTTTGATGAAGGATAGCGTGCCCGAGGATTTGCAAGAAGACACCCCAGATGCTGGCGACCCTTATGCCATCGCCATTGGGGCCCCCTTGCCTGGCCAAGATGACGACAGCGCTCAGATAAATCCCCTTTACCTTGGCAGCTTGCTTGATGGCGCCCTTCTAATCTTCACATTAGACTCCGATGGAACCCCGGTCTTTCGCAAAGGAGCAACCCTTGCTCCAGGTATCCATTCGATTATCGAACGTCAAGTTACCCCGCGAAACCGCGTACTGATTGTCAGCAATCGCATACAGGCGGTAATACACATCGTCAACGTCACCTTTAATTCAGACGGCACGGTCGATGTGGTGGTTGACGAGCCTGTTCGCTGGGATCAGGTAAGTTCAACAGGCGATTATTTCCGTGGAATGACCCTTTCTTTGGATGGTACGGCGCTATACTGTGCGTTTAACTCGCCGTCATCATTGGCAATACTGTATTTTGGCCAAGATGGTCGTCCAGTACCAAGAGCCTTGGTGCCGCTTTATGGCAAGGTTGGTTATGTCGCCACTTACGCCCCAGAGCCAGGTAGGGAACTTGTGTACGTTACCGAGTTTACTTCAGATGCTTTGTATGCCGTTGACCCTGTTTCCATGCTCCTTGTCGACAGGATTCCAATCGGTGGTGGTCCATATGGGCTTGCAATTGCTGGTGATATGGCCTGGGTTGCCAATTTTGAAGAGGGTACCGTAAGTGTTGTCGATTTGGACCCCACCAGTGAGAATTGGCACCAGGAAATCGAGAGGTTAAAGTAAAATGCGTGTAGTAGCTTTGCTTTTACTGCTTTTTATATCGGCCTGCTCGGACAAGATTGACTATGAAACTAGGCTAATCAAGTTGCCAGTAGGAATGGTCGTAACTTGCGCAGATGATTCAGGAAACCAGTTGAATCAAGAGGACTGCGTAAGCAAGTCTGGCATTAAAACCGCTTGGATCTTGGATGCAGGTAGCAGGGGGCTGTCCATTTTGGACATAACTACCAAGCTGCACTATGACTCGGACTCCTTCGTGCCTGGGTTTAACACGGTTCCAGTTGGAGGGGCCCCTATCGCCATCAGGGCGGACCTGCAAAATGTTTATTCGCTTCTTACCGTAGATGACGTCTCAAAGGGACCATCACTTGCGGTTTTGCCGCTTTCCAATCTTGGCAAATCTTGGGATTTCATAAGGCAGCCTTTGACTTGTGATGTCAAGGACCTTGCACTTGGTAAAGTGGCAGACGCCCCTGTCGTCCTCGTTCTTGGAACATGCGGTGCGCATTCAAAGATTTGGGCGTTACCAGTGGCCGATCTCGGTGATGTAGACCTAGAAGGCGTCGACACTTGGGATATCCCTGGAATCGCCCTAAAAATGGAAACCTCCAAGGATGGCCTTAGCGCCTATGTGACCTCAATTGGCACCGATTCAGATGCTATCTTCGGGGACATTTTATCCAAGGTAGATCTGGCTGGCACCACGGTCGACTCAGTCGCAATTGGTGATGCTGGCAGATTGACAGGAAAAGCCTATGATTTTGAAGGCGAACGCACAGTCTCCAGACTTAGGGGACGCCCCGCGATTTCCCCTGATGGAAGTATCGTTTACCTGCCACTTGGTGAGCCCGGAGCAATTGCCGTTTTCGATGGCGACCTTGAGCGCCTTGATGTAAATGCTACTGGCGAGGATGGGGTTGGAAACAAATATCTCGAAGAGCTTGGATTTAAAGACATCCTGTTAAGTTCTCCGGCTGTTGCAGTTGTTTTCGTCACCATCGAAGAAAGCTTAAGGGCAATAGCCACCATGGAAAACGGCACATTTGTCAGAATTGTGGTTGAACCCACTGAAGAATTTCTTGTCACCCACGTTTTGGAACCCGCCGAAGAGCAGGGGACCAGCGCCGCTTCAAGTATCAGCACCAGATACAACGGCGAATGGTTTTCATCTGCCTACCTTAATAGATCTGACCTTCCGTCCTTTGGTTTAGCGGAGATTAAAGTCTTAAGCGACGAAAAAAAGAGCTATTACGGCATTGAGTTTGTCTCAGAACCCAAGGAAATGCTTAATGAAACATGGGTTGTGACCAATGAAGGAGTAATCCCCGGGACTAGGCGCGTTGGAACCCTAGAGTTTGATAACCCAGATGCAGGTGTTGTTCAATTGGTTGACGAAGACGCCGATTTTTGTGCGTTAGGGGTTTTAGACTCCGATTCATCTTCGATTGGCATCGGCGACATAGTGGTTCTTACCCCTAATCTTCCGGTTGATTGTGGCTTGGTCAAAGGTGAATTCCTGGAATATCGCATTGCCAAAGTTGAAAAGACACGCCTGACACTTGAACCAGCTTACTTATCAGTGCCCCTACCAGAGCCAGGCTGCTTTGAAGGCCCCGTCCTGTTTGAGGTGCGAGTAGCCCTAGGTTGGTCTGTCGTTGGTTCTAAAAGTGGCTTTCTGCATCCCAGGGTTTCCGAAGGCGACGCTTGCGTTGATGCAGCCAACGTAAACCCCTTGTTTAACTCCAGGGCATACGAACCATACCCGAAAGAACTTGGTGGCCGAGTTTCATCATGTCCAATTCGCGAGGCGGACCCACAATTCGACATTGATGTCTGGAATGCAGCTTTGTTTGAAAATCCGATTTTCAAGTTCAGGATTGTTCCTGGTTGCCGCGCTGGGCGAGATTTCCTGCCAGAGACAGTTCCAACCGCCAGAGACACCCAACTAAAATTCCAAGTCGTTTCCGGTTTTGTATCGAAGGGTCAATCTTTAACCGGCCTTTCATCAGGTGACCTAGCTGTATTTGGTACCACAATTTATGGCGTCGATACTGGAAATGGGCTGCTTTTTGAGATAGATGCCGATAAGGTTGAGGTAGTTTCAACTTCTTATTGACCACAAAATAAAGCAATTTGAATAGGCTTTTAATCTTCTTAAACTTAAAAAACCTTTTTTATTTAGGTTGCTATTTGCCTCAAAGCCTGTATAAACTACCGCCCGACGGGCTAGGTGCTTGCACCGCCCAGGCAGGTTTTATGAAGGAGTGGGTCCCATGATGCGATCTCCCCTTGGAAAGCGTCCAAGACAATTGATAATTTTTACAGGTCTGTTGGCGCTTCTTGTCTTTGGAGCGTGCAATTACCGCTGGGTAGCTGTACTTAGTACGTTCCAGTTTAAGCAGATGGAATTCGTCTCTGTCTTTCCAGCGCATCGTGATGCCGAGGGCAAATACACTCGTCAGTGTGGCCCAACGGACAGCAGGAAAGCTAACGCGCTAATGTTTTCGGTAAACCTTGTTGGAACCGAAAAGAGTGGCACCACCTCGCAGGATAAAGACTTTGATTCTTCCATGAAGCCTGGTGACTTGGTGAAGAAGAGCGCCGGCGAAAGCTCTGTCCGCGAAGTTTTGGACCTTACCAGTGCCGATTTCAAAGTTAACATCGACTGTGTTGAGCCATATCCAGACGCGGACCTGACCAGCGCTGATCCGAAATGCCAAGGCAACAAAACTGGTCCATCCAATGCCCAGGCAAATCAGGTTGAGTTTGCAGGGTACTTTGGTGGTGGCTTTCGTCGTCCTGTATCAGACAAGGATGCAATGGCGGTTGCCGTTATGTTTGACCAGTCTGGCTCCATCAAGGGCTTTATTGATGCTGAAGGATTGGCCGAAGTTAAGCCTGGATCGCTGGGCCCATGGCCATCAAATTTCAGCCCACTTGGTACCGACCCTGAAAGCCAGAGTTCCTTGGCTGTCAAAGCGCTGTTTGGTCAGTTGAATAAAAACGTTTTGGCCGGAGTATTCCAGTTCTCCGAGCAACTCGGTTTAACGGCTAAGATAGTTTGTGACCTCATGCCTGATGGCACCGAAGATGAACGACGTCAGGATTGTTACGGTACTGACCGTGATATCTTTGTAAATTCCAATGCTTATACTGACCTCCAGATCAACCCCGCAGGACGAACTCCCCTGTGGTCGGCTGTCCAAGACGTCTACAATTTCATGAAGGAAAAGGGCAGAGCTGATGTCAGACACATCTTGGTCATTACTGACAGCCCGGATACCTGTCATCCAGACTCTCCCGATTATAAACCCAGCTATCGGCTCTATAGAAGTGCTACTAAAACATATTCAAAAGTGGAACAGCCATCATGCTCGACTGTGAGCTACGACGACTTCTTAAATACTGTGCTGGCTGATATCAAAGACCCCAGCGGCAATTACCTGCCCATGGAAGAGTTGCCGGTACACGTCAGCTTTATACAGCTGCAGTCAGTGGCCCATCCCGAACGAGACGTCAGACAGCAGGAAATCGCGTGTCTGACTGGTGGACACTACTTGTTTGTAAACGGAAGAGACATCTCCAACAACAACACAAACCCAGATGGGCTTCGTACTGCCATTAACAATGCGGTTGAGAGATGGCGTGGGTCGATGGGTGGAACATGGACTGTTGCGGTTGATTACGCCGATTTGGAAAACAGAGGCCAGCTGCCTCTGGGCGCCAATCTAGCCCTTGCCGGCACTGTCGAACTTAACGAAACTAGGGTCCTGCAAAGCTATCCTCTGCCTTTGAGGATTGGCCACGTCGGGACCACCCCAGTTCCCAACTACGACACTCGCGGTTCTATTTGGGTCCCCTGTATCAGTGGTGATTCGTGTGATTGGTATCCACTGGCAGACCCAGATTGTTCACAAAAAGCCTGTAGGGTTGCAGATGGGGTATGTGCCTCTAGCTGGAAGGCCGACGACAGCGCTTGTGACGATGCAGGCGTTTGCTGTTGGGGCAGCTGCGTTGAAGTGAACGAGTGCCAGACTCGGGATGAACTTTGCAACGTGACCAACAAGGCGGACGCTACGGCTTGTACTGGTGGTGTATGTTGTGAAGGTGAATGCAAGGCTGGTGCATCCAACTGTACCGGTGGTTCAGGGGATCCTTGCGAGGGCAAGCCAGACGACACCCCATGTGAAGGCGGTGTCTGCTGTGATGAGATGTGTGTTCGCCGAAGCAGCTGCGCAGATGACCCCAATGAAGCCTGTGTAGGTCAGCCTGATAACACCCCATGTTATGACGGTGTTTGCTGTAATGAACTGTGTGTCCGTGGGGACACCTGCGAAGAAGACCCCAATGCGGCTTGCGTAGGTCAGCCAGACAACACCGAATGTGAAGGCGGTGTCTGCTGTCAGGAGAAGTGTGTCCGCCGAAGCAGCTGCGACTCGTGTGAAGGGGCTGCAGACAACGAACCCTGTGGCGACAATGGCGTCTGCTGTAATGAAACATGTCTTGACAACACCACCGAGTGCCCAGCAGCTAACCCCTGCGAGGGGCAGGATGATGGTACTGAGTGCGGTGATCAGAAGGTGTGCTGCAGCGGAGAATGCGTCGACGGCACTACCTGTCCTTAATGGTTTGTCGGTATCGGGAAAGCCAGACGGTTTGTCCCGGCTTTTGAAATGTGGCTTTATCGGCGTAAATGCCGTTTGAAGAGGTTGAAGCAATGAGGGTAGTCATGAATGGTAGGTGGGCGCTACGGGCCATGGTCAGCTTCGTTGTCTTGTTTGCCGCGGTTCCAATGGCAATGGGACAGGAGAATGAACAAACGGTCCTGGACCAGAAATTCGACAAAGTCTGGGGTAAAGAGAGGGACCTGAAGGTCATTCAGAAGCGCGTGTACGAAAAGGCCAATCGTCACGAGATAGGAATCTTGTTGGGGATGATTCCCAACGACTCCTTTTTCAACTACTTTCCAGTAGGCCTAAGGTACGATTACTTTTTCCTGGAAAGTGTCGCCCTGGAAGTGGCTGGCGCCTATGTGCCATCCTCTTCGAGCAGCCTCCGCAAGGATCTGCTGGAGTTCTCGGGTGGTGCTATTCAAGGGGTCCAATTGCCTGAAAGGGTACAGTGGTACGCAGGCTTAAATGTTTATTGGGCTCCTGTCCACGGAAAGGTGTCCTTGTTCACCACCAAGCTGACCAGCTTTGATATTGGTCTGCTGGTGGGCCTGGGTATCCTTGGGTCACAAAAAGAGCAGGATGGTAAATGGGTAACCAGGAAGTCCTATGGAGACGCGGTTCCCTTTAACCTGATGGCTAATCTGGGCCTTGGGTTCCACCTGTTTTTGACTGATTATCTGGCGTTACGCCTTGACTATCGTCATTACATTTTCCCAGCGCTGCCAGACAGAGGGCAGTCAGAGTGGAGCAACGGTGTTCGCTCCCTTGCGGAAATCACCCTGGGATTGGGGTATTTCACGCCAGCGCCTAAGTAGTTTTCTGGCGCATTACCTGCGTCCCGAGTTTCTCGGGATGACGGTTTGAGTTCCTAGACGGGATGGTGGAATAATGAACCAGATATTTAAGCCAGCGCTAATATTTGCAGTCGCCTTCGGGCTGACTACGGCTATCACCACGCAGGCTCACGCTATCACGGTTGAGGAGATCGTCACACTGGTTGGTCTTGGGATTCCCGAGGCCGACATCGTGAAGGCGATTGACAAGGATCGCACCGTTTTTAGCCTTCAGATAGGTGACATCCTTGAGCTCAAGAAGGTTGGTGTGCCCGATGGTGTTATTCAGCACATGATGCGTACCCAGCAACTTTACGGTGCCCCCGCCGCAACTGCTAGCACCGCCACTACGAGCAGCAGTGGTGCGACTGCGGCCCCAGCGCCTGTTGTTGAAGTGCAGAAGATGAAGACCCCCGAGGAATTGGCTGCTGAAGCGGCGGCCAAGGCCGAAGAAGAGCGTCGTCGCGCTGAAGAGGCCAGAAAGGCCGAGGAAGCCAGACGCAGCGCCTACGCTCGTGGGGTTTTGCGTGATGGTCTTGCCCTTGCGGAGCAGGGGAAATGGGTGGAATCTTTGACAGTTTTCCAGAACTTCGTTCGTGATGGAAACTACCCGCCAGGCTCAGTCGAAGCATACAACGCCAATTATGGCATTGCCGCTGCACTTACCAACGCTGGCTTATACCAAAGTGCGGCCAAGATGTTGGTTGACGTGGTGCTTGAAGGACCTGATAAGCCGTTCTTCCAGGAGGCTTTCCTGGCCCTTCGAAAGCTTCGCGCTGAAATCATCTACAATCCACCGGATCTTGAGCGTTTGCCTGATTTTTCGACCGTTGGGTTTAGCAGCGAATTCCAGGATCAGTACAACTATGTTCTTGGAGAATACTTCTTTGATTTCAATAACTTCCAAAGGGCAACAAAGCACCTTGACGCAGTGCCGGATTCGGCGCCCGACGGACCAAAGGCTAGGTACCTGACTGCGCTTATTCAGGTTCGCTACAAAATGTACAAGTCTGCAGTCGAGTCACTGCAGCGTGCTATCGTGGCCGTTGAGCAGCAAAAGGGCGACTCTGTCATCCGCGATCTTGGCTACATGGCTTTGGCTCGTATAGCTTATGAGGCTGGTAACTATGACGCGGCCATCTTCTATTACAAGAAGGTCCCTCAAAGTTCATCCAAGGCTGGCGTTGTTTTCTATGAAATGGCCTGGACTTACATGATGAAGGGTGACTATTCCAGGGCTTTGGGTTCATTCCATACCCTGCACTCACCTTACTTTGCCGAAACCTTCTTCCCAGAGCTGTGGATTCTTGAGGCCCGCGCCTACGGTGACTTGTGCTATCCAGATCGTGCCAAGAGGGCGCTTGAAATGTTTGAAAGGGACGTTGTCAGTACTCAGGTACCACTTCGAGCCTTCATCAACGCGCAAAAGTCTCCGGAAGACTTTTACAACAACTTTGTGGCGGCCGTTAATGGCGAGCCTAGTGCGATGAAGCTGGATGATAAGCTGGTTTATCCCGTTCTTTCTAACATTGAGTTCTATAATCTTTATCGAACCATTAGGCAGATCGAGAAGGAAGACCGTGAATTCAGAGCCAATCAAGGGCGCCTTGGCAGTTTTGGACAGGAAATGCTCGCTCGTTTGGCGATGCTGAAGAAAGAAAGCATCGTTCGAGGTGGAATCAAGGTTCAGCAGATCCTGACCACCCTCGATGCAGACATTAACGAAGCACTGGTTCAACAAACCGAGATTGAAGTCGACATCAACATGATGGCCATCAACCAGATGACTGAAGAGACCAAACGTATGGTTGGCGAGGCATCTGAGGAAGAGGCTGAGGTTGTTACCAGTGGTAAGGTGGCCGTTGTCGGTGATGACACCGAAGTTTGGCCCTTTGAAGGTGAGTACTGGCGCGACGAGATCTCCTATTACAGGAGCATGTTGACTTCCCAGTGCACTGATGATTCGTTCTTTTAAGATGTGTTTATTGCTGGAAACCGCCAGCCGACTATCAATTTTTATGAGGGGCGCATGAGAAAATCGATTGCAACTCTTTTTTTCCTGGCAGTGTCGCTACCTGGTTTAGCGTTTGCCCAGGAAAATGGTACTAAGGCCGATGCCCAAGCACCAGAAGGTGGTGTAAAGGGTGGTCAGTTCAGTCTTGAACAGGCTGAACGGATAATGAACGAAAAAGTCGCCGAAAAGATGCGTGAAATTTCCGGCGTTCGCCAGGAAAACATCAGGAAACTTGAGGGACTTCTTCAAAATCCTGAGTATCGTAAGGACCCTGACCGTGCCCCCAAAGTAATGCACATGCTGGCGGAAAACTACTGGGAGGAGGGGCTTTATCAATACCTCCAAGCTCGCGATGTGTGGGACAAGGCGATGGAGCAGGTTTATGCCGGCACTCTAAGCGAGCCGCCGCCCGAGCCGATTGAGGATTATTCCAAATCCCTGGAATATTACAGGGAAATTTTGCGGTCATTCCCCTCCTATCCACGTGTTGACGAGGTTTACTACTACCTCGGCAAAGGCGCGATGAAAGAGGGCAAGACCAAGCAGAATCGGCTGCTGCAAAAGGAAGGTTCCGAGTATCTAAACCGCTTGGTCAAGGATTATCCCAAGAGCAGGTTTATTGCTGAGGCTCACCTTGCTTTGGCCGAGTACTACTTTGAAACGAACTCCATGTGGTTTGCCAAGCAGAACTACGAGATCATCATCCAGAAGTTCCCCAAGTCTTCGATGTACAACTACGCGCTGTACAAGCTTGCTTGGGTTTACTTCAACCTGTCTGAATTCGAACAGTCCATCGATACCTTCCACAAGGTCGTTGCCCAGGTGTCTGCTGAAAAAAGCGGTGGCAAGGGTATCATCGAGTTCAAGAATCAGGCTTTGAACGACTTGGTGGTCACCTATGCCGAGGTTGATAACGGCTGGGTAAGGGCTCGTGATTACTTCAAAAAGATCCTGCCTGATGAAGAAACCTATGCAAAGCTTAGAATGCTTGGTGACTTGTACGTGGGACAGTCAAAGTTTGTGGAAGCCGAGGCCATTTTCCGCCACTTCATCGAGCGTGAAAAGACCACGCCCAAGATTGTTGAATACTTTGAAATCATTATTGGAATCTACACCTCAACAAATGACATTCGCGGGCTTGATAACATGGTCGCCGAGATCCTTGAGTACTTTAAGCCAAACGGCACTTGGCGCACCGTTAACAAGGCTAACGAGGACATCCTTGCAGAAGCTGACGCTCTGACTGAAAAGAATCTGCGCTTCATCGCGAACTACTATCACAGGGATGCTCAAAAGACCAACAGTCGCGATACCTACCAAAAGACGGCTGACCGCTACGCAACCTATTTGTCCAGGTTCGCGGACAGTAAGGATGCCTATGTCGTCAACTTCTACTATGCTGAAATTTTGTACGACGTCTTGAAGGACTACGAACATGCATCCGAGCAATATCAAGCTGTTATTCAGCGTGACACAAAGGGTGAATATGTTGAGGACGCGGCGCTTGGTGTGATTTATTCAACCCAAGAGCTGATGGTCAAGGAGGGCCTGCAGCAAGTCGCCAAGAGCGGCAGAATGGAAGTGGTCAAGGTTGACCCGAAGCAGGCTGACAAGCCGATTCCAGAGACGGACCTTCATCCACTGGAAGAAACTTACATCAAGGCTTCTGACAAGTACGTTGAACTGTTAACCGAGCTCATCAAGGACCCAGAAGTCCGCAAGAAAAATCCTGAACGCGGTGAAAAGATTCCTGAAATCATGTTTATTGCGGCTGACGTCTTTTACCGTCACGGTAAGTTCCAGGATGCAGTCCAGCGGCTTGAGACCTTGTTCGAGTACGATGCGTCTTCCAAGTTTGCTGCATACGCGGTCTTTACTTTGCTTGACTGTTATCAGCGACTCCAACAGTGGCCGATGGTTGAAGAGTGGGCAAGAAAGCTGATTGCTGCCCGCAACTTCACTGTGCGTTCCGAGAAGGACCTGAAAAAAATCGTAGCCATCGCCATGGTTGAAAACTCTAGGCTGCTGTCAGTTGAGCGTCGTTATGATAACGCTATCAGCGAGTCCATGCGTGTTTATGAAGAGTTCAGAAGCCAAGAAGAGACCGCTTCGAAGGCGCTCTTTAACGTGGCTTCCTTGTATGAGAGCCAAAAAGAAGTCGACAAGGCAGTCAAGACGTACCTGCGTGTGGTCAAGGAGTTCCCAAAATCTGAGGTTGCTCCAGAGGCCATCTACACGATCGGTTTGATTTATGAAAGCCAGACTGAATTTAAAAAGGCCGCGGAGACCTTTGAAAGCATGGAGCAGTTTAGAACCATCAAGGAGCCAACCGAGCCAGAGAAAAAGGCTGCTTGGAAAGACCTCCAGCAACAGATGGCTGATGCTCTTCAAAACGCAGGCTTGATTAGAGAGGCCTTGTCAGATCCAAAGGCGGCTATTGATGTTTACCAGAAGTTTGTAAATCATTTCCAGGGCCATCCCGATGTTCCAAAGATTTTCCTGAGGATTGGAATTGTATATGAAAATCAAGGGGATCCTGCATCGCTGAAGCGTGCTCACGATCACTACCAGGCCTTCTTGAAGCGCAATTTTGGGCGCCCAGACCTGTCTGTTCAAGCAGCGGCTAGAGCTGGTGACTGTCTTAAACAGATTGACAAGGTCAAAAACCGCAAGGCTGCAAGCACCTTGTTCCAGCTGGCTGTTGAGACGTTCAACCGGCTTAGCGGAGAAGGGGACCTGATCAGATCTGCTAGAGGATATGCAGCGCAGGCGGCTTTCGAGCTGGCTGACTACTATTACGATGACTTTGCGGCTCTTCGGATTCCTTCGACTTTGAACCCATACACCTTGAAGCGTGGTTTGGAAGCCAAGGCCGAGGCACAGCAGAAGGCGGAAACTCAGTTCAATCAAGTTTTGGACTATAAATCCGGTGGTTGGTCCGCTGGTGCGTTGTTCAAGATTGGATTGCTGTATTACGAATTCAAAGAAGAGCTCTTGAACGTTCCAATTCCCGAGGGGCTGGATTGGGAAACCGAGTCGATGTACATGGCCATTTTGGAAGAAATCGCTCGCCCAGTTGAAGAAAAATCCCTTCGTGCCTTTGAAAAGGCTTTGAACCTTGCCCACCAGGAAAAGGTTTACAACAAGTGGTCCTCGCTGTGTGGTCAGTACGCCGTTAAGGTCAACCAGGACACATTCCCAGTTTCTGGCGACCCATTGGTTTCACCTGATAGGATGAAAGATACCTTGGCGTCCACCAGTTTTATCCGGACACTTCGCCGTGGTGAAGTTGAAGTCAAAATGATAAAGGAGGCCCAGCGATGACTATGAGATTCGCAAAATTTGGCCTGTTGTTTGTGGTGGCGTTCGCGGTGGCTTGCGCCGGTCCTGCAGCAGAGCGTAAAGCTGACCAGGTCGTTCAGGGTGAAGAGGCTAAGGCTGCTCCTGCGGCTAAAAAAGGTCCTGATTTGACTATGCGAGAGGTGGTAGCGCCGGCCGAGCCCGAATATGTCGAAGGGGTCGATAAGGGGGCTCAGGACGCTTTCAGGACTGGGGTTGTAGCAATATCCCAAACTCCTCCTGACTACGCTACTGGCATCAAGTCTTTCGAAAAGGCTATCCAGCTTGATAAGGGCTTCCTGGAGGCATATTTCAACCTTGGGATGTGTTACGAGCGTACTGGTAGGCCGCTACAAGCTGTTGAGGTTTATCAGAACGCGGCCGATGCGAACCCAGGTAATCTCGACGCTGAAGGCTATGTGGGCAAGGTTTACTTGGCTTTGGCCAAGCGCGAGAGAGATGCTGGTGATACTAACAAGGCCGTTGAGTACGAACAAAAGGCTAAGGCGCTGTTTGACAAGATTATCGCCGACAACCCAGATAACACCACTGCGAACAACTCGATGGCCCTTTATTGGCTGTACAGAGGCAACAGCAAGCTTGCAGAAGACTTTGTACAAAAAGTCCTTATGCTTGAGCCACATAACGTGGTCGCCTTGAATACTCGTGGGTTGATTAACCTGATGGCTGGACAGCTGAACATTGCCAGGTGGGTTTTCGAAGAAAAGGTGTTGCGCGAGGACCCGAACTCGACTGAGGCTTGGTCTAATCTTGGAATCACCTATGTGAAGATGGGCAAGATGCCAGAGGCCGTTGCTTCATTTGAGAAGGCGGTTGAGTCTGATGCTGACAACTTTGAAGCGCGGATGAACGTTGCAGCCATCTATTTGAACTTCCTGCACTATCAGGCGGCTTTAGAGCAGTACGATGTTGCCTTGAAGCTGGTACCTGACTGTGAGGAAGCCTTGATTGGGTCGGGTTCTGCACTTTTTGGAATGCTTCAGTTTGAAAAAGCGATTGAACGCTGGCAGAAGGTTCTGACATTGAACCCAGATAGAAGTGAGATGTATGCAAGGATTGGCCAGCTCTATGAATCCAAGCTGAACAATCTTGAAAAGGCCATTGAATACTACGAAATGTACATAGCCAAGGCCCATCCTCCAGCCAACGATCCAATCGTAGCCAAGCTTCCGATGCTGAAGCAGATGCATGAGCAGGGTGACCTGTTCCTGACGCCAATGGACGAGGAAGCGCCTGAGGGTGCGGCTCCAGCTGAAGATGGTGCGGCTCCTGCCCCAGCTCCAGCGGCCCAAGAGCCTGTGTCGGAGCCAGCTGCTGAGCCTGTGTCGGAGCCAGCTGCTGAGCCTGCGGCAGAGCCTGCAGCTGAGTAGTTGAAACGGTGCCGCAGGTTGTGGCATAATTACCGCGGCTTTGGCCGGTGAGGTGATACATGAAGCGCGTATTTGGTTTGATGCTTGCTTTGGTTGCAGTTGTCATGTTTGCTGCTCCAGCCATGGCGCAATCTCGTGATGTTAAGTCTAAGTTCTACGACTTCTCGGATACTTTGATCGACGGTGAAATTAAGAAACCTTCTACCTTGTACACAGATGCTCGTGTTAAGGTAAAGTTCGATCGACTGGCTAAGCTTAAGAAATCCTTTATGGAGCCAATGCTTCAGTCTGCTAAAGAGCCATCATTTAAGTAGCCCGCCCAAGGCCTAGCGCCCGCGCATCTGGTCATTTAGTTCAAGTGGTTTAACTCAAAATATCTTCAAGTAGGCCCGCCGTTTTAGCGTCCAGTATGCCTTCTTGCTCAAGTTCGGCTGCTAGCAGCTTGGTAAGCACTTTGTAAGCTGTTTGAAGGCTTGGGTTGCCTTCAAGCGCCGCAAGGTTTGATTTGATTGTGGCCAGGTCGCCTCTTGCCATAGGACCCGTCAGGGAATTTATGTTTGGGCTTCTTTCCCAGTTTGCCAAAAGGCTGTTTGCTAGCTTTACCGCGACCAGTTCAGCCTGGGGCACTCCAGCGTCTGATAAAGCCTTCGCTGAAGTCAGCAAAAGCGCAGCCGGTAGATTACTGGCTGCCACGGCCGCCGCGTGACACAAAGGCTTGTTGGCGGGGTCAATTATGGCGGTTTTGGCCTTTGCGGCCAAAAAAATGGCCACAGCATCCTTGGAAGCAGTACCTTCAATCATCACCGCTGTGCCGGCAGGCATTGGCAGCGCCTGTGATACAGGGGCAAAGGCATGCAAGGGGTGAGCTGAAAAATAGCCAGCCAAATTGTGTGTGGCAAAGATAGATGATGGCATGGCCCCGGAAAGGTGCCCAACGACGTCGGACGAGTTGATATAGCCCTCATTTATCAGTCTGGTTAAGGTTTCACCCAAAGCCTTGTCTGGGACGGCCAAAATTACAACTCTTGCGACGCTCGTTCGGTCTTTGAGGCGCTCCAAAGGATGACAAACCAAAGGGCCGATTTTGCTTTTGTTTGTGGATAAAGTAATCAGGGTGGCGGGCACGTCAGTAAGCGCAAGCGCCAAGCCAACACCTGCCTTACCTGCACCAACAATAAAGACAGCCTTATTAGTCACGGTAAAAGCCTTCTTTTAGGATGAATTGAAGCACTGATTTGGGCAGCAGGTGGAAATTAGCGTCAGAGCCTTTTGCAAGTGATTCTCTGATTTGCGAACTAGAAACATCTGGAAACACTGGGCCAACTGCAGTAGGGTGCTCAACAGTTCTGGAAAGAACTATTAGGTTGGCCAAGGACTGTATCCTTTCGAAATCTTTCCACAAATGAATCTGGGCAATGATGTCGGAGCCCACAACTAGGTGCAGATTCCAGTGTGGATGTTGCTGTTTTAGGTACGTCAAAGTTTGAACTGTATATGAAGGTGTGGGTAAATGCTGTTCGATATCAAGCACTTCAACGAGGTCGCCAAAGGGTTGGAACGCCATTTTGCACATTTCGACTTTGGCCTCAAAGGGAACGGTTGTTTGTTTATGAAACGGGTGCTCAAAAACTGGTATGACTGCGACCTTGTCACAGTCGGTGCATGTCAACAGATAGGAGACCACCATAACATGGGCGCAGTGGGGAGGATCAAAACTGCCGCCAAAGATAGCAACATCAATAGATTGTTGGGGTTTTGTGTGTTGATTTTTGAGGCTGCTATTCATTTTGCCAACCACTTAACGATATAGCAGGTATCTTTCGCGGATGGCAATAAAGTCGCGCCTGCCATCACGCATCCTTCGAGCTATTTCTACCCCAGGAACGCCATTTAGCAAAGCCTCTCTTAAAGATGAATCACCAAGTAACAAGTCCAAGGCTGGGACATCGTCAACGAATTCATAGGTGTCGGTTCGAAGGGCAAAATCATCGGGATAATTGGCAAAGATGGTGGCGATAATCACTAAGCCGGTCACAAGAGGCCGGAATTGTTCGCTATCTGTGACTATCAGTTGGGCACCCTTGCAGCTAGAATTTGCCCCCTTATCGTGGCTGGGTGTAAAAGCGGTCTCTCGAAAACGAACCCCAGCAAGGTTTTGTGAATTTAGTTCCTCAACCAGTCTGGTTGGATTTGTGATCCAAGGCGCCCCAAACAAAAAGAAGGGCATTGTAGTTCCGCGTCCCTCGCTGATGTTTGTGCCTTCTAAAAGACACATCCCAGGATATACCAGGGCGGTTTCCCAAGTCGGGATATTTGGCGAGGGCGGGACAAAGGGCAGGCCAGTTTCTGGCCACAATTTGCGTCTATCCCAGCCTTTACATGGGATAACGGTAAGTTCAAGGTCCATTTTCTGCTGGTCGCGCACAAACTTGGCAATCTCTCCGGCGGTCATGCCATGTCTGTTGGGGACTGGCAGATAAGAAACGAACGATTTTAACGTTGGTAAAGGGATATTTCCCTCAATTAAGGCCCCGCCAATAGGATTGGGCCTGTCCAGCACCACAAACTGGATTTTAGCCTTAGAACAAGCCTCCATTGCCATTGTCATAGTGGCAAGGTAGGTGTAGTAACGAGCCCCGACGTCTTGAAGATCAAAGACTAAAAGGTCTAGGCCATCCAAATGGTGCGCCTTTGGGGTCAGTGACTCGAAAGTGTTGCCATAAAGGCTGCTGACTGGCACCTGTAGCCGTTCGTGAAAAACGTCCTCGACCGCCTCCATGTACAGCTGCTCCCCAAACAGGCCGTGCTCAGGCACCAAGAGCCGCTGTGGGCGTAGGCTATCGTCAGCACATACTAAATCAAACAGATGATTGGCGTTTGAATCCACCGAGGCTTGGTGGCAAATCAGCGCCCACTTACGATTTTTGATTAGAGATAAAAGGTTTTCATCTGTTAAAAGGCGTTCAGCACCAGTTTTTACCATCTTAGGCGACCCAAGGAAGACGATCAAGGTTATCCCAGGATAGCCAAATCCACCAAGATAACGACGTTTGGACCTAGTTTCGCGACATAGACCGAGACCTGACCGCGGGCGGGAATCATAGGACGAAAACTGAATTTTGGCGGGGTGAACGGGACTTGAACCCGCGGCCTCTGGCTTGACAGGCCAGCGTTATAACCAACTTAACTACCACCCCAGATTGTAAAAAAGGGCACCAGTGGGCGAAACAGGACTCGAACCTGTGACTCCCGGCGTGTAAAACCGGTGCTCTACCAACTGAGCTATTCGCCCAGGACCAAAAGTGACCGGCAGTATATCCAGCCAGCATGCCGATGTCAACAATTATTGTTGTGAGGCGGGGGCAGGGACAGGGGCAGGGACAGGGACGGGGACAGGGACGGGGACAGGGACGGGTGCAGGGATCTCGCGGAGGTGGCTTTGGTGGCGGGGGTCCGGCTGTTTTTTCGAATGTGCGATTGCGGTTCCCTCCATGTGCTGTCAAAGGGTGTTGGGGGTAGTGGATTTGTTGTTCATAGTCAAGGGCAAGCCGCTTCGCGGTCGCTGCGC
>DUVQ01000011.1 GCA_012840965.1 Oligoflexales bacterium | reverse complement strand
ATCCTTTTGGCCCGGACGGGCCGCTGCGCGGCCTTCATGTCAACCAAAAGACGTCGGGTCCCGGCAACTCCCGATAGCGCCCTCCAGGATTGCCCCCGGACCATGTTGCAGGGTGCCCTCTCGACCTCTTTTTAGCTCCAAATCCTGCTAAACAGCACAGTCGTCTTTCTGCCCCTGCCCCCACAGTCGCTTTAAAGCCGCCCTGTGGCAACCAGCATCTCGTTTTGGAAGAAACCTTGTTGACTACTTACCTTTCTGAATGTAAACTATGCCGCTCTTTGACCAGGGACTTTCTGGTCTTTACGTTTCGGGAACTGAGGTATTTGTGATGTCCATTGCAATTCTTGGCAAAAAGATCGGAATGACCCAGATTTTTGACGGTGATGGGAATCGAGTTCCCGTTACAGTGCTTGAGGCTGGCCCTTGCCCGGTACTGAAAGTTAAGACCGCTGAAGGCCGTGATGGCTACGATGCAGTCGTACTTGGCTTCGGTAAGGGACGTGAAAAATCCATGACCAAGCCTGAGCTGGGCGTGTTTGCAAAGCTGAATATCGAGCCAACCGCTTTGGTGCGTGAAATCCGCGTGAACCAGGATGAAGCCCTCCTTTATCCAGAGGGCGGTTCTGTGGATGCATCCCTGTTCAACGCTGGCGAACTGGTCGACGTGATTGGCACTTCCCGTGGTCGCGGCTATCAGGGCGTCATGAAGCGCCACAACTTTGCAGGAACCCCTCGCTCCCACGGTACCCATGAATCGTTCCGCCACGGAGGCTCCATCGGTATGGCAACATATCCAGGACGCGTCCTCCCTGGCACGAAGATGGCTGGCCAGATGGGCAATGTTCGAAAAACCATTCTGAATCAAAGGGTTGTCGCTGTATTCCCAGATCACAACCTGATCTTTATCGAAGGTGGCGTTCCTGGCGCCATGAACAGCGTGGTTGTAATCCGCAAGGCAACCAAGGTTCCAAAGAAGCGCCAAGGCTAGCATCCTAGGCAATTATTTGTGTCTCATATTCCAGCATCAAGTGCACGCCGGGTCTGCTGCAGATACTGTTTTTAGCTGTATAAAAACCACCTTCAATAGGGTAAAGTTCCGTACCTTTGTTGTCATGACCGTTAAGGATTATACCGCATGACTGCTAGAGCACCACTAACTATCGAACAAGTAAAGACAAAACTGGCTAATTTTGCACCAAAGTCGCTTCCAAAACCTGAAAACTTCCATTATGCGGCCGTTTTGATTTTGCTGGCTGCTCGCCCTGACGGGCTGCACGTTTTGTTATGCGAACGAGCTTCTGACGACCCAAGAGATGTACACCGAGGTCAAGTCAGCCTTCCAGGGGGACGCCAAGATCCTGAAGACTCAGACATTCTGGCAACTGCTCTACGCGAGGCTAACGAAGAAGTTGGCCTTGATAGAAGCCGGGTTGAAATTCTGGGGCAACTTGGGGATTTTTTAACGATATCAAACTACCATGTGACCCCTTTCGTTGCTGTGATTGATAGTTTTGATGGCCTCAAACCTACTAGCAGTGAAATCGCACAGACATTTTCATTTCCGCTGGAAAAGATGCGCGATCCCACAAAAGTCATTCGCATCGCCTGGGATAGCCTGCTTGGTGATGGAACAAGCACGAAACGCAAGCCAACCGAAATCTTGTTTGTAGTACATGACCGCCATTTAGTTTGGGGAGCTACAGCAAGAATCCTTAATAATCTTGTGGAGTTATTTACATGACGATTAAAAACACCAATTTTACCAAGGCCGAAATCCTGGATACTACCCAAAGCCTAACGGTTTTCAAGGCTGTCGAAGACGCATCTACGATTGTGCTAACCACTCATGAGGGACCAGACGGTGATGGCTTGGGCTCCGAGCTCGGATTGGCACGCGCCCTTCGTCGGTTGGGCAAGAAGGTGACCATAGTTAACCCAGGTGAAACTTTAAAGCGTTTCAAATACATGGACAAACACGATGACTTGAACGTACTAAACGGAAAACACACCGATATTCTGATGTCCGCAGACCTAGCGCTGTTAATTGATACCGCTGAAATTGGACGTACTGGAGCCGTTGGCGACGTGTTGGCCAAGCGTACTGGACCAGTATTAGCAGTAGATCACCACGCTCCCAATGATCGAACGATTGATGGAATCCTTGGCAGCAACTTTCCATCCACAGGCGAGCTGATGTTTCACGTTATCAACCGACTGGAAGTAGATATTACCGCCGATATAGCCGAGCCACTTTACTCGGCTATGCTGTACGACACCGCTCAGTTTAGGTACGTCCGAAATGACCCCGAAGTTTTCCAAGTAGCCTCCCTTTTGGTACAAGCTGGAGCAGATGCTGAAGGAATAGCACGCCATCTTTTTGGCACCATCTCTAAAGACTCCATGCTGATGCAGTCTAGGTTGATGTCGACGGCAAAATTCGAGCTTGGAGGACGACTGGCGTGGAGCCCAGTCACCTCAAACACCCTTGCAGGATTAAAACTAGACCGAGACGAAATCCGCAGCATGGTAGATGTTCTTGGAAACATTGATGGGGTTGAAATATGCGTGTTATTCAAAGATTATGATGGCCCCAAGGTAAAAATTTCGATGCGATCCCGCGGCAAAGCAACCGTTAACGACGTGGCCGAGCAACTTGGCGGTGGCGGCCATCCAAAAGCCGCAGGTGCAGACGTATTGATGCCCCTTGATGAAGCAATCGCCAAGACCCTACCACTGCTACGAGCAAAGCTCAGCCCTAGCGACCCAAAATAACCGTTTACTTGATACCTAAATTAAAACAATGACTTGACATCTGGATTAACCCGCTCAGCCTCTGGAATTTCAAACATCTCATGACGTTTGAAGTTAAACATGGCTGCAACGATATTTGAAGGAAACATCTCAACTGCGTTGTTCATTTCCAAAACACTTGAGTTAAACGTGCGCCTAGCTCCAGACAGCTGATTTTCGAGCTCACTTAATGTCCGTTGCAAATCCATAAAGTTTTCATTGGCTTTTAAATCGGGGTATGCTTCGACTTGGACCATCAGACCGCGAACCCCCTGCATCAACTCGTTGTCCGCCTTAACCCTCTCATCCATTGGCACTGATGGGTCCATCGCCCTGGCACGCAAACCAGCAATTCTAGTTAATGTTTCCGCCTCGTGAGTCATATATTGTTTTGCGGTTGCTACCATATTAGGAATGAGGTCATACCTTTTTTTCAACATCACGTCGATGGTTGAAAATGCCTCCTTAATTTTATTGCGCTTCCCTACAAGTCCGTTGTAAGTACCCAGCACCGCAAAGGCAATTACAACCAGCACGGCAATTACAACAACAATGATTAAACTGCCTAACGTCATGATGCCTCCAAGATGGCAAGCTTAGTAAAGTGTCGTTTCTTAACAAAACCACGTCAAGCAAATTCAATGAAAGAACTTGTAGACAAAGAGTCAGCTGGATGAACGAAATCCTGATTAGTGGGCGATACTGGGATTGAACCAGTGACTTCATCCGTGTGAAGGATGCACTCTCCCGCTGAGTTAATCGCCCAAGGCGAAAACATTAGCGACCCCAACGGGATTCGAACCCGTGTCACGGGCGTGAAAGGCCCGTGTCCTTGACCTGGCTAGACGATGGGGTCAATGAGCCCAGTGAGATTCGAACTCACGGCCAACGGCTTAAAAGGCCGCTGCTCTACCGACTGAGCTATGGGCCCAGCCCTTCAAAAGGGAGCAGAGTCTACGCTGATAACCCAATACTGTCAACTCAAACTTGATGAAAAACAAGAACACCGAATCCTAAATCTAAAACCAGCTGTAATAAAAAGTCGATTTTCTCCTGCCGTTAAGGAAATAATGATATCAAAACTCACAACCCAAGCCCTTCTATGCCTCAAAAGGCTCGCTCTAAACAGCATTTCTTCTCAACAAGAAAACTGAAAAAAAGCCTGCCAGCCTTGACATCAACCACCAGTCGAAACGACAATGCCGCAGTGGTTCCCCAGCCCAAACACTCATAACAGTGGCTTGGGTTCCAACTAAGCCTGATTCGGAGTCAGATTCTGATGCTACGAAAATGGGTCTCAAAATTGGCTGGTTTTTCAGCGCGTTATCCTTGGGCTATGCTCGCAGCCAGCCTTGTTATAACAGCCTTTGCAATCTGGGGTTTAAGCGGTCTTCCTTTCTACACATCACGCAAGGCATTATTTCGTGCCGATCAGGAAACGGTCCAAAGGTTGGATCAATTCCTTGAAAACTTCGGGGCTGCGTCTGATTTAATAATTGCCCTCGAAGGAATCCCTCGGCCAGAACTAGAAAAATTTGCCCTTGAATTGGCAGATACCTTGTCAGGTCAACCGGGAATTAGAAACGCCGACCCTAGGATTGACCTCAAATTCTTCATGGATCATGCATACAACATGGTACCAGCCGAGGATTTGGCCACTGCAAAAAAGTACATTCCAGAACTATTGCAGCTCCCCGAAAATCCGCCAGACTCTGTTGAAGACGCGCTCGATACCGCCATCGAATGGTTTGAGGACCCACCTTCTCTGTCTTTGGGAGGCCAAGACATTGCCAGTGCTAAAGCGGCAATCGATGGCATCTACTTTTTCTTGCACGAATGGCAACGTTGGCTTGAAGCTCCTGAGCCCCCCACATCGATCGCCTGGGAAGGCCTGCTCCACCAACAGCCTGACACGCAAGCACTGGTAGCCGGCAACGGCTTTTATTCCACACGCGACGGCAGAATGCTGTTCTTGTTTGTCAGCCCAGAATCCACATCCGAAGCCTATGAAGTCATAGCCCCTTTCATAGAAACCGTCCGCTCAGTCACCGAGCAACTACGTGAAAAATGGGTCGCCGACGGCAAAGAAGCTCCCATTTACGGACTGACTGGTAACCCAGCCATTGTGTACGAAGAATTTACCTCGGTTCAAGACGATATCAAGTTCACGATAATCACAGCCGCTGTTCTGGTACTCCTTTTGATTATCTTCGTGATGCGCTCTTTACGACGCGCACTTGTAGTGTTCATCCCAATCGGCCTTGGCGCCGTCTGGGGCAACGCTATGCTTCTGTTTACAGTTGGGCATCTGAACATGATTACATCTGCCTTCACTGCCATTTTGTTTGGCCTAGGGGCAGACTACGGCATATTTGTTTCCTCACGAATCCTGGAAGAACTTAAAAACGGCTTGGGCCTAAAGGATGCTATAGCCAAGGGAGCCGGGGCGGCCTCAACCCCTGTTTTAACTGCTGGTGGCGCCTCGATTATGGTTTTTTTAGCCTTGGCAACCGTTAAATTCAAAGGCTTCTCCGAACTTGGCATAGTGGCTGCCTGCGGTGTTTTGGCCGTTGTACTTGCGGCATTTGTGGCTTTGCCAGCACTTTTTGCAATCTTGAAACCAAAGGTGCAAAAGGATCTGCTTAGCGACGGCGTTGACAAACAAGGTCAAAGCGGCACTCCAATGCCTAAAATCGCCTCGGTAATCTTGGTAACCGTTGCCCTTTTAATCGCTGGCTTTGGAGCATATTCAGGTATAAATCTCCCAGTCAACTACGATGTCTTAGCACTGCTCCCCAAAGAGTCTGAAGCCGCACACTACTCAAGACTGATGACCGCAGAATCCGATTTTCAGTCTGAAGTAGTAATTGCGACGGCAAACTCAACCCAGGAAGCAGCCCAGCTTGTTGAAAAATTCTCCAAATTGGACACCATCGCAAAGGTCCAGCACATTTGCGATCTTTTCCCAGCAGACGCCGAACATCGAGCCGCCGAGGCCCGAAAAGTCGGTCTGGAAATGTCCAAATCAACGCTGGTAACATGGCTTCTGGATCAAAAGCGCATTGAGCTTCCCAAAGATGGCGGCCAACGCATTTCAGGAATCCTAGATAAAGTACTTGATATGATTGACGATTATCAAGAAACCGCCTTTTCAGCTGGCCACACCGATTTGGTTGACAGCCTTGAAAAGGTCAGGACATCTGCCAAGAAAATTGCGCAACTACTAAGAGCCGATCCTGACCGAGTTGGAATCGCGAACCAGCTTTTCCTAGATAATTTACTAGAGGACGCACAAATTCTTTCCAAAACAATAATATCTTGGCGAGATGCGCGTCCATTAGCACCGGCCGATTTATCGGCGTCTTTGAAAAATCGTTTTGTAGGCAAGGATGGTAAAATTGCAATCTACCTGTTTCCTACCAAATCCATCTATAACGTGGAATTCTTAGATAAAATGCTTGGGCAAATCTACGAAATTTCACCTGATGCCACTGGATTTCCAACTACCCACCAGGTTATGTCGCGGGAAGCCTTTGAGAGCTTCATGCAAGGTAGCGGACTGGCCGTAGCGGTAGCCCTGCTCTTTCTTTTGATAACCCTTGGCAGTTTTGGTTCCTTCCTGATTGCAGCTCTTCCGCTGCTAATCGGTGGTGGTTGGATGCTTGGAGTTCTAGCCGCTGCAAAAATACCGTTGAACTACGGCAACATGATCGCCCTGCCTCTACTTATGGCACTGGCGCTTGACTACGGAGTCTGGTTTGCCCACCGACGAAAGGAACTGGTAGGCCTAGGTCCCTGGCAGGTAATTAGGGTCGCTGGTACACCGATTCTATTAGCCGCCTTGACTACACTTGCGGGGCTTGGTGCCATATCATTCGCTAAATACCGTGCCATTTCCAGCCTTGGATTTGCGGTCACAGTCGGATTAATTTGTTGCCTTGCCTGCGCAATGTTTATTGCACCAGCAGTTGCTCAACTGCTTGATAGGAGGCGAAAATGAAAAGGTTTAGTGTTCTTTCGGCGTTTATTTTGGTAACCGCCTTGGCAGTATCTGCCTCGGCCCAAGACACTCGCCAGTTGGTGCTTTGCTATCCAGGCGGAAATATAAAGGCCAAGGATGCTGAGCCATCAGCAAAGGCAATGGTTGAATTGGTCGAGAAACTTGGAGGTTGGAAAGCTGGCACTTTTTCAAGCAAATTCACCTCAAAAATCTCAGAATGCGATAAATTCCTTGCTGAAAAGCCACCCTTTGCAATCGTTTCCCTTGGATGGTGGCTTGGACACAGAGGCGACAATCTGATTCCTTTGGCCCAACCCAAAATCCAAGGCTCAACTGATGAAATCTTCAGAGTCATGGTCCGCAAAGGCACATACAAATCACTAGATGAGCTAAAGGGCAAGGTGGTAACTGGAACTCCCCTAATCGAAGGCGATTTCTTGCTTAAAGTCATCTTTGCTGGCAAATACAAGGAATCCGACTTCGAGCTTCGGCCAAGCAACCAAGCCTTAAGATCCCTACGAAACTTGAAGGACCGCGAAGTCGAGGCAGTGGTAATTACCGCTCAGCAGTATCAATCGATTGATGCACTGCCCTTTGCAAATCTTCTGGAGCCCATCTTTGAATCGGCCCCCATTCCAATCATGCCAGTAGTTGCCAACGAAAAGGCCACAACTCCCGAAGAAAGAAAGCGATTTCAAAAAGCGCTAACATCGTTTTGCGACCACAAAGACGGCAAGCAATTCTGTGAATTATTTGGAATCGACGCCTTTGTACCGGCCAATGCCTCCACCTACAGTGCACCAAAAGCCCTTTGGAAGTAAACTAGCCCTGACACGCTCTCCATTTTGGGAGGAATAATGAGAAAGGTAGTTCAAAGCGTAGTATTAGCGTGCCTGCTATTTCTGATGTCTGGATGCAAGACAACTGGTGTGGTCCCAATTGAATATGACCTAAGCTGTGACCCGTCCCAAGCCATTGGTGTTGATGGCCAGACATTTAATGTCCACACCACCAAGACACCAGACTTGGCATGTTCCTTGGCTGGTCTGCGTGACCTTGACCATCCTGACGCTCGCCAAGCCTTGAATGGCGCTGCAGTAAGCGCCGAATTATCCGTCAGAGTCCCAAACAACAACTTTATGGAGCGCTTTTCCTATGAATGTGTGGATTGGGCTAAAAAAGCTGCAGCTTTTCCTGGCTTTGAAGATGAAGCTTCGTACTGGCATGGGCTATGCCTAGGCAATGCAGTCCGCAACACCCCCCTAAAGGCACTAAGAGGCCTTAATCAGTTGGAAAAAACCTTACTTCACGCCAAAGAAACTGTCCCAGATATAGACGAAGGTGGCCCCCTGCGAGTCCTTGGAATGCTTTACATTAAAGCGCCAGCGTGGCCAACAGGTGTTGGCGACTCCGATCTAGGCCTGGAACTGCTGGAAGAAGCCGTCCAAAAGCACCCAGATCACCCCTTAAATCACCTTTTCTATGCATACGCCCTGCTAGATGCAGCAGAAGATAGCGAAGCAGCAACAAGCGAGCTTGAAATCGGCCTAGAAAAGCTTGAAGACCCACGTTTTTCAGAAGCAGCACCCTATTGGAAAAAAGAGGCAATCAGCCTAGCCAAGGAACTGAAAATCCCGTTACCCGAATAGAGCTCCCATCCCCTTTTAGACGTCAGATTTCTGTTTTAAAACTGAATTTGAAGGATAAGTTTGGAAAACTAATGACACATGCCATCAACGCCGCAGTAGTAGCCATAGGCACAGTGCGCGTCAACCTCGCAACCTTCTTTGCACTGGCCTGCCCCCGAGCAGTACTCGTTGAAGTTGCAGTCATTATCAAAGTTGCAGGTTCTGGTCGAGTAACAAGCGCCATCTGCACCACAGTACATGTCATTTGCGCAGTCGTAGTCGTTTCGGCAGAAATAATATGCCTCACAGTACCGAGCATTGCCGCAATAGAAGCCGACTGGGCAGTCGTTATCTCTTGAACAAGTCCAGCTCAAGTCACAACGACCATCTGAGGCACACTCGAAGCCTTCAGCGCAGTCGTGCCAACCAAAACACTCTTGGGGAACCCAGCAACCGCCATCGATTCCACAATAAGTGCCACGCGGGCAATCTGTGTCAAACCTACATCCAGCGCTGTAGCACAGGTTGTTGTCTCCACAATAGTTACCAGCACCACAGTGACTGTCGGTGTAGCATTGTACCGAGCTATCGGTGTAGCAATAGCCGTTAAATCCACATCTAGCCCCAATGCCACAGTCAGAATCCCAACGACAGGCAATGCGATTATCGAAGTAGCATGCTCCATCATAGCCACAAAGATAACCAGGTGCGCACTCGGAATCAGAATAACAACCGGTGTTGTATCGGCAGACGTTGGACCAGCTGTCGCAAAACATCGAACTGGGGCAATCCCAGGAGGTATAGCACTGGTAATAGGGATAATCATCAAATTCTAACCAGATGCAACCTGTGACAAAGAAAAGGGAAAAAAGGGAAATAGCAAAAATTGTATTTTTCATGGCTTCCTCCTGTGTGAGCCGACAATATATGACGACGGATGTAGATTTATATTTTATGGTTTTTTTGGCTGCTGGTCGTCTTCTGTGACAATTGGCACTTGGAAGCCGACTCTGACACCTAGCATAAATGAATCTGAAGGGCTCCAGTTGCCGACTTCAGTTGTACTGAAGGTTAAATCTCGAAAATAAGAGGCAAATACTTCGCAATACTCTAAAAATCGGACTGATGCTGTTAATGAGCCTAAGGTCCTTTCAGGTTTGACAAAAGCTGGTGGGGTGGTGAAGCCGCGGGTGTATAAAGAAGCTGAAACTCTCGCCATTTCCCATAGTTTGATTTCAAGACCAGCCCCAAATGTGTTGAATTCTCCTATTTGATCCAAGTCTAGCATTATCCAGGTGGTGACAAATGGGTCGAAGCCAAGTGATAGCCCAAGCCTCATTCCCATTCTGGGATGGGTCATGGATTCAAGGGCTACCCTTTTGGGAATGGTTGTAAAGGTGTGGCGATCTACCATGTAGGCTTGGTCAAAGTAGTTGGCGGTGTAGCCTTGGCCAAGCCATTGCCATTCACCGAGGAACCCGAAGGAAAACCACTTGAATGCAGTCTGGATGGCTAGGCCAATTTGGGCTCCATCGCCCGTTGCAACGCGTCCCCAGGCTGCATAAGGGGTGACTTCCAGTCGTTTAGAGCGGACTACTGGGTAGCGAAAATCGATGCCTCCGGCAACTAGTGGAGATGTCTCGTGAATTGGGACGCCTGCTTTGTTGAGGCCAGAGGCTGTTTTTGATTTTGGGGAAAAAATGTCGGCAACTGCTGAAAAACCAAACTCAAGACGACCTGCTATGCCGTCGCCATCTATCCAAAAAAGGGGCCTGACCGCTAGACGTAAGCCAAAAACTGAGGGGTTGATGACCGAGTCCATGAAAAGGTCAAAACCGGCTGCAAGCCACGAAAATGAGCCTACAAGACCTGTTCGCCAGTGCTCGTAGTCGATGGTGGATTCGTAACCTGAAACTAGGAAGCCGGTGCCAAGGTGCCAAGCCTTTATTGGGGCGACTGCCGCGTGGTATTTATCGCCGCGTTCGCCGTATCGTACCTCGCCTATTATTCGGCCATAATCGTTGAGTTCGTCCCAGTCCTTGACGCGAAGACCGTTGTGATCGAAGCGAATTGGGGCGACCGCTGTAACATAAAAGCCTTTGCCAGCACCAGTTAAAGCTAAGTCGAAGGCGCCGAATCCTTCGCGGTGTACCATTCCCCCACCGAGGGTTGCCAGGAATTGGAAAAACGGGCCTTCTTTTTCCTTGGAGGCTGTTTCTTTTTCCTTCGAAAAAGCTGGTGCAGGCAGCAAAGACAGCGCCATGACGACTAGGAGCAATCTTTTAGCTTTAGAAAAACTTGATACACCTGTGATTTTACAACGCGGGCTCATGAACTAATGCTATCGCTATTTGGCTGGAACTCAAAAGAGAAGGGAAATTGTTGGATAATCAGATGCTTATTGAAGTATGCCGCCTTGTTTGGCAATCGAAAGGCCGCCCTTGGCCAAGAGGTCTTCCTTTTGCAGGACTTCTTCTTCGCGGGTGTATCCTGGCAACTTGTGGTCGCCTGAATCAAGGCGGATGGCGTCACATGGACAGGCCTCTTCACACATGCCGCAAAAGATGCACCTGATGTAGTCTATTTCGAATGAGACTGGGTATTTTTCATTCTTATCGCTGCGCTCACCAGCTTTGATAGTGATGCAGTCGGCAGGGCAAGCGGTTGCACAAAGGAAGCAGGCGACGCAGCGTACTGAGTCGTCTTCGCGCTTCATAAGCCGGTGCTGGCCACGAAATCTGGGAGGATAGGGATACTTTTCTTCAGGATATTCGATTGTTACCACATTTTTGCGGGTTAAAAAGTTCACCCAGAAGTGCCTGCTGGTCACTCGCAAACCACGCAAAACCTCTGGAATATATGAGCGAATCACCAAATCAGCTTTTGGACGATCAACCAATTTCGCCATCGTTCACCTCAAAGGGCAAAGATCCAAATCATCAACTAAGCGCCAAAACAATTGCTGTCACCACAATATTGGCCAAGCTAAGAGGCAGCAACACTTTCCAACCTAGGTTCATTAATTGGTCATATCTAAACCTGGGAAGGGTCCAGCGGATCAACATCTGCAACCAGCAAAGCGCGATTATTTTGAACACGAAGAAGCCAATCTGCGCAACGGTGATAAAGCCGCCAGCGACGCCCTGGGGGTCTAGCCAGGGAATCTGCCATCCGCCAAAGAATACTGTTGCAGCAATGGCGGCAATTAAAACTATCTCAACGAATTCAGTCAGGAAAAAGGTTGCAAAGCGCATGGCAGAGAATTCGGCAAAATAGCCGATGATTTCCGACTCACCTTCGGGCAAATCGAAGGGTGCGCGTTTGTTTTCAGCCATGGACGCTATTAAAAAGAGCACAAATCCAACTGGTTGAACCACAACACCCCACTTTGGCAGCCAACCCCACAGCAGTTCACCTTGGCCTAGGACCAATTGGCTTAAACTCATGGTCCCAAACACTGCAAACACGCCAACCAGGTTTAGGCCCATTGTGACTTCATAGGAAACCAACTGGGCGGCGCCTCTAAGGGCACCAAGGAGGCCAAAGTTGTTGTTGGAGGCCCATCCGCCTAGGGCAACGCCGTAAATCCCAAAACTGCCGATGGCAATGATAAAAAGCATGCCGCTGTCCAGAGGGGCGATGGTGAAATGCTCTCCTGGACCAAAAGGAATAACCGCAAAGCAAGCAAGTGTGGAGGCCAAGGCTATAGCAGGAGCTAGGAAAAACAGCATCCGATTCGCACCAGCAGGAACAAAGTCTTCTTTGGTGAATGCCTTGAACATGTCGGCAATTGGGTGCAGCAGGCCCCAAGCCCTGACGTTACCAATCTGGGCTCTATTTGGACCAAGGCGGTCCTGGATTAGTGCAGACATTCGTCGCTCTACCCATGTTAGGACCGCTCCCAACATCAGGACAAATACCACCAGCACCACAAGTACCTTAAGTAAGGCAATCAACATAAACATCCAGTCCATGAGACTTGCTCCTCGGTCACTTCAGGGCTATACCAAAAGGCCCAATTCCATCTAACCCTGACGCAGCCAGTGGGGTGCCATCAAGGGCGTTGACGCTACTCATCGCAGTCACAAACAGCTCGGCTGGGTCGTCAGCAATTTGTTCATCTAAAAGCCGCGTAGTTAGAGCACCCAACCATTTTTCAATGGGGCGAGCATCCCACGTGGGGGTCAATGCTGGGCGAACCCTTTGTAAAATTCCAAATTCGTTAAGCCAAGTGCCGTCAATTTCGTACGGCGACATGGTTGGGAAGGCAAAGCTGGCTGCATTGGCAAGGGGGCCGTCCTTTGCTGAAAAAACTACAGACAGTTGGGCGCCATCCATTGCTTTAACCAGTACGTCTTCCAGGTGGTGATCGTCACCAAATATATAGATAGCCTGGGGAGAACCAGCCAAGGCCGCCGAAAGCGGTACCGCTTCAACACCTAGAGTTTTCAGTACTAACGCCAAACCGGCCCTGTTTGGCGCCTTGTCTGCGCAAATCAGGATGTCATCCTTGAATCCAGCTTCACGGCCACCAATGGCATAGCGAACCATGCCTTTTAGCTTCTGCCCCACCTTGATTGCTGCCCAGGCAGCTTCGTTAGTCATACTTGGGGATAAAACAACTAAAACCCTGGCACCTGAGGCCACGCTATCTAAAGCTGTGGCCAGCTGAGTTATGGCTGCATCGCTTGCAACCGGTTGGCCATTGGCTTTGGCCGATTGGAGTCGGTCTGTTTCGTAGTTGTGATACGCAAGGCGACCGGCGTCACATGCCCAAAACTGGTTAACAGTTGGGTTTTCCCTGGGCATTATGCGTTGAATTTCATTACGATAAGTGTCGATCCGAATGGAACAGCCACGGCTGCATTCGCCACAAACTGATTGGGTACCGTTGGTAAACCAAACGCGGCACTTAAACCTGAAATCCTTGGTGGTTAGCGCACCGACTGGGCAGACGTCAGAGACACACATTGAATAGGGATGGTCAATTTCTGTGCCTGGGAAGACGTCGATGTAAGTTCGTCCTCCGCGATTGACCTGATGTAACTGGGGTGCCTTGGCAATCTCGTCGCAGACTCGGATGCAGCGAGTGCAATTAATGCACCTTTCAGAGTCGGCCATGATCTGAGGGCCTATCTGTCTGGCTTTTGGCTTGTGAAATTTCGCAAAGGCGTGCCTGGACGGTTGGTAATTGTGTGCAAAGTACAGATCCTGCAGGTCGCATTCCCCAGCTTTATCGCAGATAGGGCAATCGATTGGATGGTTTAGCAATATGTACTCAAGCACCGCACGGCGAGCGTCAATAACCTTTTGGGTTTTGGTCTGGATTTCCAAGCCGTCGACGGCCATCTCGTAGCACGATGGAACTGGTTTTGGACTACGATTGCTTTCTACCAAGCACATTCTGCAGTTAGCCGCCACAGAAAGTCCAGGGTGATAGCAAAATCTTGGGATGTCGATACCAAGGCGGTCACAAGCCTCAATGATTCTAGTCCCTGGCTCCACCGTAATCTCGATACCGTCAATCTTCAGAGTGGGCATCTGTTAATCTCCAGGTCAAAATGCTATCCACTAACGATCAATCTCGCCGCCGATCATGTTGATTGTGTCAAAGGTCGGTATTATGTCGGCCAGCAACCCGCCAATTGTCATGTCCCTTAGGCCCTGCATCAAAGCGAAGCATGGGGGGCGAACATGGAGGCGATAAGGATATCCAGATCCATCAGAGACGGCGTAAAATCCGACCTCACCGTTTCCACCTTCAACCGCGTAGTAGGCCTCGCCTGGCGGGACTTGGATCCCCTTCATAATCAATTCAAAGTGAGCAATCATGCCTTCAATGGAGTTGTAAACATCATCCTTGGGAGGCAGGATAATTCTGTAATCGTCAATGTTTACAGGGCCGTCAGGAATGTCACGAATCACCTGCCTGATGATTTTGACGCTTTGACGGATCTCTTCCAATCGAACCAGATAGCGGTCGTAGTTGTCGCCCTTGTGGCCGATGACAACATCGAAATCTAGGCGGTCATAAACCAGATAAGGGGCGTGCTTTCGCAGGTCCCAGTCAACGCCAGAGGCTCTAAGGCAAGGTCCAGTAAATCCCCATGCCAAGGCTTCTTCGCCAGAAATGACCCCAACATCGTTGCAACGGTCGATAAAAATGCGATTTCGCGTAAGCAGCGCCTCGATGTCGGCCATAAGGCGCAACAACGTCTTTTCAGCCGCAAAATAACGTTCCTGCCAACCTTCTGGAAGGTCCCAACGTAGGCCTCCAACTCTGGTATAAGAGGTTGTTACCCTAGCACCAGTAATGAATTCAATCAGAAAGTAGAACTCCTCTCTGGCCTGCATCGCCCACAGAAATGGAGTAAAGCCGCCAAGCTCCATGGACATGGCTCCAGTGGCGGTCAGGTGGTCTGCAATCCTAGAAATCTCGCTGATAAACACGCGGGCGTATTTACAGCGTTCTGTAATTTCGATGCCTAGCATCTTTTCGACCAGGCCGACGTAGCCAACGTTGTTAATCAGGGGGGACACGTAGTTCAGGCGGTCAGTGTAAGAGATTGCTTGGGTCCAAGTCCCAGCCTCGACCATTTTTTCAAAGCCACGATGCAAAAAGCCAACTTCAACGTCGATGTCGCGAACAGTTTCACCATCTAAGGCCACCAGCAGGCGGACGGTACCATGCATAGCTGGGTGTGATGGCCCCAAGTTGACAATATGTGACTCGTCCCTGATTTCCTGCGGGATTGTTGCGAGAGATGCCAGCTGATTACCGCTCATTGCTCATTCTCCCTATTGGTTTCTGCCTCGACTACCAAGTCCTTTTTGATGTTTGGCATATCAACTAAGGGCTGATGACCGCGGCGAGGATAGTCTTTGCGCAAAGGATGGCCTACGAATTCTGGGTAAAGCAGAATCCGGCGCAGATCTGGATGTCCTTCAAATCGTACGCCAAACATGTCGTAGACCTCACGCTCTGCCCATGTCAGGCCTTTGTAGACACTGGTGGCCGAGGGCATCACGGGGTCATCATCCAAAAGCGGCACTTTCAGGCGAATGACGGCGGCGTCGCTGGTTCGGCGCAGGTGATAGACGACCATAAAGCGAGGTCCGTCTTCGATTTTACCTAAAGTAGGTAAAGTCTGAGTGTGGTACATCGGGTGAATTGGATCGGTCTTGGCTTCCGGCTTTTTAGCTAGGCCAAGTAAGTCAACGCAAGTAGCATCAAGGGGTAGGTTAAACCCAAGTTCATCTCTAAGAAAGGTCAGCACTGACACCAATCCGTCGCGGTTTATAACAACGGTGTCATCCCCAAGATATTGATGAGAATCCAGCACAACTTCTGGAAATTTCGCGCAAATCTGCGCTCCAGCTCTTTCACTCATTGGCATCGCTCCTGGCTGCGCTGGAGGTTAGCGCATCAAAGGCCCAATCCAACGCACCCTTACCCCATACGTACCAAAGCCCTATTGCTAGGACCCCGATAAACAGCAAAAGGGCGAACAAGGCAAACACACCCAGGTGTTGCGGCTGCAACAGATCCCTGTATGCAACTGCGATGGGGATCAAAAACAGGGCTTCAATGTCAAAGACAACGAAAAAGATAGCCACAGCGTAGAATCTGACGTTTATGCGCTTTCTTGGAGTATCAACTACGTCAGAACCGCATTCAAAGGGGCCCATCTTCGCCTCTGAAGGACGTTTGGGACCAAGCACAGCGTTTAGGACCAAAATCGCTAACGCAATCCCGACTGCGACCACAATCGTAATAATGATCGCTACATACGGCAAAAACTCGCTACCCATTAAAGCCTCCGTAACCCCGTAGGTCGAGGGCGAACGATACACCCGAGGCAAACTAGCAGAAGACTGCTCAAGGATCAATCATAGTTATTGAGTTTTTTTTCTCATTTTAAATTGTACAAGTGTTGAAGTTTTCAGGAATACTTGAGATAAGCTTGTTTTGCGCAATCCGGACCATTCCGGACGAAATTTCAAAACCAGGTGATTTTACTTTGATGTTGGCTGCACAGAAACGGCGATATTTGCTGATAAACCTTGCCCTACTGGTTGGTTTGACAGTAGTTCTGGGGTCTGTACGCCATTACAGGGACGATATACACCCTGCAAACGAGGCTGCCAGAATCTATGCGGCTATGGCAATTGTTGACCATGGCACTGTCGCGTTGGATCCAGTCTTCGACGAATTGGATCCTGGGTGGCGCTTGACTGGACAACCACCTAATCGGGACGTCTCCAAGTTTAACGGGCGTTATCTGTTGGACAAGGCACCTGGATTGACCTTGGCGGCAGTGCCTGTGATAGCTGCGCTTCGATTTTTTAATCTGGACCTAGGTTTTGGGGATCTTGCTTGGTTACTATCGTTGATGTTTTGCGCCCTACCCACAGCGACCTTTGCAGTATTTTTGCAAAATTTTCTGCGAAAACAGGGTATGGGGCCACCGTGGCTTTCTGTAGCTTTAGTTTTGGCGACACCTTGGATTGCATATGGAGGAATGTTTTTTGGACATGCTCCTGCCGCGGTTTTAATAGGTTTTGGAGCTATTTTGGGATTGGGACCGTTGGTAAAGGACGGCGGAAAGACTACACGCGGCAATGCCTTTTTGGCTGGGCTGAGCCTTGGATTGGGAGTTTTGGTTGAGCTGCCGGCCGCGTTTTTGGCAGTTTTTATAACTGTGGCAGTCATTGCTGACCGTCGGTCTCGGACAAGACTTGGTTGGTTCATAGCTGGAGCGGCACTACCAGCCATCATGCTATTTGGCTGGAATTACATTAACTTTGGCGGTCCACTTACGATGGCGTACGGACACAAACAGGATGCGGCTTTTGCTGTCTATCACTCACAGGGCTTGTTTGGAATCTCATGGCCAAAACTCACAAGGTTGTGGGGCATTATCTTTAGCCCTCAACGTGGTCTTTTGTTCCTGGCCCCTTGGCTGGCGGTCGGTTTTGTGGGGGCGATATATTCGATTTTTGACGGGAAAATTACAGTTGGATGGAGAATCGCTCTGGCCACAGGTGCGCTGGGTTTTCCTTTGATAATGGCCGGCTTTGTGGATTGGATGGCTGGAGATTCAATGGGACCTAGACACCTTTTAGTTAGCATGCCTTTCATCGGCATAGGCGTTTCAAGAGGCTACACACTTGCGGTCAGTGAAGCACAGATGAAATGGTTACATGGCGTATCGATTGGACTGGTTATATCTTCCTTCCTGATGTGTGCAGTTGGGGCCTGGGTGTTTCCCTATTTTGGGCAGAATATTACAAATCCACTTTTTGAAGTTGCAACGCCTGTTATGCTGGAAGCCGGATTTTTGCCGACGATTTGGGGCAGGCTTTCAATGCTGCCTGTAGTTTTGGCGCTTGCATTGGTGTCTGGGATCATTTTTTGGTTTTCCAGTGGCTTCGGCAACTTAAAAAGGCATTTGGCATTTATGGTTATTATTCCAATTGTTACAGCGACAATTCATATTGGAACAGCCTCAATCCCAAGCAGCGAAGGTAAAAACCGACAGATACTGCAGTCTCGGGCCATGGCTTTTGAGCTGATGGGTAGAGATGACTTGGCGGACACAATACGAACGGCTTTAAGAAAAAGGTAGTGTTGTCAAGCGATTTTGTTAGTTCAAGCTGTAGTGAAGGTCTAGCAGGGATTGAATTATGATTTTGGATTTAAGAATTTGTGCTTGACAGTGGCAGACATCACGGCTAGACTGCTCTGCGTCTTTTTCGTGGGCTTGCTTGGGGCAGGCGAAAGACATGAAAAAGGCCTATGACCTTTGAAAATCTGCGGGAGTAACTCAGTGGTAGAGTGCAACCTTGCCAAGGTTGACGTCGCGGGTTCGAATCCCGTCTCCCGCTCTGATCGAACACATATGTGATGGATTTGTGATTGTGATGCTGTAGGTGCGGCTTCTGGATCAGGAACAGGGAATCAAAGATTGTTTGAAAATTTGCCCGCCATTTAATTATTCATCTAAATCGGCTACCCTCGACGTTGGCTAACGTTCTTGGGATAGCGTTATGAGTGACAAGCTATCTGACATCAATGCTTCACCTGTTCAATTCAAACCTGAAACCAGAGAACAACCCCCACTGCCAGTTTTTGATGATAAGTTTTGGAACGTTATCATCGATGGGGTGGCAGACCCGATTTTTGTAAAGGATGAACTGCATCGATGGGTGCTCTTTAATGAGTCCTTTTGCCAGTATTTGGGATATACCCGCGAGCAATTGCTGGGCAAATCAGACCCAGATTTCTTTCCGCAGGATCAGGCCACTGTCTTTTGGAAAAACGATGATGAAGTCTTTGCCATTGGTGGAGAAACCGTCAAGGAGGAAGAACTGACGGATGCAAATGGCAAAGTCAACACCATTGTCACGAAGAAGACTGTTTTCACCAGTGCCGACGGCACGCGTCTTTTGGTGGGAGTCATCAGGGACATTACCGAGTCTAAACAGGCGCAACTTGCTTTAAAACAACATCATGACCTGCTTGAAAAGCTGGTTGAAGAGCGAACTGCCGCCCTTAATGCCACGAACCAAAGGCTTCAGGAGGAAATGGAGGAAAGAAGTAGACTGCGTGAAGAGCGGCAGAAATTGATACTTCAGCATCAAAAATCAGAAAGCCTGTGGCTTATGGCAGGGGGTATTGCCCACGATTTCAACAACCTACTGGTTGGAATTTTGGGAAATGCGGATTTGGCCCTTTCACACATCGCAAATGACCACCCCTCAACGTACTTTATTGGCGAGGTTAAAAATGCTGCCCAGTCGGCTGTTGGATTAACTAACCATCTGATGGCGTATTCAGGGCGAGGTCTAACAGAAATCAAAGCTGCTGACTTAAACCAGGTTTACCTGGAAATGTTGGATTTACTCCACACTGCGATTAGTACAAAGGCCTGCCTGTCCCACGAAATTGCAGATAATTTACCTTCAGTTAATGGCGATTCCACGCTTTTACATCAGGTGATACTCAATCTTGTTATCAACGCATCCGAGGCAATTCAGTCTGACTCAGGAACGATTGTTATAAAAACTCAGATTAAGCACCATAGCGGTGGATTGGTTCCCCACGGAATTTTGAATCGGGAGCTACCTCAAGGACAATACGTTAGCTTTTCAGTCCAGGACAGTGGAGTTGGCCTGGATCCTGAAAGAAGAGAGCTGATTTTCGACCCGTTCGTTTCCACAAAGCAAAATGGACGCGGCCTTGGCTTGTCTGCCGTCCTTGGAATAGTGCGCTCTCACAACGGCGCAGTTGCAGTTCAATCATCTCCAGGAGTTGGCTCCACCTTTGAAGTTTTAATACCAGTAGCGGCTGATAGGACTCCACCAGTTCATTCGGCCCTTGAGGTTATTCGGCCCAAAACGCGCAGTGAGGCCAAAGACAAACCTTACAGCGGAACTGTGTTGGTAATTGACGATGAACAATTGGTCAGATCGGTTTTAAAAGACATGCTTGCTGTAATGGGATTTGAAGTTCAAGAAGCTGATAGTGGTGCGGCCGGTTTGAAGCTTTTGGAGCACCTAGTTCCGGAGCCTGTTTTGGTAGTGGTGGACCTGTCTATGCCATCAATGTCAGGGGCAGAGGTCATGAACACAATTCGCTCTAAAAGGCCTCATCTTCCGATTATTTTAACTAGTGGTTATGGTGAGATAGATGCAATTGAATGGGCTGATGTGTTTTTACCAAAGCCTTTCACCTTTTCATCGCTACAGTCTAAGGTTCGGGAATCTTTAGACTTTTAACCACAACAACACGGTAGAATTGATGACCTTGGATGTTAATAAACCTCACCTACTCAATCACATTCAACGCATCATTGTTGTTGGTTTTTTATCACTAGTTGTGCTTTTAACTTGGACGCCCGGAATTTCTTATGGCAGGCAACCAAGTCAGCGAAATTTCTGTAATTGGAGTGATCGAAGCATAAACACAACTCGGTTGCCCCAGTT
>DUVQ01000081.1 GCA_012840965.1 Oligoflexales bacterium | reverse complement strand
CCATAATCAAGCCTAAGATGGTGCCTTCAATAATCAGAAATGCAAAATGACTAAGGGCGAATTTGCGTTTTTTAACTAGCCATATCAAGGAAATTATCGAGATGATGCCTAGCGCAAAATTCAGCCCGAGCATTCCCCAAAGCCTTAATTTTGCGTCGAAGAAACCTGACAAAAAGTCAAGGCGATTGACAAAGGAATGACCGGGGATCATAAGGCCTAGGTTGTACAGCATCAACAGCGGTAGGGTTGCCACCAAACTGACAGATGTAGTACGCGTGTTGGCTAGGTATAGCTTGAATTTATTGGACATTTTCTTGCCCAGCACTATTATTTCGGGCGATGGGGTGGCTTTTTCTGTGGGCTGTTTATCTACGGTTTTTTTACCTACGGGCTTTTTAGTAGGTAAAACTCGCCGGACTGATTGCTTTGCCATCTCTCGACCTCTAAGGCTCCGTTTTCTTTAAATTCATAAATGTTAAATCGCCCAAAACGCCTTTTACTGGCGGACTGATAGGTGGTGGAGCCACAGCTTAGAACGTGGGTACCTGAAGGTAACTTGCTTTGGAGCACCATTTCATGTTCATGATGGTCATGGCCGTGTATCACCAAGCGAATTGACGACTGAGCTAGTCTGGCTTTTAACTGCTGGCGGTCCTTGAGTAATCCTGTTTTGTCGCGCAAGAAGTTTTGGTTGTGTAGGTGGTGATGGATGGCCAAGACTACGTGACGGCCGTGGGCGTTGTCTGCGAGTTGAAAAATGCGGTCCATTTGTGGGGTACCCAACTCGCCATAGGAAAACATGGGAGGGGGAATAGTTGGGGTGCAGGCCAAGATTAGCCTGATATTGTCAATGTCTTTGACTGCTGGGTACTGTGCAAATGGGTCAAAGTCTGGGCCCCACGTGTATTTGCCGAAGTAGTGTTCGAAGCGCCTGTTTTTGGCTGCTGCTGGGACGTAGTAATCGTGGTTTCCAGGAATGATGGAGAGTTTTGTGTGGTCGAGGCCGAAACTTTCGATTACCGATGATGCGAATTCAAATTCAGCTTCAATGGCTAAGTTGGTTAAATCGCCGGTTATTATGATGTGGTCGACATTAGCATGGGAAATGGCGGTCATAGCGCTTTTGACGACGTGAACGGCTTTTTTGGTCCAATCCCTGATGTACAGGTTGGTTGCCCCGAAAATTCGTCGGTTGAACAATAGACTGGGTTTGAGGGCGCCTTTTGGGAGCATGTGTAAATCGGACAAATGGGCTAGACGCATAAATCCAAACCTCCGGGCGCGGATTTTACCACGCCTTGTAAAGGGCCCAAAATCCAGAGGCTGTTCCTGGCCCTGGGCCTGTGCCTGAGCCTGTTCCTCCTACAGTTCCGCTAACTTGTCTGTTTTGAATCCTGATGTTTGTTCTTTTTGGCGTTTGATCTCTTCGTTACAGTTTTAAAACATGTCCGGGGGCATCCTTCCGGACCATGTTGTAGGGTGCCCTCTCGACCTTCTTTTAGCTCCAAATCCTGCTAAAAAGCACAATCATCTCCCTGCCCCCGT
>DUVQ01000080.1 GCA_012840965.1 Oligoflexales bacterium | reverse complement strand
TTGTGTTACCACGCCCACAACCATTACCACTGCCATCATCCATTACTGCACGCTCACAGGTAGCATTTTCATTACCCCATGGATACTTCCAATCGCGACCACCACTACGAGCGGCGTACTCCCATTCAGCTTCAGTCGGTAAACGACCACCAGCCCACTTAGCATAGGCTTGGGCTTGGTGCCAATCAACGCAATTTATTGGATGCTTGCCACGATCAGATTGGCCCCAGTTACATGAACCTCCACTATCAGGAGCTGTACAGGCACCTGCATCAACACAAGCCTTGTACTGCTCAACTGTAACCTGAGTCTTTGTCATTTCAAACGTTCGTACAGTTACTCGATGAACTGGCTTTTCATCACTTTCGCCATTATTGGAACCCATATTAAAACTACCACCTGGAATCAAAACCCACTCACCCACACCTTTTTCAATCTTAATATTCACATCCGAGCGACTGTTGTGGGTTACTACGACCTGTTGCTTGCCCTTACCCTTTGGACACTGAACCTCAACTGTGTGAGGCGCGGCCAATACATCGCCTAACCATGGGGTTTGACCTACCAATTGGCCGTCAATCTTTAAGTCACCTTCGCACTTACTGCCGTCGGCGTAACTGGAAGTAACGACCAAAAGACCAAGCATTGGCTGCAATTCTGTTGAAACAGAGGCCGTCTTGCCACGAACAACGTCTGTCTTTTCACTGCGTTCTCCGTGGCCAGGCAAGTCAAAACGGATTATGTGCAAGCCAGGTTTCACACGATCCAAAACGCAGGGAGTTTGGGCATTTGGCACCAAAACATCATCCAAGTAAACCGTCGCGCCTGGGGGAGTGCTTTTGATGCTGATTTTTCCCCAATTCGCAACCAATTCACCGTGGTGGGTGCTGACTTTGCCATCATTGATGACCAATTCAGCTTCAATCGGTAGATAATCAGCCAACTGAAGACGCAGCTGGTAAGTGCCTGAAACCTTTTGGGGGATTATATGGGGAGTGTTGCCAACCCGTTCACCATCAAGCCATACTTCAGCCCCAGACGGAGAACTGGTGATCTTTGCAGAACCAAATGCTTGCTTTAGATCCAAGGTGACTCGCGCACCTTTCCTGGTCAAAGAGACTTCTTGACGGGCTGGGTGATAAAGGCGACCAAATTCAGCAACAACAACGTATCGACCTACCGGATACTCCAACTGCTGTGGAGTTTGACCGACCTCTTTGCCGTTGATGAAAACTGTCGCACCAGTTGGGGTGCTGTTAATGACCAAAAAGCCAGTCTCATCAGTTGGTACGTTGACTATGTCGGCGCCTCGGTCAAAACCTTGACCTGTTTCAACGCGACCACCACTGATCGGCCCTGTTGAAGTGACTACTTCGCCCTTAAATATTGCAACCACCCGGTCAATTGAAGCCGCTATACCTTTTTCAGTACAGGGACCTTTGGCCTCAGCACCCCTTTCCGTGGTTTCAGTCCGAAGGTCATAGATTTGGGATTGCAATGAACATGAATCACCAATCTTAACCAACCGACTGGACAACGACTTGTGGGCGGCAACGGCTTTACCAAGTTCGATTTGGCAGGACTGGTCGTAGCAATCCTGATGGGACTCGGCTTTAAGCTGGACGACGCGGTCCCGAACTTGACTTTGCGGGGTAAGCTTAAACCCAGCAAACGCCAACCGCCCGTACATATAGTTGTTTAGGCGGGTTATCGTGGCGTCATCAATGGGAGTATCAAGCTTGTCGATGTCGAAAACAGCGATGATCTCCGCAGGCTGAGCCACGGCAGCAGCAGCCGGCAAAACCCCGGCCAGGCAAGAAACAAACCAGAGACAAAGTTGTGGAAGGTGCTTTCTCATAACCCGGGGTTATCGCATACTATAAACGCGAAGGCAAGCGGCAATTTCAACCCTGCCCCTGTCCGCCGCTCCTGTACCTGCTCCTGTCCCTGTCCCCGCCCCTGACCCCGCCCGACTTAAGGCACCGATCGAGCTAGGCGGAAGCCCACGACGTTGTAGCGGACATCAGGCGAGAGCTCGTTGCGAACAGTTGAACGCACGTTCCAGGTGTAATTGTTCCAAGACCCGCCACGATTAACCCTAGTTGAGGCTGGCGGTGATTCCCAGGCTGAGCCATCAGCTGGAGCTCCCTCGTAGTTGCTGTGATACCAGTCCTGGACCCACTCCCAAACATTGCCGGCCATGTCACATAACCCCTGAGCCGTGTTGCCTTTGGGCTTGCTGCAAACTGGCCACGTCATTTCGCGACCACAGCCCTCATTACCTTCACTGTGCTCTTCACCACCACCATCCTCACCATCACCGTCCTCTTGACAACCGCAGGTTGGCTCACCTTCAACCATTACAGCGCGAACACAATTTGCCTCTTCATTACCCCAAGGGTACTCCCAATCACGACCACCATTGCGTGCAGCGTACTCCCATTCTGCCTCGGTTGGTAAACGAGCACCTGCCCACTTGGCAAACGCTTGGGCTTGGTGCCAATCAACGCAATTAACTGGATGCTTTTTACGACCAGATTTGCCCCAGTTGCATTTGCCTCCAGTATCGGGAGCAGTGCAGGCACCAGCCTTAACGCACTTCTTGTACTGCTCAACCGTCACCTGGGTTTTACTGATTTCAAAAGTGGGGACCGTCACACTATGAACCGGCTCTTCATCCAAGCTTCCTTCATTAGAGCCCATCTGAAAGGTGCCGCCTGAAATCAAAATCCAATTGCCTGTAAAAGCCAAAGCTGTGTCGGCAAGCGGACTTGAAGGTCCTGAAGGTCCAGCTTTGGATTCGTCAGCCGGCACGCTTCTGGCGAGGCGAAAACCGATGGAGCTGTCGCGGGTGTCAGGAGTGCCAGCGTTTCGATGGGATGGCCGCATGCCAGAGGCTAGGTAGGTCAAAGAGCCGCCACGATACACCCGATCAGTGCTTGGAGGCGATTCCCAGGCTGAACCATTTTTGGGCGCACCTCGGTAGTTTTTGTGGTACCAATCCTGGACCCACTCCCAAACATTGCCAGCCATGTCACATACACCATGGGCTGTGTTGCCTTTGGGTTTGCTACAAACCGGCCACGTCGTTTTGCGACCACATCCCCAACCACCATCGCTCATTACTGCCCGATCACAGGTCGCTTCTTCGTTACCCCAAGGATACTGCCAATCACGACCACCACTACGTGCTGCGTACTCCCACTCCGCCTCGGTAGGCAAACGAGCACCAGCCCACCTCGCATAGGCTTGGGCTTGGTGCCAATCAACGCAATTTATAGGGTGATTTCCACGTTCAGGATTGCCCCAGTTACATGTGTCACCAGTATCAGGAGCAGAGCAGGCACCAGCATCAACGCAGGCTTTGTACTGATCAACCGTCACCTGAGTCTTGGCGATTTCAAAAGTTGGCACTTTCACCGAATGAACCGGTTTTTCCCTAACCAAGGAGTCTTTATCCCGAGACCCCATCTTAAAGGTCCCACCAGGAATCAAAATCCATTCAACAGTTGCAACCAAAGCGGTCTCACTGGGCGAACTAGACGCACGTGTAGAAGCAAGGTCATTTTTAACCTGAGCCACCACGCTAACAGCCGGCAAAACCCCGACCAGGCAAGAAACAAACCAAAGACAAAGTTGTAATAAAGGCGTTCTCATGACTCCGGGTTATCGCACACTGTAAAGGGCAACGCAAGCCTCAAGGTTGAAAGTGTGGATGGGGGCGGGGCAGGGACAGGGACAGAGCCAGGGCCAGGGGTACAATCACGGCCTGGAATGTAAAGTTCAGTCGAATTTATTTGCAATTTCGCCTGTTACAGGGTAATTGGGCATGTCTCTTGTTTGAGACACGCTTGTAAGGAGAAAGAACGATGGAAGATACACACAAAGTTTTGTTTATAAACTACGAAATTCGCAATGACCAAGACGAATTGGTCGACAGCAACGAACCAGACCAACCCATTGAATTGCACCTAGGCTTGGGAATGATGCTCGAAGCCTTTGAAGAGGCCATCAAAGACCTGCAAGAAAATGAAGAAAAACGCTTTGAACTGACCCCAGACCAGGCGTACGGCGAATACAACCCCGAACTTTTGCACCAGTTCCCCAGAAAGGATTTTCCCCAAGAAATGGAACTGGAAGTCGGCATGCCCTTAGCAGTCTCTGATGAACACGGCAACGAAGCTCACTTCATAGTCGCCGAGATTGGCGACGACGTTGTTGTGTGCGACTTCAACCACCCCATGGCAGGCGAAACCATGCGCTGCTATGTCAAGGTCGTCAAAGTCGAAGAACATGACGCCAGCGAATGCAACCTCCACTTCCATGATGACGACTGTGGACACGGCGGCTGCTGCGGCAACTGCAGCTGCTAAGTGCTACTTTGGCAAGGTAACAGCTCGATAAACCAGCCTGGTCAACGCCTCAATAAAGGTCGGGGACTCGTTTAAAGACGCAGCCGGAACAAAGTGCTTGACCCCGGCCTTGGCCGCCAAATCTCGATAAGCAATATTAATCTCGTACAAGGTCTCAAGGTGATCCGATACAAAAGTGATCGGAACAATCACCAAGGAAGAATAGCCTTCTCCAGCAGCCGCCTGGATCTGGTCCGAGGTAGATGGCGAAAGCCACTTCACAGGCCCCATGCGGCTTTGATAAGTTGTAACAACAGAAAGCTCAGGCATATCCAGCACATCCATTACCGCGTCAACCGTGCGACAGACGTGAACTTGATATGGGTCCCCCCTTTTAACATAGCTTTCAGGCAGACCATGAGCCGAAAACAAAACCCTGGTCTTGGGCAGCTCCTGGACAGGAATTTGCGCCAGCGCCTCCTTTATCGAATCCGCCACCGCGTGGATGTAGCCAGGCTCTTTTGCCCACTCGTCGATGTATATGACCGCCGGCGGACAATCCATCGAGTCAACAACCTGCTTGACAACATCAAACGCCGACCCCGTAGTTGCCTTGGACCACTGAGGATGCAGCGGCAAGGCAACTATCGTTTCAACCCCTTGCTTAACCAAAGACTTCACCCCATCAGCAATCGAAGGCGTCGTGTATCGCATTCCCACCCGGACTGGGACTGATTTGCCAAACTCAGCGATGCTTTTTGCCAAGGCATCTGCCTGAGCCTGGGTGATGCTACCAATTGGAGAGCCACCACCAATCGCCTGATACTGCCGTTTTGACCTCGGGGCCCTAAACGTGGCGATCAGGTTGGCCAGCGGCAGCCTTGCAGCAGGACACATGTCCATGATGTTTTTATCAGACAGCATGGCCTTGATAAAAGGCCCCACATCATCAAGAGTTTCAGGGCCTCCCATCTGAAGCAGCAAGACCCCAAATTCTGGCCTAGAGTTGTCTTGCATTAGCGGGCACCCGCCTTGTGAACGGCATCCACCAGTACTGACATCGCCTGCGGGTCTGTGTCTTTGTTGATACCATGCCCAAGATTAAAGATGTGACCTTTGGCGGCCTTGCCCTTTTCAACGATTGCAGCGGCCCTGGCTTCAATCTGCGCCGCTGGTCCCAAAAGAACCGCTGGATCAAGGTTGCCTTGAACAACCACGTCGCGCCCAAGCCTTTCGATTGCCTGGCTCAAATCAACCCGAAAGTCGATCCCAAGGACGTCTGCTTTGCTTGAGCGCAGCACATCCAGGTATGGAGCCGCGCCATTGACAAAGTAGATCACAGGAACGCCCTCACGACGCACTCGTTCAATCACAGACCTTGCGGCCGGCAGCGCAAATTTGGCGAAATCTTCAGGCGCCAACTGACCTGCCCACGTGTCAAACAGCTGGACGGCGTTGGCCCCAGCGTCAATCTGGGCCGCCAGATAAGGAGCAATTGTGTCGGCAAGTTTTGCCAGCAGGTCCGAAAAGGCCGCCGGGTCACGATGCATCATGCCTTTAAGCTGCATAAAGTCCTTGGAACCACCACCCTCGACCATGTAGGCCGCCAAGGTAAAAGGCGCCCCAACAAAGCCAATCAAGGCCTTTTTAGGGTCCAAGGCGGCCCGAACCTGCCTAAGCGCCTCAAGCACAAAGCCCAAATCCCGTTTTGGATGGGGAATCACCAACCTTGCAATGTCCTCTTTACCAGTAATCGGCGCCGGAAAATATGGCGCTGGGCGAAACTCAACGGCCATGCCCATCGCTTCAACTGGGATCAAAATATCCGAAAAAATGATTGCAGCATCCAGGTCAAACCGGCGCATCGGCTGCAACGTAGCCTCAGCCGCCAACTCGGGCGTACGACACATGGTCAAAAAATCCGACTGCGCCCTAAGCTCTCGATATTCAGGCAAATATCGCCCAGCCTGCCTCATCACCCAAACGGGAGTGGTATCAACAGGTCGGCCCAAACAAGCGTCAATAAACCGCATGAAATCTCCTTTCATTTTGCTGGCATCTGCGCCAGGTCGAAAATGATAACACAGCGGCCAAGGCCGACCCAAAATCAGTACGCACGTTCTTAATTACAAAGCCCTATCCCCAGCGTGACCGCAATCAAGACCAAACCACCCTTAATTTGACTTTGGATTATTAGCAGGCTAAAAGTGGCCAGCTATTAAGTGCCGGGACAAACATGACCAGTGCCGACATAAAAAAGCCTCCACG
>DUVQ01000079.1 GCA_012840965.1 Oligoflexales bacterium | reverse complement strand
GCCCTGTTGGTATGGTGGTCATATCTGCCTCATGGCGCCACCAAATCATTTAAAGAACCCAAGATAGTCACGGCTCATATTGATGAAGAGCCATTTGCAAGGTTACAACTAAAGCCAGGTGAATCATATCGTGCGATAGAGGTCATGGCTGGAACAACGGTCCCATTCTTTTGCAATGTTGTATCCACGCAGCTTGGCAGTCATTTCAAACTAAAGGCTTTTGGTCAAGAGTTGTTGGAGTCGGATGACTGTGTTTATGAGCTAGAAGTACCTCAACAGATAGGAACCTTTCATACCTTTGTACTGAGCTACTGGAATGACGACTTTGATGGCGAACCAACCGATGTCATGGAGATTCCCATAGTAATAGTCGCTAAAAACGAAAGGGTGGAGTTTCAGGCCGTTGAGGACGCACAAGGAAATCGAATTGTAGGAGCATCAGTACCAGATGAGGTCAAAATCTTTACTAGGATAATGACAAGCCTACCCAAAGATGGCAGAAACTATGCGGCGCTGTTTTTCACCGCAGATCCCTCAAACAATGTTCCAGTCTTACAGCTTGCGCCTGTAATTGAAGGCGAAAAGGCGACTCCCCTCGTGGGCAGCGTCATTCGCTATCGAAGCTACGGAAAAGATATGGCTGGATACGCGGCCTGGACCCCTGAACCCCTGACATTAATAGGCGAAGGTGGCGAACGCGAAGTCGTCGATATTTATGTTGGCATTTTTGAAAGAGAGAATGTCCCTGAGCTATTCACCAAACTAATAGAAATCAAGATGAAAGATGCCGACACCATATCAGTCACACCCTTAATCAAAAACCCAGAAGAGCTAAAAGCCCTGACAGTACACGGACGCCTGCTCTCGCCCCCATTGCACCTAGTAAGAGGCGGCGGCTCTGCCAAATCTGCGGATAGCCTGCTCAAGATGGGGCAGTAGCAGGGACAGGAAGGCAATTGTGCTAATCTGCAGGATTTGGAGCTAAAAGAAGGTCGAGAGGGCACCCAGCAACATGGTCCGGAAGGATGCCCCCGGACATGTTTTACAACTGTAACGAAGAGATCAAACGCCAAAGCCCAACAAACGATCAGGAGCTAGCACATGCTAATTGGCAGGATCTGTATGAGGGCCAGGGCCAAGTCAGGCCCACTGCGATGCTCGCATACAACCTTACACAAACGATGTGGGATGAAAGCTTAGGCGATAGGGAAGGGCAAAATTGGAGTGCTAACTTGCTGGTGCGCTATCGCGTGCCTTCTTAAGAGTAGCAAAGTTAATAGCAGAGTACCCCTCGATGGCGGCCGTAGTAATAACAAGTCGTATTACTTCGAAGTCAATGTTCTCGTCGGCCTGAATGATGATCTGTTTAGATTCCTCAAGCCACTTCTTCGCCTTCTCAGGGTCGTTTGGCATAGGATGGTTGCTCTGATAAGCATCGTGAGCCGTCTTCAAAACCTTAGAAAGCTCAGGAACCTTCAGGTCTGGGAAGTTTTGCTCGGTAACCGACCCTGTGCGGATGACTTCTACACCCTCAAACACAACGTCTTTAGCTGATACAGCAATCATGGGGTACCGCTCAAGCTCACGCCCAGAGTATGCTTTTGGCAACTCGATATCCGCCTGCTGCAGCAGGATTTCGCCTGTAGCGGAGAAGGTTATCAGCAAGAAAACGACCAGAATAACGAACATATCAATCATGGGAACCAAGTTCAAAGAGAAGAGCTGATTCCTCTTACTCTTGTTAGACCCCACGCGGATACTACGCATATTCCTGACGCTATAACCAACTCGGCTGCTTGGTTTCTTGATGGACATGTGTCCTCCGTTGCATAACGAGTATCAGCTTATCGCCGGCACTTCGCGTTACTACATTCCCATTTCATTCCTGGCCGCGTCAATATCAGCCACAACCAGGTTCTCAAGACCAGCCATCATACATGCATCCATCGCCGTTATCATATCCTTGTAGGGTATGCGGTCGTCTGGAGCAACAATGACCTTCTGATCCTTGCTAAGTTCCAGTTCCTTCAGGTGTTCCCCAAGCTTATCGGGCATGTAGGAACCGTCACCGGCCTTTGCGATGGAGTATGGCTGGTTCTCAGCATACTTCACCATGTAGCCCTTGGCATCAACCATGATGGTCAGACGCTTCGGCGGTTCCGTTTGCTCCTGCTTCGGCTGCGGCTTCTGAACTGACTGGTCGACTTGGATACGTCCAGTCTGCGTCCAGACTGCGGTCATCAGCAGGAAGGTAACGCACACGATAAACAAGTCAATCATCGGAACTAGGTTCAAATCGACGACTGGATTTTTCTTCGCGCTCATCTGAGCCCTCCCAGAGCATTTGGCAAGGTGCGGTCTTCACTAAAAAAAGCGAGCCACACCACCAAGAACCAGTAGGGTACTAGGACTACTCGGACTTGCCGAATTTATCCCGGTTAGCCACGACAAGGTTCAACACTGTCACGACTGATTCGTTGATATCGTCAATCAACTGCTGAGCCTTCGCCTGGAAAACTGCGAAAGACAGAGCAGAAGTAATAGCAACGGCCAGACCGAATGCAGTGTTATACATAGCTTCGGAAATACCCTTTGCAAGCTCGGTCGCCTTTGAAGCCGCGTCAGCATCAGCAACGGCGCCGAACGCACGAATCAGACCGAAAATGGTTCCGAGCAGCCCCATGAGAACCGCTGCGTTACCAACGACGGCCAAGAAGCCGATGCGCTTTTCGATCTTCGGGATCTCACGCAGAGCGGCCTCGTCCATCGCAGCCTGAACCAGCTCATCACTCTCAGTAGCCTTCATAAGACCTGCCTGCAGGATCTTGGCCATTGGGAACTTGGAACTGGAACATACGTTGATAGCCTGACGGAGATCGCCAGTCAGTATGTACTTGGTGAGAATCTTGATAAAGGCTTCTTTGTTGGGATTAGCCTGGAAGTAAAGCACGACGGCTCGCTCGATGATGATACCGAGCATGATGATACCTGTCGCCAAAATGACGAACATGTTTCCGCCGCCTGCCTCGAAGGCCGTTGCGATGAATCCGAACATCTGTGCACTCCTTTAAAAAAGTAACCAACTGCCTCAATGGAACTTCCTCACCGAATTAACCTTTAACGCGGTGGCAAATCCCAATACCTTTCGAACCGGTCTCACCCCGGCCCGGTAACGAACTAGGGTCGCCAAGTTATACTTGGCATCGGTCCGACTGTCAACAATCATTCTGTGCACACGCGTATAAACGGTGCACTTTTGGGGTATAGGCGCCTACGTCACCCCAAAGACGTGCTCGACACCTAGCCTGGGTTGAATACAAACGGCCACTGCACGATGCAGACACCGCTTTCAGGCTTCTGGAATCTCATGGCGCGAATAACCCTCAGCACGCACTGCTCAACGTTCGCGTTGCCAAGGGTAGAAGAAGCTATCGAAGCCTGTGCAACTTTACCTTCGCCATCAATGGTCCATCGTATCGTCGTTTTACCAGCCAAGGACTCATGAATCTGGAGCTGAGCCTCATAGCAGGCGCGGATAGCACCAGCACGACGCATAACGTTAGTACGGATGTCTTCTTTCTTACAGAACCCAGCAGAAGCACCAGAGTCAAGCTTCATCTGGCCAACTTTCTTGGTACCTTTCTTTCCGAGGCCTGCACGCATTCCCATTCCACCGCCGGTATCAACTCGGCCAAGACCGTGGATTCTACCATAACCACCAGTTCCGCCACCACCAGGGCCAGTTCCTTTAAAGCCCATACCACCGGCGCCGTAGCCTACTTGCAGTTCGGACCCGGTTCCAGCCATGGCAACGGCCATTCGGTTGTCGAACGCGTCCACGTTGTCACTGAGAATTGATGAAATGGCGCTACTGCGACCAAGCTGATTAGAAAGCACGTTTGCAAGACCAATCTTCTTGGGGTCGATTTTGTTGGTTAGGGCGCCATCACGATTCGGAACCTTGCTCTCCAAGGTTGGATCCTTGTCGGGGTCTCCGAATTTTCCTTCTTCACCTTCAGCGCGTTTACCAACGGAATCGTCGTCAGATTCCGTGATTTCAAGGATATCTTCATCCTTCTGCATAGCAATGTTGGCCTCAACCTTCATTACTCGCTTTTCAGATTTGTGCTTCACGATTGCTGCAGCTGGGTTCCAAACGAACTGCGAAATAATCCAGATAGAAATCAGGAAAAACGCCGAGAAGACGGTCGCTGCGACGAAGGCTCCGTCCATAGACGCAGCTGTGCTACGGCCAATAATGACGGAGGGGCGGACGAATTGGAAGAAAACTTCGACCTTGTTGTCGAACTCAAGTACACCCCAATCGTGCTTAGTTAATGGAACATAAGTAAGGCCCGACCCGGAAATGTTCGCCTTCATCCAGTCTTGCAGTGGGGCAAGCCTGCCGTCCAAGTGGACTCGTCCGGCCAAATCCCTGGTCAAACCAACAGAATACTGTCCCTTGCCGGTGTGTTTGAATAGCGTACGGTTTTCACCATCAGGAGCGGCATGGGGGACAACGAAGTCACAGTTCAAACCCTCGCCAACGATGATGTCACGCCTTTCATTAAAGGTGGTTTCCTTGATGATTTTTCCGTCCCAGAGCAACGCGACCCTAAGAAGGCGGTCGTCCGCAGCCAATATTGGTTGGGCAACCATTGACCATACGAAGCCAACAAACAACAGCAGGATGCCGACAAATGCAAGGTGATAACCATAGAACATTGAAATAGTAGTTGTGTCGCTCATCACTTTGGCTTCAATAGCGGCGTTGATGACGTCCAAAACTACAAATGGGGTAAGGAACAGGAACACAAATGACAGGGCCGTGGCGATCAGTCCGGAGATCCCGAAAATCTTTTTGCGCTGTGTAACCAGCCCCAAAGCCGCCAGGACACCCGCAATCGTCATCAACATGATGGAGAGAGCACCGGTCCACCACTGCGTGGCTGAGTACATCGACACGTTCTGGAATGCAACGACATCCGCGTTAATCCAGTCAACAGCCAGCGAACCACCGACTCCCAACAGGGCACCAACAATAGCAATCACGAGCCCGATGATCATCTTCAGCCCTCGCAGTCAAACGTTACGACCAAATATAAATCGAGTTGCCAAAAGTTGATATCTTAAAAAAAAACAACTCCAACAACCGTTCCCAAAATCCAAAGGCAAGGATTCGAGACGTTGGTATTCTGCAGGCGGTTCGTCTTTGCGTCAACCTCAATTTTCAATTCTTTGCTCTATTAGTGACGAAATTCAGACAAAATTCACAATATTTTCCAAAAATAAGCGCGATTATTCGTTGTTTATTCATACATTGAGCCAATGTTTACATTGTTTTAGTTGTTTTTCCATCTGGCTGGAAACATACTGAGTGTGGCGCCTTCTTGCATTAATTCAGTGGCTTCTTGAGTGCGACCAACTCGTTTGTAGAGGGCCGCTAACTTAAATCTGGCCACTTGAACGGTTCGATCCATGTACAAAATGGACTGATATTCACGAATGGCGGCCTGGTAACGTTCAGAACGTTCAAATGCCAAGGCTCTGGCCAGTTTCATTTGTAAAGTAAGAGCGTCGATTCCTCTGCCTTCTTGTTCTCTTGGTGGCATGTTTGTCGGAATCATGTCCATCGCAGGGTCTGCAAAACCTGCATCCAGCATAAAGAGCAATCTGATGAGGGGGACGTAATCTCCTGCAGGTTCAAGGTCTTCAATCTTTGCAAGTTCCTGAGTGATCGTTTGAAAATCAGCCTTCTGGGCAATCTTTGTTACTAGAACTTTCGCCAAAGTGTACCACCAGGTGGGAAATATGGTTTTTGCCTGTTGATAAAGGGCAGTTGCGGCGAATAGTTTCCCCGCGTGCATCAGCCTGTCAGCCTGTTCTAACAAAGCCGCAGATTCGGAAATTTGAGCCGAATCTCTGTTGGCAGGCTCTTGAGGAAAGGCCGGGAAAGCTAGGAACACGAGTAACACCGCGATAGCAATGGGTTTTATCTTGGTAATCATAGGTCGCATCTATTTCGACTTAGTCCTTTAATAAAAGCTTCCAGGGATGTCGTTTCAGATCCTTCATTAGGGCAATTAAATCATCATAGATTTCACGGTCTTTTAAAAGGGCACCTAGGGTGCCTTTGCCGTCAGCCAAAGATGCTGTTAAGCCACGAATATCTTCAAATAATTTGGCTACTTCGCTCTTTTTTAACGCATCTCTTGCTTCGCCTACAAACGATTTCCCTTCGGTAAGGGTCTCATCTAAGTTGTTTGCGATCTCTGGCAACCTTGAAACTAATGGTTGCAGTCCTCTATCGATGGAACCAGATAGGGATTTTAACGAGGTGATCGTCTCGTTTATCTGCTTACCATCTCCGATGGCGACATTCATGGAAGCGCTTAATTGTTTTAGGTTTGCTACCAATTCTCGTACGTCTTCTTGATTATCTTCGATGACGCGATCCGCACGGTCTACAAGTTGTCCTAATCCTTTGATTGTGTCCTGAATCGTCTGTTCATTTTTGGCCAGCAGCGTAGACACCTGTTCAATAATGACCCCAGCGCTTTGGCCAACCTCGTCGATGTTCATGGCAGCTGCGCCATCAAAGACCTGACCATCAGTTGCGCTAGGTTTCTCATAGGTTCCAGGGGAGATTTCGACGTATTTTTCACCCAGGATTCCAAGGGTTGAGATCCTGAAAATGGCATCCTCGTGAATCAGTGGCAGGGATTCTGACTTGAGCTTCAGAATGACTCTGACTTGAACTACCTTGTTACCATTGGCTGCATCCCGTCTTCCTGCCCAAAGTTCAACTTTATTTACTTTTCCTACAGTAACACCGCTGATTTTAACAGGAGCGCCAACTTTAAGGTCGCTGCTGGTCTGAAAATCCACGCTGATGTAGCTAGATTCACTGCAGGAGTAGTCGCCCAGCAGCAAAATTGCGAAAACCAGCAGCAGCGCGGCAAAAAGTATCAGTGCGCCAACCTTGATTTCCATGCGTCGCATCTGTTCATCGGCCATCACTAAGTCTCCATGGGGCCTGAAGCCTCACCACTGACAAACTGACGTACCACAGGGTCGTCAGAGGCACGAAATGCCGATGGGGAGCCATCAAGCCGAATTTTCCCCTTATAAAGAAAAACTATTCGGTCAGCAACGCCAAAGATGGACCGAAGGTCGTGGCTGACAACAATAACGGTTTTACCCAAGCTTTTCGAAAGCTCACTTATCATTTCATCGATGTTTTTGCTTGCGACGACATCAAGACCAGTGGTCGGTTCATCCAAGATGGCGCAATCAGGGGACAGGGTCAGAGCCCTAGCTATTGAAACTCTTTTGCGTTCACCTGGCCCAACGTCAGAAGGCATCAGGTCGGCCTTGGTTGTCATTCCTACGCGCTCCAGGTATTCCATAGCTGATTTTTTTGCTGCTGGTTTGGAGACTTTTTGATGCTTTCTAATTGGTAAGGCCACATTGTCGACCAGGGACATGGAATCAAATAGGGTAGGGTGCTGAAAAACCAGCGCATATCGCATCCTTATCTGATTCCACTGTCTTTCGTTGAAGTCGGTGGTGTCTATGTTGTCGATCAATATTCGACCAGCATCTGGGCGCAATAATCCGACGGCGTGTTTGACTAGCACGCTCTTGCCGGTGCCTGAGCTTCCAATCACGTAGGTGATTTCGCCGTCTTTGATGGTCAGATTAATACCGTCAAGTACGGTTAAGGGGCCGAATTGTTTGGTGACATTTACGTATTCAATCATTGGTCACCATCCAAACCTGTAGGCTATGCTGGAGATTAAAAAATCCAGCAAAATCACTGTAAAAAGCGAGTGCACGACGGCCTTAGTTGTAGCCCAACCAACGCCTTCCGAGCCGCCAGTGGCTTTAAATCCGGAATCGGCCGCTAAAATCGGAATGGCGGCCCCAAAGATTACGCATTTAAACAAGGCGACCCACACGTCTGACATCGTTGTGCCTGACAAAGACAAAAAGGTTCGTAGCTGAATGCCGAAACGCAGCGTTCCTATCAAAGTGCCAGCTGCGACGGCTACCAGGACCCCAAATACCCATAAAACAATCATCATTATTATAGAGGCGATAAAACGTGGAACGACCAAGTATTCGACTGGGTCGGCATTGGTAACTTTCATTGCCTCAATTTGATCGGTTACTGTCATTGAACCTGTCTCCGCGGCAATTCCTGCGCCAACTCTTGTTGCAAGCATCAAGGCGACGACAGTAGGGCCAAACACTCGAACCATGGTCCCAATAAACACCGGACCCACTGGTGTCAAATCAGGCAGGACTTTTAGCGCCTGATAAGACGCCTGGTAAACCAGAATAAGGCCCAAAAAGGCTAGGGTCAGCGCGATGAAAACCAGCGACTGATTTCCAATTGAATACATCGATTCCAGGATCTTTCGACGAGATTTGCGTGCCGATGGCAGCAAGGCGATAGTGCGCCCCAAGAGCAGCAGCGGCGATTTAATTGATTCCCATAACCTTTTCAAGTCCACAAAACCGTTATAAAGAAATTGACCATAAAAATCGCGATAGCGGAGGTGACAACTGAGTCGTTCACCGCCCGACCCACACCTCGGGCGCCTCCAGTGACTTGCAAGCCCCAGTGACAAGAGACGATGGCAATGGCGCCTCCAAAAAAGATGGCCTTTACCAGGCCCATTATGAATTCGCTTAGCAGGTTGCTGTCCAAGATGCCCTGCCAGTAGATGCGCATGTCGATTCCCAAGACGGCCCTACAGGTGATTGCGCCACCCGTGAGAGCAAACAAGTCCCCGATTGCGGTCAGAAAAAACAGCATCACTATCATGGCCATAAATCGTGGCACGATCAGGTAGCCAATGGGGTTTATACCGAGAACCCTAAGGGCATCGATCTGGTTTGTGACAACCATCGTCCCAAGCTCAGCTGTGTTATTTGCGCCAACACGTCCTGAAAACATCAGTCCGATCAGAATTGGCCCAACCTCACTAAATACGGCAGTGCCCGCAGCCCATCCAATCAGCGTTGTGGCGCCCGTCGCCCTTACAAAGTTGCCAGATGCAACGACCATCAAAGCCCCGACAAAGGCGGCTGTGGCTATAACGACGGGTAAAGAGCGAACCCCAATCTTGAACAGTTGCGTGACGCTTTCGTCGTAATCAAAGTTTTTGATGGCCAATAGCGACCTGAAAATGCGCAGTTGCAACAAGGTCATGGCGCCTACGGTCTGAAAAGCCGTGATGAAGGTGCGCCCAAAGTTGCCCAAAAAGCTGTCTGTTTCAACGGGTTTAGACATCTAAAAACACCTTGACCCTATCGTCTGTACTTTGTCTGGCCTCACTCAAGGTGCCACTGAAAATGACCTTACCATGATCGACCACGTGAAAGATGTGACATAACTTCACAAGCCTGTCGATATCGTGAGACGCAATCACGACTGTGTTGTCGTTTTCCTCTTGAATGGTGCGAATTAATTCGAAAATTCTGGATGTTGTTACTGGGTCAAGGCCACCGCTTGGGTCGTCAAAAAGCAGTAGTTTTGGCTTTGCGACTGCGGCTCTGGCGATGGCGACGCGTCGCTGCATGCCGCCTGATAAAGCGGATATCGCGTGCTCCTGGCGGCCATCTAAGCCAACGGAATCTAAGGCTGTTTTTACTTGTATAGAGATGTCTTTTGTGAGTTCTGAGTCTTGTTCTAAGGGGAAGCCAACATTTTGTCCGACCGTTAGGAAGTCAAAAAGTGCTAGGTTTTGGAATTGGACACCGATATTAGACCTGACTTGGCGTAGTGATTTTAAGTCCCGGAAATTAATTGCTTTTTTGAAAAGGTGAAGCTCGCCTTTCGATGGCTGAAGCAATGTAGCCAGCATTCGCAAAAGCAGGGTCTTTCCAGAACCACCGGCCCCCACAAGGGCATGGATGCGTCCAGACTCCAGCTGTAGGAAAACTTGGTCTAAAACCAACGAGTCATTCAATGTTAGTGAAGCATCGAGAATCTGGGCAGCGTACTGAAGCATCAGCCATCAAACCCATCGTCAAAGTCCAAGTGACCATAGACGACTTCAGCCAGTTCTTCGTCCTCTGGGTCGATCTTGGATTCATCGATTAGGAGGGCCAACGCGAAGAGGGCGATGACGCGATCCACCAGATATTCGGATGTGATTATGACATCAATGTTCCATCTAAACAGGGTGTTGCGCATGGCAGACCCAATGGATGACGCGATGACGACCCTGCAGTCGCTAAGCAGATTTGCCACAGCTGTGTAGCGATCATCTCTGAATCCAGGTCTGACAGGACGTGCGGGAACTCGGCGGACGGACTTGTTTTCTCGCAGCTCCAAGATGCTGAAACTACCGGATTCGACTGTGGCAATCATAAAGTGAGACGCACGCCACAGCCTTGGAGAAACGTGAACGCCGTCATCTGTTGGAATAGCTATTTTCAAAATGCCTGCTTCCAAAATAGACCGGCGCATTATCCAGAGACTGCGCTTGATTTGCAACTTTTGGGGCCAAAGAGCGGTGGAGGGCGGAGGTTTTGGGACGGTAGACAGGGGCGGGAGGCAGGGACGGGGACAGGGGCAGGGGACAGGGACAGGGGCAGGGGACAGGGGCAGGGGGCAGGGACGGGGGACAGGGTTGGGATTATTCTTGGTTTATGACTGCTTTTGAGTGTTTATTGATTGATAGCCACTCCCTGGCATTGTAGACTGCAAGCAACGATTGGCCGATTTTTGATTAATGCTTGGCTGCGTTTTGGTTTCTGGGAGGGCTCATGTTAAAGCGAATATTGCCTTTGATTGCGGTGCTTTTTGTTGCTTGTGGCGATAGTGGCGTGCAATTCGAAAACTACTGCGTTGGGGTTGACTGTGGTAGTCATGGTCGTTGTGCCATTGGTGCCGAGGGGCCCATTTGCATTTGTGACACAGGGTTTACACTGCAAGAAGGTGCCTGCAAGGAATCCGTAGCTATCGACCCATGCAAAGACGTTGTTTGTGAGGGCAATGGCACGTGTGCGGTTGCCCATGGCAATACCGCCGTCTGCCTCTGCCGTCCTGGCTATCAATCAGATGGAGCCCGGTGTATTAAAGGTAACGAAGTGTCAGATTCGCCGTGCGATGGTGTGACTTGCGGTGGTCATGGCTCTTGCATTGTCACTTCCTTGGATAAAGCCCTTTGTATCTGTGATGAGGGCTATCGTTTGTCTGATCCCACCACTTGCACAGTCATTGATGGTGGTGAAGCGCCGGATTCTCCTTGCAAGAGCGTTACCTGTAGTTACCACGGCACTTGTGTAGTCAGCGGTTTTGGTGAGGCGATTTGCATCTGCGATCACGGTTACCGTCCTTCAGAAGACCTGACTTGTATTATCGATGATGGTGGTGAAGAGCATGATTCTGCTTGTAAGAATGTTACCTGCGGTAACTACGGTACTTGTGTCGTCAGTGGCACCAACGAAGCCCTTTGTATTTGCAACGACGGTTACTACCGCGACGGCCTTAATTGCGTTCCGGTTGTAGACCCATGTTCAGGGGTTACCTGTGGTGATAACGGCACCTGTGTGGTCAGCGCCCCTAATGAAGCCCTTTGTATTTGCAACGATGGTTACTACCGTGACGACCTTAATTGCGTTCCCGATGCAGATCCGTGCTCAGAGGCTACCTGTGGTGATAACGGTACTTGCGTAGTCAGCGGCACCAACGAAGCTCTTTGTATTTGCAACGATGGTTACTACCGTGACGACCTTGATTGCGTTCCCAATGCAGATCCATGCTCAGGGGTTACCTGTAGCAGACACGGTACTTGCGTAGTCAGCGGTTCTAACGAAGCCCTTTGCATTTGTGATGATGGTTACCGCCGTGACGGGCTTACTTGCACTTTCGTTGATGATGGGGGTGAAGCGCCAGATTCTCCTTGTAAAAATGTTACCTGCGGTAACTACGGTACTTGTGTAGTCAGCGGTGGCAACGAGGCCCTTTGCATCTGCTACGACGGTTACCATCGAGACGGCCTTAATTGCGTTCCCGATGTAGACCCATGCTCAGGTGTTAGCTGCGGTAACTACGGTACTTGTGTCGTCAGTGGTGCCAACGAGGCCCTTTGCATCTGCTACGACGGTTACCATCGAGACGGCCTT
>DUVQ01000078.1 GCA_012840965.1 Oligoflexales bacterium | reverse complement strand
CTTCCGGACCCAAAATCTCCCGTAGCCAGCCCGACTGTCTCTTAGTGACATCGTCCGGGCGAAAGCCGCCATGAATGGCGGCGGTGTTTATGCCCGGACGGGCCGCTTTGCGTCCTTCATGTCAGCTAAGAGACGTCGGGTCCCGGCAACTCCCGATAGCGCCCTCCAGGATTGCCCCCGGACCATGTTGCTGGGTGCCCTCTCGACCTTCTTTTAGCTCCAGATCCTGCAGATCAGCGCAATCATCTCCCTGCCCCCTGTCCCTTAGCCAAACTCAATTATTTTTCTTACTCCGATTGAAAATAGGAATGCATCAGGTAATAATCAGAATCCGCCCTAATTTTTGGGGCTTGTGCACCTTTATCAGGAACTTGGCTTATGCGCCAGCACCTGTGGACGGCAGCTTTGGTAGTTTTGGCAATCCTGGTGGGCAAAAACATGATAAATGGTTGCTCAGGTGAACTTGTAGAACCTGGCACGCCAGTCGCCCCATGGAAGGCCAAAGATACCCACCAAGAGTGGTCGTCGGAATCATTTGCAAAGAAATCTTACGCGCTTTTATTTTTTGCCACTTGGTGTTCTGCTTGTAGCCGAGAACTACCGAAAATAAACCAGATCAAAGAGGCCAATCCAGACCTAGATATCCTGCTAATTACCGAAGAATCGCCTGAAGTCGCCCAAAACTATCTGAATGGGCGGAACCTGTCACTTCCAGTGGGTTCGTCAGACACACTTCCGCGACAGTTTGGCGTGTCTGTTTTGCCGTCCGCAGTTCTTGTCAACAAGGACGGAAACGTTGAGCTGGCCACTGCTGGGGTGGGTTCGCTTGGAAGGATAACACAGCGTCTTTTAAAGCAAAAATCACCGCCTGGCTAAGGTCGGGACAGGTTGTAATATACTTATCAGCCGAGGTGGATTATGGCTGGCGGTTCCCATGATTTAGTTCTGGGGCGTTACAGACTGGAGTCACCTCTTGGTCAAGGGGGTTTTGGCCAGATTTTTACGGGCCTCCAAGTATCCCTACACCGTGAAATAGCAATAAAAACAATCAAACCTAATATGCTTAACGCCGACTTGATACGCGAGCGCTTTCGGCGAGAAGCCCTCTTGGCGGCATCAATTAATCATCCAAACGTGGTAACAATCCACGATTTTGGTGTGGATTGCGATGGTGACTTAGTTTTAGTCATGGAGCTTTTAAAAGGCGCCAATCTACTTCAGGAGCTGCGATTGAGGCCCAAACCCTCGCTAGAACAGGTAGCTCGCAGGGTGAGGCAGGCTGCGAACGGCTTGGGTGCCGCTCATGATATTGGAATAATCCACCGAGACATCAAGCCATCCAATATTTTCCTAATCCATCCAGGTAAAGACACCGAGTTTGTGAAGATAATAGATTTTGGAATAGTCAGGGCAACTGACCAAGCCAAGAGCATCATCGATTCGGATCAGGACATTACTGGCTCTGACCTGTTTTTGGGTACGCCCGACTACGCCGCGCCTGAAATGATTTTGGGAGACCCGATTGATGGGCGTGCTGACCAGTACGCTTTGGCCTTGGTAGCATTGCTGATGCTGACGGGTGAAAAGGGTTTTCAATCTGCCAAAAGCCCTTGGGATCTGCTTGAACGTGCGTCCAGACGCCCAAAAACGTTGGAAAATGAACACCTAACGCCCGCAATTCGTAGGGTCCTATACAGGGCACTAACTCCAGAACCTTCCGGAAGGTATGCCGATATACGTGAATTTGCGGCTGATTTTGTGCAGGCTGCTACAGGTAACGGGGCTTTACAGGACGATTTGGACAAAACTAGTTTAATTTTGGGCTTGGGGGACATCCACGATAGCGAATCTTTTGATGACTTCCAAATCCAGGCAGACCACGAGAATTGTGAACCAGTCAGGGAGCATAAATCGAAGTGGGGTAGATTTAAATGGACTTTGGGCTTTACCGCGATTTTGACTGCGACAGCTGTTTTTGCTGGTTTTATGTTGTTTGATGATAGTACAAAAGCGGATCAACCATTTGATAATAAAGTAAAACAGAGCATTGTCGTAGAGACTGCATCAAGTCCCCATGAATCACAGGCCATCAGTCCTGCCGTCGAAGAATCTGAGCTCGCTGCAGCCCAACAGGCTACAGGCGAGCAATCTGAAGAAGAAACGCCCCCGTCAAAGCCTACCAAACCAACGGTCGCCCCAAGCATCCAGCCAAAGCGGGCCCAAGCCATCGCCTCTAAAAAACCTTCAGAAACTGCGTTTTACTCATTCAATGCGTCCCCATGGGCGGAGATCGTCGTCAATGGGACAAGCTACGGGGTCACTCCGGTGTCAAATGTCAAAGTAAAGGGCGGGGAAAACAGAATAACATTCAAACACCCGACACTGGGCTCAAAAAGCTTCAGACACACTATACAGGCAGGGGAATACGAAAATTTCAGTATGGATTTTACTCGCCGCGGTAGGCCTTAACCAGAATTCTTATGGCTACGCCAAGAAAAATGACTCCAATAATCCAGAACATAATCGCGGCGTTCTGGTTTTGCGACAAAATAGCGTCCCCAATAGTTTCCTTTTCTACAAAGAATCGCACTCCGATGCCAGCTATCATAAGCGACGCAAACGCGATCACCCAGCCAGCGCGAATGAAATCCTTTTTGGTGTGGGGGCGTAACACCTCGCCACTGTTGTGATTATCAGCAGTACTCATTTACAGACAAACTCCTTTAATCAAACAAGCCAAAGATCTCCAACTTAAGGCAGTTGTAAGACCTCTGTGGCGCCGATGATACATTATTTTCACAAATCTGGAGCAATTGTAGCCCGCTATGGGGTAAACTACCTGCTGGCATTTGCACTTTTGCGGCATTTGTACTTTTGCGGCTTTTGCAGTTTTAATGACAGGCTTTTAAAAATGACAACTTTTTCAGTAAAAACTAGTGGAACAGTGGCCACTACGGATATCACCGAATCGGTTATCCAGGCTGTAGCTGACAATGATATTCAAGACGGCGCGGCCCTGATCTACTGTCCACACACTACTGCAGGAATCTTCATAAATGAAGGTGCTGACCCAGATGTGGTGATTGACGTTGAGGCCTTTATGAAGGAACTAGTTCCAAGGAATCGCCCCTATCGTCATGCTGAGGGAAATAGCCCAGCTCACATTAGTTCGATCCTGACAGGTAACTCTGCCATGGTCCCAATTTCTGGTGGTAAATTGATGCTGGGGCGGTGGCAGCACGTTTTTTTAGCAGAGTTTGATGGTCCCAGAAACAGACAGGTTTATGTCCAATTGCTGAGGTCTTAAACATTGAGACGAGGTTTTCATGAGTAGCCCCCCAAAACTCGGCCAGGATATTGAGATTTATTGCCGATATTGCAAACTGAATCTGGATGGCGTAGTAGCGGCTTTGACCCCAGACGGTTCTTTGCAAAAGGTTCAGTGTCGTACCTGTAAGCACTTTCAGGACTTTAAGCCACCAGTTGATATGGAGGCCAAGAGGGCCAAATTGGTGGCAAAAGCCTTAAAAATCGCCGAGCGCCACACTGCAGCTGTGCTAGCTAAAAGTCAGCCCAAGGACACAGAAAACACAGATCAAGGCTTGTCGCCTGAGGCGGTGCTTTTGAGCATGTGGCATGAAGCGACCAAGGACGCCCATCCTCTTAAGACAAAAATCTACGATCAACATAGAATGTACAAGGTCGATGATCTGATTTCCCACAAGGCCTTTGGACTTGGGAAGGTTCAGGAAACGACAGAAGATTCAATGGTTGTTTTGTTTAGACATGGCTTTGAAAACCTGGATATTGGTGTTGATAAAGAAGAGTTCTGAGTTCTAAGGGGGTGTCATGAAAAGATTGCTGCCGATATTTCTGATCGCGTTGTTTGTTAGTTGTGGGGGTGAAGAGGTCATCCAGACAGACACTCTGGGTGACACCAGCCAGGATTCAGATTTTATTGACACCTCCCCGAGTCAGGACATAGATGAGCCCGGCGAGGACGTCGATGTCCTCGACGACGCCGACGCCACGTCGGATGAAGGAGACTTAGACGTCGACATCACAGACGACCTTGGCGATGGAGAGGTCATCCCTCCGGATCACACTTTGACCTTTGGAATTACCGAGCGATCTTTTTGTGCGCCTGATGGTCCCTGGATTGTTGACACCGTGAAACAGTTTAGAACGCTTGAGCAGATCGCTGACCTAGATGTTCGTGCGGTTGCTAGCGATTCTGATGGTAACGTTTGGGCTGGAACAAGTACTGGGCTTGCTTTGAAAAAGGGGGACCAAGAGAACTTTGTAAACATCGAGGGTATTCCTGGCGAGGGAGCAATATCCGCTTTACAGATTGTGCAAAAAGGGTCCGTCAGAGTCGCTCGTGGACAGCACACGTTTGTGGTCGATGCTGAAGGCGCTGTTTCGCAAAACTACGTGGCGGAAGGTGAGATTTCAAAGCTGTTTTCTTGTCGTGGCAGCGGGTTAATTACTGTCGGTGAGCAGCTTTGGAGGCTTGGTGATCCACTCGAACCAATGGACATCGAATATGAAGGGGCAACATTAGCAATAAACGATTTAGTCTGTACTGACTTAGGAATGTTGTTGGCCACCAGTGATGGGTTGCTTCTAATTAGTTGGGATTTGAATTCCCAACCGTCTTGGTTGTGGAACCCTGGCAATGTTGCCTTTGTTGCGGCCAATTCGAGCATAATAGCCGCGGTGGCTGGTGAAAACAACGATCAGGTGGCCATCTTCTATGGAATTGGTTTCCAGCAAAAAGTAGTGACCCCAAAACCAAATGAACTGCCCACAGGGGGCATAACCTCGATTTCTGTTTCGCCGGATGATGCTTGGTTGGCTCTTGGTCATCAAATCGGAGCGACCAGAATCCCGTTAAAGCGCGAGATTAATGTAGCAGCCAAGGATCATTTCTTTTCCCAAAGATGGTTGCCTGATAACACTGTCAATGACGTTTTTGAGGGGGCTGATGGCACGCTGTGGGTGGCAACTCCGGCTGGCTTGTCTGCGTTAAAGACCGTTGAAAGACATCTGATCGATAAGGCAGAGTACATGTTTGGGGAAATGGACGCGCATTGGCGTTTGGGCGGCTTTGCAACCGCGATGGCCAGATACACGGACGCTTGGTCTGACGAAAAGCTCCCTCTGCGTGACGATGATAACGATGGTCAGTGGACCCAAGAAGCTGTTGGCGCCCTGTGTTATGCCTATGCGACGACTGGCGATGAAAGATACTACGAGGCTGCGAGAAAGGCCATTACCAATATGATTTTATTGGTTAATGTTCCAGCCAAGGATTTTGAAGACGCTGGATTGGGGCGCGGCTTTGTAACACGCTCGGTTGTGCGTGATGACGAGGGAGAGGTCTTCACCTCAAAGGCTGAGCGCTCCAACTGGCACTTGGTTGATTTCGAAGATGGGCACCAATACTACTGGAAAGATGACACTTCAACTGATGAAATAACCGGTCACCTCTTTGGATTTAGCCTTTATTACGATCTGTGTGCAAAAGATGACGCGGAACGAGAGTGGGTTGGGGAGGCCCTAGGAGCCATAGCTGGTTACATCATGCGTCGTGGCATGAAAGTCGTGGATCTTGATGGAGAAATGACTAGTGATGGCGAGATGAATCCTGAAAACTTGAGTATCGCAGTCGATGGAATCGAGGCCTGCTTTGATCGCGGTCATCCAGTTGAGACGTGTATAAGTGCATACGCTGGTGGTGGTTTTTTAAACTCGGTTGAAGCTTTGGCATTGATGCTGGCGGCGTACCATGTGACTGGCAACGTAGATTTTTGGTTGCAGTACGACGCTTTGATCAAGGTTCATCGATACGATGAGGTAGCCACATTTCACGAATCGATTTTCACTTGGACGGAGTCCATGACGGTCAATCACTGTGATCACGAGTTGGGGAATTTGGCATTCAATACGCTTTTGAGATACGAAGCAGATCCTGTGCGACGGGCTCACTGGATTGACCAGGTTTTGGCAAGCTGGGAGTATGAAGAACCAACCAGAAATCCTTTGAAAACCTTGACGTTAGCCATGATTCTTGATGAGATTCCAGGCATGGAAAACGGTGTCAAAACTTTGGTAAATTACCCGGAAGACTTGCGAGACTGGGGTGTGGATGCCTCTCATCGCAAAGACTACAAACAGGGCGGAGTTGATCGAAAAGATAAGCCTCAGTTCGCGGCAGTTCCACCTCACGACGAAATAGCAGTACAGCGTTGGGATGACAACCCTTATAGAATTGTGAAGGATGGAACTGGTCAAGGTCGCATGGCGCCACACTTCTGGCTGCTGCCTTACTGGGGCCTTCGATACTACAACGCTATCTGCCCCCCGCTATCTTGGACTCAAGATCACCCTTAAAAATCAGCTTGATGCTTAGGAATTACCCAACACTGCCTGCAGTGCGCGGATCTTGTCTCTGATTGATGCCGCCTGTTCAAACTCAAGTCTTTTCGCAGCATCCTTCATGTCCTTGCGCAGCCGCTCTATGAGCCTGGCCGCCTCGTGTGGGTTTGCAACCAAGGATGCCAGCTCCGTTGTCTTCTGAACTCCGACTCGTTTTGCTGCTTCTTCAGCTTGGTCCACAAAGGCAAGCTTCCTGGTTGTGCTTTTTGGTGTAATGCCGTGCAGCTGGTTAAACGCAATCTGCCTTTCCCGACGCCGCTCGGTTTCGTTGATTGCCTCGGCCATCGAACCAGTGACCCGATCTGCGTACATAATGACGGTGCCAGCAACGTTTCTGGAGGCTCGTCCAAAGGTCTGGATTAGTGATCGATAACTGCGCAGATAACCTTCCTTATCAGCGTCCAAAATTGCAACCAAAGATACTTCTGGCAGGTCTAAACCTTCACGCAGCAGGTTTATCCCGACCAAAACATCAAAGACTCCCAAACGCAGATCTCGAATTATTTCAACCCGCTCCAAGGTGTCGATATCACTGTGTAAATATCGAACCCTGATTGCGGCCTCGGCCAGATATTCCGTCAAATGCTCGGCCATTTTCTTGGTCAAAGTCGTGACCAAGACACGCTCTTGGCGCTCGGTTCTGACTCGTACTTCATCTAAAAGGTCGTCAACTTGATGCGTGGCAGGACGAACGTGTAAGACAGGATCTATCAACCCCGTTGGCCTTACTATCATCTCGGCAACGTTCCCAAACGCCAGTTCCCATTCGCCTGGAGTGGCAGAAACATAAATGGTCCGCCCACGTTTCGCGTTGAACTCATCAAAGGTTAAAGGCCGATTATCAACAGCTGACGGCAGCCTGAAGCCGTACTCGACAAGGGTGTCTTTTCTGGCCCTGTCGCCCCTATACATGCCAATCAGCTGGGGGACAGCCATGTGACTTTCATCCAGGATGACCAAAAAATCCTTGGGAAAATAATCAAGCAGGGTAGGGGGGGCCTCACCTGGTGCTCTTCCAGTTAGGTGCCTGGAATAGTTTTCAATACCGGCAACTCTGCCAAATTGCTCCAGTGATTCCAGGTCGGACAGGGTGCGCTGTTCTAGCCTTGCGGCCTCAAGGACCCTGTTTTGAGCCTGCAGTTCCTGCAAACGCACTTGTAATTCATCCTGGATTCCGATTATAGCGCGTCGCATTCGCTCGGGTGTGGTCACATAGTGGCTGTTGGGGTAAACCGCGCACTTTTCCATGCGCCGGATGGTGTGGCCTGTTAACGGATCAAACTCGGTGATGCCGTCAACAGTGTCTCCAAACATGTCTATTCGAAGCGCCCTGGAATCTTCATAGGGTGGATAAATCTCGATAACATCGCCCCTGACTCGAAAAGTCCCACGCTCAAAGGCTATGTCATTGCGTTCATATTGCAGTTCGACCAAGTCCCTAAGCAGGTCGTCTCTGTCAATGTCAGCGCCTACTTCCAAAAACACAACCAAGCCATAGTAAGCTTCTGCAGACCCCAAGCCAAAGATGCAGGACACCGATGCAACGATAATGACGTCATTGCGTTCGAAGAGCGACCTAGTGGCCGAGTGGCGCATCCTGTCAATCTCGTCGTTAATCTTGGCGTCTTTTTCGATGAAGGTGTCGGAGGCGGGCACGTACGCTTCTGGTTGGTAATAATCGTAGTAGGAAACGAAGTACTCAACAGCGTTATCAGGGAAAAACTGCTTGAATTCGGAATACAGCTGCGCGGCCAAGGTTTTGTTTGGGGCCATTACCAAGGCTGGCGCCCCAATTTCGGCAATCACGTTTGCGATGGCGAAAGTCTTGCCAGAACCAGTAACCCCCAGCAGGACCTGGTCTCGGACATTGGATTTAAGACCGTCGACAAGGGCCTTTATCGCGGCAGGCTGGTCTCCGGCAGGTTGAAAATCACTTTGCAGGCGAAACACTTCTAAAGGTCCTTTGGTCGTTGGCGATCCCAAAAGTCGCCGGTGGCCTTGTGTTCTTGTGCGATCTTGTCGTACAGATCGATGACCTTTCTGACCCAGGCGCGTTTTTCAATGTATGAACCTGGGTAAAAGCTGCGTTTGAAGCCGTAAATAATAATGTTTTTCAGCTCATGTGGGCTTAAGGCAAAGTTATCGATGGCTAGTCCCAGTTCCTTTGTAACGGTGGTATTTGAGACCAAACGATTGTCAGTACAGATAGTCGTAGATAGTCTGGCTTTTAGCATCTTTTTAAAGGCATGGTCGGACAGCTTCTTGATGCTTGGGTTTGTCTGCATGTTGCTGGTTAGACAAATCTCCAAGGTTATGCGCCTGTCTGCGATGTACTCAGCCAAGTGAGTGACGTACTCTTCTTTGTTAGTTATCCCAGGTGCTGCAACCATGTTTGGTGATAAGAGATAATAGCCGTGGCCAATTCGGTCGGCGTGCAAGTCGGTAATGGCCTGGAAGATGGACTCTGGGCCGTAGGCTTCGCCTGCGTGGACTGTCTTTTTCAAGAAGTGTTTATGGGCGTAGGCGTACGCTTGGCGGTGATCTTCAGCGGGATAGCCATCTTCGCGTCCGGCAAGGTCAAAACCGGTGATAGGAATCCCGTAGCGATTTCGAATTGCAACTGCAGCCTGGGCAAGTTCTAGTGAGCCAAACTGCATGACCTGTTTTGGTGTGGAAAATGGGTGGACTCTGAAGAGGTCCTTATAGTACGAGGACGAGTTTTCATCGAAGTACCGCATGGCACATACGATGATTGAATAGGCGTATTCTGGTTCCCTGCGTCTTGATTGGTCTGCTGCGAGTTTTGCGTTCCATTTTGCGGTTGCTTTGGCTAGGCCTTTGTCAACGGCCTTTAGAATTTCATCCATTCCTAGTTTGTAATGGGCGTGCAGTTGTGGGGCGAAGCGGACTTCGAAGTAGCGGACTCCTTCGCTGAAGTTGTCTTCAGCTAGTTCATAGGCGGTTCTTTCGAGGGATTCTGGGTCCTGGAGTACTGCGGTGGTGTATGCAAAACCTTGTAGATATTCGACTAGGCTTTCATATTGGTCTTTAAAGACGAGTTCCTTTAATCCTTCGGGGGTCATTGATGGTAGGGTTACATTTCGTTCTTTGGCCATGTCGATCAACGAATTTAGGCGGAGTGAGCCGTCGAGGTGGACGTGTAAGTCGGTTTTGGGTAGGGCGTGCAAGAAACTGTCGCGGTTGGTCATGTGTCATCCTCTCTTTCGAATTGTCAGGGTCGTGTAATTTGTCAAATCCCAGCAAAAATCTAGCGGGAATCATAACAGGTGATGTATAAGGCTGCCAACACGCGCCCGGATTGTGGCCTTGTAATTGGGGCAGGCCCTGTCACTGCCCCTGTCTCTGATCCTGTTCCTGATCCTGCTTCAGATCCTGCCAATAAGCATGTTATGGCTCCTGATTATCTGTTCTTTTTGGCGTTTGTTCTCTTCGTTACAGCTTTAAAACATGGTCCGGGGGCATCCTTCCGGACCCAAAATCTCCCGTAGCCACCCCGACTGTCTCTTAGTGACATCGTCCGGGCGAAATATACGATTGCTAACGT
>DUVQ01000001.1 GCA_012840965.1 Oligoflexales bacterium | reverse complement strand
GCCAGTCGACGCTGCCGGGACCCGACGGTCACTTTTGCGACCATGCGCCGGCTCGGGCGTCGCTAAAGTGACCGTTGGGATGGCACGGCGAGCTGGCTCCCGGAAGGATGCCCCCGGACATGTTTTATAACTGTAACGAAGAGATTAAACGCCAAAGCCCAACAAACAATCCGGAGCCAGAACATGCAAATCAGCACGATCTGTGGCAGGATCAGGGACAGAGTCAGGGTCAGGGCCAGGAACAGGGACAGGAACAGGGGCGGGGACAGAAAGCAGGATCAGGGCCTGGTCAGGGCCTTTCTGGCTTCCTCGCCTCTTACATGAGACAGCCAGTACTCGTACTCGGCCTCCCTAGGCGACGTCGCCCTGATTTGAACCCTCTTGCCAATTGAACGCTTTATCCTACTGATCCGCCGCTTCTGTTCATTCACCGGCAAAAAAGGAGCATCCGCCAAAGCTGTAAAGCGCTTTGGCACAAAAGGCGAAATTGAAATCGACAACCTCACAACCGACGATATTTCTTCACAAAGCTCGCAAAACTCGTCAATATCCCCATCACCCTCATCAGGCAACCCAGTCATCACATACAACCGCAAACGATGAATCCCAGCACCCCTAGCCGCCATTGCAGCATTCAACAAATCATTCGCACTAATGTTCTTCCTAATCAGGTCCCTAATATGCTGAGACGTCCCATCAGCAGCCACCGTCAACGTCTTAAGCCCCGAACTTGCCAATAAACTTACAAGCTCGGACCTAGCCCGATCCGCCCTTATTGAACCTAACGTCACCTGGATATCACGAGCCAAAAGCTCTCTGACAATTGCAACAAGCTGAGGATGGTCGGACACCGCCGCCCCAAGCAACCCCACCCTTCTGGCTTGCTTTGGAATAACCTCTAAAATCTTCTCCTTCGTAGCAAACCTGGCAGGCGCACCCTCACCAGTCGCAACACAAAAAGCGCACAACCTTGGACACCCCCGCCCAACCTCAACCAAAAAGGCGTCCCCAAAATTGTTAGCTCGAACAGGCCAAGTTGAACAAATGGGAAGGTCCGTTTTTTCTGGACGATGGACTACAATTGGCACCTCGAACTCGATTCCATGAACAGCCGGCACCCAACAGCCCGGAACTAAAGCAAGTCGCCTCAACGCATCCAAACGACCTTCTGCACCAGCCAAAGCGCTGTATATCTTGTCAAAGGCCCTATCTGCGTCGCCTACAAAAACAGCATCTGCACAAGCAGCCAAAAGATCAGGATTCGACCTAGTCAATGGACCACCAGCAACTATCAAAGGCTGATTTTCAGGCCTCAAAACCCTGTCGGGCTCAATTCCGGAATCCAAAAGAGCCTTGGCCATCGTCGGAACTTCCAACTCCCAGGCTAAACTTGCGAAAATTACATCGAAATTTGAAAGCGGTGTATTGTCTTCAGATGCCCTTAACGGACCTGAGCTCAGGACTGCGGTATGACATCGCCCAAAACCGGACCACGCGGCACTAAATCCAAGGGATGACCAAGCTAGTTCTGCTGGAACTGGGGTAAAAAGTACTGGTCTCATCACCAAACAGCCGATTCGACCGGATATCTGAATTCTGATCTGGATTCTTGAATGCGATTAATGATGGAGAGCCAAGACATGTCTTTTCTTAATTCGCGCATCTCACGGCGCAAAAACAAACTGCGTTTCAAAGGCTCAAGCCCTCTAGGATCAATCTCATAAACTAATCCGTGGCCTACCTCTGAAAGGGCTGCCACCTGAGCTTGAATCGCCAGATTTCGGATATCGTCAAAGTCGTCCTCTGAAAGCTCAGTCCTAGCGTGCTGGTCCCAGAAATTGCCAACAGTATCAAAGGCTTTTTGCTGCTGCCAATCCATCAATTTCCCAGTCACTTTGACGTTAAAATTGCCCGTCAAAACAGATGGCTTCAGCACCGTACTTAGGAAGCGCACATGGTCAGGCTCACACCATTGCAACGTATCAAAAAGCAGCGAACCACCCTTTGCACGGGTCCTTGAATCAAAACGCATTTCCCAATACAGGTGTTTGGCCATTGGAAAATAAAAGCTTTCCGTCATTTTGGTGGGCACAAAGTAATTATGGGCCACGACATCAGCGGCCAAGTGGCAAAGCTGCCCCATAAAGGCGGCCTTTTCTTCGTCGGTAGAAGCGTTGTCAAGCAAATCAAGAACGCGATCCCAATTGTGGGTGTGGTGCTCAAATGGAGCCATGTTTTTGGCCAACATCCGATCTGGATCGACAGTGCCGCGCAAAAAAGCCTTTCTGTGGCGTTGAATGATGCTGGCAGTAACAGTACCAATGGCGCTGGCTTGTGCTAAAACGGCCAACCCCATATCAACGTGCGCGAAGGGGCCAAACGCAAATGCTGGCAAAGGCAGCAATATAATTAAAAGGACAAGAAGCAGAATCAATAAAGGTCCTCAAAACAGCTGGTTCGTATAATAAGGCTTCAAATACTTTTTTCAAGCTTGACACCAGATGGCACCTAGATCTGTGGCTGACCGTCGAACATTTTTCCCTTGGGGGGCTGGAAATGGCGGATTTCTTGAGTTTGGGCTAGATACCGTGGACAAAAGTAGTATTT
>DUVQ01000217.1 GCA_012840965.1 Oligoflexales bacterium | reverse complement strand
TTACTCACCACTCCCACGGAAGCCGAGCGGTCGAGCGCTGAGCTGCGCGAACTCGGGGTGTCCAACCAGTGTCTCGTCTTGAACGGCGTCTTCCATGCCGGCAGCAAGGACGACGCAATCGCGGCAGCGTTCGAGACCAGGAGTCGTGAGGCGCTCGCGTCCATGCCCGCCGGTCTCGCAAAGCTTCCGCGGCAGAACGTGCGGCTCAGCCCGCGTGCGCTGCTCGGCGTGGAGGCCCTGCGCCACATGTTCGACGACGATGCCCGAGCCGAGGCGCGAGCGCCGGCGACAAACGGCCGCAAGCTGCCCCCGTCCTTGAAGCAGCTCGTCGATGAGCTCGAGCGCGCGGGCAAGGGCGTGATCATGACCATGGGCAAGGGAGGTGTGGGCAAGACCTCCGTCGCCGCCGCCATCGCCGTCGAGCTGGCAGTGATGCGGTCGAGGTACGTATGGTGCCAACAACACAGTTCGACGCGTCGCTTTGGGTAACCACCAGCTGTGCTGACTACCTTGGATTTAAATGTATTGTTGGCGCAGACGATCCTGAGACCGTAGTAATACATAATGACACGACCGAGGACCAGACCTACTACATAATCGCCGATGCCTATGAGGACTGCGGCGAGTTTACACTCACCGTCGACGAAGGGCCCTACTGCGGCAATGGCAAAATCGACGGGGATGACCAATGCGAAGGTAACAACCTTAACAGTCAGACCTGCGCGGGGCTTGGATATGTTGGCGGTGGTACGCTTGGTTGCACCCAAGACTGCAAAATCGACACCTCAGAATGTCAGTTTATCTGTCAAGCTCTTGAACTTGGCACGTTCTCCGAGACTATCATACGTACTGACCAGGATACCTGCGCCAGCACCTCATTATACAACGCACGCGGCGCTGGTACCGGTTGCACTGACTACCCCACCAATGGTAGTGAGATCGTCTACGAGCTTGTCGTTCCAGCTGGACAGGGGGGCATCGTTGCGGTGGAACCCACTGGGTTCGACGCGGCAATTTGGGTGACTACGTCGTGTGATGACCTGTTGGGAGCCCAGTGCATCGTTGGCGTCGATAAAAAAGGGATTGGCGGTAGTGAGGAACTCGATCTCGTCAACGATGGGGATAGCCCCCAGACCTACTACATCGTGGTTGACGCTTACAGCCGCTGCGGCACGTTCAACCTCACCATCTCAACCCTTGGTGCGTGCGGCAACGGTGTAAAGGAAGGTCGCGAGCAGTGCGATGGCTCAGACTTTGGCGGGGCCTCTTGCTCTAACTTTGGTTTTATTGAGGGTACGCTCACCTGCAGTGCCGAATGCAAACTAGACTTCACAAACTGCAACTACGGCTCGCTTCAGCCATCGGGTGGCCCCTGCACAGCTGACACGGACTGCGCTTCTGGCATTTGCTGGGACGAACTCAACATGGGTCTGCCTGGTGGCTCCTGCGTTGATGAATGTACAGAGGAACGTGACTGTTGGGATCCAGCCAATATCTGTGTCGAAGGCTTCTGCCTCGAGAAATGCACTCCCGGGGGGTCTGATGAGTGCCGTGACGCCTATGAATGTGCCCATCTAGGCCAAGGCGATGGCTTTTGTGACCCTAAATGTACCACCGACAGCCAGTGCTTCGTGACCGACCACTGCGACCCTGACAGGGGCATTTGCACCTGTCTGCCTGGGCAGCACGTCGAAGCCGGTGCCTGCGTGTACGACGATTGTGAATACCTTGATTGTGCTAACCTCAACCGTAACTGTGATCCTACTGGTGGCTGCAGTGGCGCCTGTGCCGTCTGCACGGACTGCGTTTCTGGCACAGAGCCGTCTAGCGGAGATTACTGCCAGCCCATAGGTGCTGCATGGGGCGGGCCATGCGAGGTTGACGCTGACTGTCCTGGCTCTGGTACGCTTGGCGAAGACACCTACTGCGACAAGAGTGCCACCGGTGGCTTCTGCATCCAGTTTAATGGCCCGGATTATGTTGATGAAGGCCAGCCCTGTGATGGCGATCCCAACAGCGTGGGCCTCCATATGGTGGCCCCTTCGGGCTATCTCGAACCTGCCTGCCTCCAGGGCTGTACGAATGACCCAGACTGCCGTCCGGGCTATACCTGTTCGACGTATACTGGCAACAACGGTGTCGTTTCGTTCTGTTCGCCCATCACCGTGTGTGGTACTTACGGCTGCAACGACAACGACGGTTCCTTGAGGTGCGCTGCTGACGGCCAGTGTTGGCTTAATGGCTGCGACCCGAATCCTTGCACTGGTATGCAGAACTCGACCGAGAGGTGCATCAAGCTGCGCGACAGCCATATGTGTGGGTGCGAAAGTGCATTCCGTTGGGACATTGACTCAATGGGTTGCCTTCCCTTCAGCTGCTCCGCCAGAGGCCTCGGCTCGTTTACAGGAACGAGGGTGTACAGTGATCAGGATAGTTGTACAGGTACGAGCGATTATAACGCTCTTGGCACCGGCGTAAGCTGTACAGATTACAGCACCATGGGCAATGAGAAGGTCTACGTGTTCACTTTGCTACCCTCTAAATCGGCCGTGATTCGGATGGAGCCTAAGGGTTTCGACGCGTCTCTGTGGGTGACTACTGCGTGCAACGATGTCAACGGCCACGGGTGCGTCCAAGGCGCAGACAATTCTGGTACTGGCGAGCCAGAGGAAGTCAAGATTTCTAACCGGACTTCGATTCAAAAGATGTACTTCATCGTGGCGGATGCCTACCTTGGTTGTGGCAATTTCGACCTCACCATCACCATCAGGTAATCTTGGTTAGCCGTGCGCTGGGGTTGCTTGGCGCACGGTGGTTAACTCTACTGCATAACTTAATTGTCTTTCACGGTCGTTGTAATAAAATGCTTCTTATTCCCCCAATCGTCTAATTTTGTGCGGTTGGGGTCTGCGGTTTTGTTCCTAGAGCTAAGCCGTTTGTTTGGAGTTTGGCTGTGGCAGGAGGAGTCATAATGATAGGCAGACTTAGAAATGGGCTACTGCCAGTGCTGCTGTTGTCGGGAGCGTTGTTGGCGCTTGGCTGCGGTGGCGGAGATGACGATCCGGAGGCAGTGTGTGGCAATGGCGTGATCGAGGCTGGTGAGCAGTGTGACGGAACCGAGCTTGGTTCCCAAACCTGCGTAACCAAGGGCTTTGACGGCGGTACGCTTAGTTGCACCGCAGATTGCAAGTTTGACACCAGCGGATGCGCCGATGCTCCGGCCGACTGTGGCAACGGCGTGGTTGACGCTGGCGAGCAGTGTGATGGCGCTAATTTGAATGAGCAGACTTGCGAAACCCAAGGTTTCGATGGCGGCACGCTTACCTGCACCGTGATCTGCCAGTTTGACACCACCGGTTGCACCAAGATTGGGCCTGACTGCGGCAACGGCGAGATCGACGGCGACGAACAGTGCGATGGCACGAATTTAAACGAGCAATCATGCGAGACCCAAGGTTTCGACGGCGGCACTCTTAGCTGCACCTCAACCTGCCAGTTCGACACCACCGGTTGCACCAAGATTGGGCCTGACTGTGGCAACGGCCAGATTGACGCTGGCGAGCAGTGCGATGGCGCGAATCTAAACGAGCAGACCTGCGAGACCCAAGGCTTCGACG
>DUVQ01000077.1 GCA_012840965.1 Oligoflexales bacterium | reverse complement strand
TGAAATCAGCGGTCGAAAAATGCGCGGCACCAGAACCAGCAGATGCAGAACCTGCAGCCGGGGAAGAAGCTTCGGAGAAGCTCGATCCGCTTGTCATGCTCGTCTCTTTCCTGCTCAGCTTCTCTAGTCGGACAGCAACAAGGGAGCGTCTACATATCTTCACGACCAATTACGACCGGCTGATCGAATATGGTGCAGATCTGGCGGGTCTGCATATGCTAGACCGATTCGTCGGCTGCCTTGAACCGATTTTCAGGTCTTCGCGCTTGGACATCGATATGCACTACAATCCACCCGGCATCCGCGGTGAGCCACGTTATCTGGAGGGCGTAGTACGTCTCACCAAGCTTCACGGCTCATTGGACTGGGTTTACCGAAACGGTTTCGTAAGAAGGGTTGGGTTGCCATTCGGGCCGCAGGATGACCATCCGGAGATTAATGACCAGCCAAGCGATTCCGTGATGATTTATCCGAACTCAGCCAAGGACCGGGAGACATCCGAATACCCCTACGTCGAGCTATTCCGCGATTATGCGGCTGCGATCTGTCGTCCAAACTCGGTACTTGTCACCTATGGCTATGGCTTTGGTGACGAGCACATCAACCGCACCATTGCCGACATGCTGACGATTCCATCGACGCATCTGGTCATTATCTCCTTTGGTGATGAAGGAGGACGTATCAGCTCCTTCTGCAAACACGTCGGCAGAAAGGCGCAGATATCGTTATTGATCGGTCCGCACTTTGGGAACATGCCGACCTTGGTCGAGAACTACCTTCCGAAGCCAGCGATAGACCGCATCACAATCCGCCAGACCGAATTGCTTCGAAACCGGGGCTGGGAACCTTCCTCCCATAAAGACGAGGAGGACGAGGCATGACCTCACCGATTTCCAAGATTTCGTCCCTTACAATTGGGACGGTGGAGAGTGTTGCCCCAGATGAAATCAAGGTTTTGCTGGATATCGATTCTCCAAGAAATACGGCCCTCAACACCGGCGTTCCTACACCCTTTCCGAGAATAAATAGTTTCGTTCTGCTGCCCAACGAATCGGGGGCGGTCGTCGGAATCGTTGTGTGGCTGGGAGTGGAAAGATCAGCCTATCCCAAACGACAAGGGCTCAAGGATTTTGGCTTGATCGACCTGCCATTCCCGCTGCGAAAAATGGCGGTATGTCCGATTGGAACCCTGCTTTCGGAAAAGAATAAATGGCGGCTCGAGAGAGGGGTCCAGAGTTTCCCATCCGTTGGCGATCCAGTAATTCTGCCAACAAGGGAGCAAACCATTGCCATAGTTACCGGCCAAGGAAAGGACAGCCGAGTTCCGCTGGGGACCTCTCCTATCGCGCATGATGCGCCAATCGCGGTTGACCCCGACAAGCTGTTTGGCCGCCATCTTGCCGTTTTAGGTAACACCGGCAGCGGTAAGTCTTGCACCTTGGCGGCCTTGGTGCGATCTGCCGTTGAATCGGCTCAAAAATCCATCAATAAACCCGAGATCCATGCGGGAGCCGAGGAAGCTCAAAGCGGACACTACAATCCAAACGCACGTTTCATAATTCTTGATCCTAATGGCGAGTATTCGAAATGTTTTCAGGACTTGGGAGCTGGTTGTAGGGTATTTCAGGTTCCACCGCTTACCAACACCGATGCCACTGAATTCACTTTGCCTGCCTGGATGTGGAATAGCTCGGAGTGGGCAGCAGTTGCCCAAGCGGCACCACGCGCTCAAAGGCCGTTGTTGCAAGAAGCATTGCGAAATCTAAGATCGAATAAGCAAATAACGCTCACCATAGAAAATCGACTGAGGGCTCGTTGTAAGTCGCTAAAGTCTTATTTGTTGCAGTTTGCTGGCACGGGCGCATCTCGCTTCCCTAACAATAACAATTGCGGACAGCAGCTAAGCCGCTTTATCGAAGATATTACATCCTACTGTTCCACTCTCACTGGCGACATTAAAACAATAACAGAGGGTGCGGCGGCAGCCATCACTCAAGTGGTTGATAGCAGAAAATGGACCAGCGGCGGAAAAACTGGCTTCAACGATTTTGGTGACAACGATTTAAACACTGTCGATCAATGGATCGAAAAAATCCTCCAGGGATTTCCCCAAGGCGAAGATGCTTGGACAGTAAACGAAGATTCTCCAGTACCCTTTGATCCCCAGATTTTGGCTGAACATCTTGAATCCTTGGCAATGCAAGAAGGTGGCTCGGCGTCCCAATTCATCTCTACCCTGACGATGCGGATCAAGGGGATCATGTCAGATCCGAGAATGAATGGCGTCATTAATCCCGATTACTCTGTATCTCTGAAAGATTGGCTTGATCTTCATGTCGGCTCTGATGGTGGTGAAAATGGCCCTGTAGCAGTAATCGACCTATCTCTTGTTCCTTATGAAATTCTCCATCTAGTGATCGCCGTTTCATCACGGCTGATACTGGAATCACTGCAGCGTTACCGGAAACTTAATCATAAGAACTTGCCCACCGTACTCGTCTTGGAGGAAGCACACACGTTCGTAGCAAAGCGGCTGCCTCATGGCGACGAAATCCCAAGTCCCGCCGATATGTGCCGAGGGATTTTTGAACGAGTCGCCAGAGAAGGGCGTAAATTCGGATTGGGGCTTGTGCTGTCATCTCAGAGACCTTCTGAACTATCGGAAACTGTGCTATCTCAATGCAATTCATTCCTCCTCCACAGGATTACGAATGATCGGGATCAAGAGCTGATCTCCCGCTTGGTTCCTGATAACGCACGTGGACTGCTTCGGGAACTGCCCAGCCTGCCCACACGCCATTGCATTCTTTTGGGCATTGCCTCAAAGGTGCCCGCGCTCGTCGAGGTGAAACATCTGGAGGATGGTCAGAGACCGGAATCTGACGACCCAGATTTTTGGAGTGTCTGGACCAACGAAGAACCTCGCCCAATCGATTGGGATAAAATCGCCAGCGATTGGGTAGGATCGGAAGCGGGAGCTGATGACGATTCTCCGCAGGAAGGCGGGGATGCCCAATGAATCAGAAATTGCCGCCGCTCAAATTGCTCCATACATCTGACTGGCATATCGGCCGCTCCCTTTACGGCAGAAAACGCTACGAGGAGTTCGAGGCCTTACTGACCTAGCTAGCTAAGACCATTCAGCAGAACGAAATTGATTAGATTTTCGCTCATTAACATACCTGCCAGAATCGTTTCCCACGCTATGTACTTGATAATGCAACTCTCAAGCAAGCAGCACATGGCGGATTTTATTATGGAGGTGAGAAGGAGAATTGCCTCACTTGTGCCCTGTCCCTCGGGGTAAAACCCTAGGGACACTGGATGAAAAATTTGTCATAACCACTGAAAATTGCATAGGTATATCCAAAATCACCTAGAAAGTGGAAAATGAGTATCAAAGCTGCTCCAAAACTGTCCAAGAGCAGCTCATGACCCAGTATCAGATCGAAAAAAGCCGACTGAAACACAAATTGACCTCAAAAAACCGATCTTGGACCTCCAGCTAAGATTAGGCGGGTATAATTGGCCCAACTTTCTTCCTTATTTTAGGATATCCAGTTAAGATAAAATAACGGCGGGCCGTATTTTAGGTTCGAGGCAGGTAGGATGAAGCGAGAACTCCAAGGCAGATACGTGACCATATCGACGGTGGGCGAGAAGGCCCAGGCCTTCGTGCCTGCGCCCCTGCCGCCGCATCCGCCCATCGAATGGACGCCTGAGCTGCGCGACAAGTTCGACCAGGCGCTGGTGGCTCTTGGTAGGCTTGACAGCGTCTCTACCTTGCTGCCGGATACGGCTTTGTTCCTGTACATGTATGTCCGCAAAGAGGCTGTGCTCTCCTCCATGATCGAGGGAACCCAGTCATCCCTGTTGGATCTGCTGCTGTTTGAGCTGGATCAGGAGCCAGGCGTCCCGCTGGATGACGTGCGGGAGGTTAGCAACTATGTTGCTGCCCTCGACCATGGCCTGCGTCTGTTGGAGGAGGGGCTGCCTATTTCGCTGCGCTTGTTTCGCGAGATTCATCGCGTGCTGCTGACCAAGGGGCGAGGCAGCAATCAGACTCCGGGAGAGTTTCGTCGTAGCCAGAACTGGATTGGTGGTACCAGGCCAGGAAATGCGGCCTTTGTTCCACCTCCGGCCGAAGAGGTGCTGGAGTGCATGAGCAAGCTTGAGCTCTTCCTACACGACCAGCCCGAACCGACTCTGGTGCTGGTCAAAGCGGCGCTTGCCCATGTGCAGTTCGAGACGATCCACCCATTTCTGGACGGTAACGGTCGTCTGGGACGTCTGCTGATCACGCTGCTGCTGTGCGAGCAAAAAGTGCTTAGGGAGCCGATGCTCTACTTAAGCCTCTATTTCAAGACGCACCGCCAGTATTACTACGAGCTGCTCAATAACGTGCGTTTGACCGGTGACTGGGAAGCTTGGCTTGATTTCTTTGCTGAGGCGGTCATAGTCACTGCCACCCAGGCTGTGGAGACGGCCCAGCAGCTTCTTGATCGGTCGAGCCAGGACCGTGACAAGATTAGTCGTCTGGGGCGAGCGGCCGCATCCGCCATGCAGGTCCACCGGGCGTTGATGGAGCATCCCATTGCCACCTCTGGGTCACTGGTTGAAAAGACCGGCATCACTCCGGCTACGGTCAACAAGGCGCTCAACCACCTTGAGCGGCTCGGCATCGTCAAGGAGCTGACCGCCCGGAAGCGCAACCGCGTGTTCAGTTATTCGGGATATATCGAGATCATGAGTCGCGGCACTGAACTTGTGCCTTAAACTTATCAGCATCGTCTGCTTACGAAGAATCTGGGGGCGAATCTGTTTTTTTGGGCGGGTTGGCGGGAAATGGTTGTGTGAGATGACCTCGGCATTTATTATCAAGGAGCGATGAGGTGCGCAGGCTTTGAGACGGTTTGCGCTGAGTCGGCGTTCCTTGCACCATAGCTTGGCACTAACAAGGTGGTAACATGGATTATGAAAAGTACAGGCAGGCGATTAATCTGCGGATGTCGTGTCGCAAATTTACCGGCTCGCCTATAGCTGAAGCGGATCTTGACAAGCTTCGGGCTCTGGTCTGCGCATACAACGAAGAATCAGGCCTTTCGATGCAACTGATCATCGGCGATCCAGCGCCGTTCGACGCCAAGCAAGCCATGGGGTTGTTTCAAGGCTCAGCAGGCTATCTAGCCCTGATCGGCAAAACCAACGACCCCAACAGGATGGAAAAAGAAGGCTATTTTGGCGAGCGCTTCGTCTTGGAAGCGACGTCTATGGGACTTGGCACATGCTGGGTAGCCTCAAGCTTTGACAAAGATAAAAGCAAAGCCGCTGCACGCGACGACGAAACCTTCGATATAGCCATTGTTTTTGGGAAAGGTGAGCAAAAGCTCTCTATCAGGGAAAAGGTAATTCGCACCTACCTAGGCACAAACCATCGCACCCAAGAAGACATAGCTCCAGACGCCCAATTTGCCCCCGACTGGTTCAAAAACGGGATTGAAGCCGTCATGAAGGCCCCCAGCACCAAAAACACAAAACCATTCTCCTTCTGCTTCGAAAATGGAACCGCCACAGCCAAAACAGTAGGCAACCACGAGCGAGTCAAAGTAGACCTAGGCATAGCAAAACTGCACTTCGAGGTCGGTGCAGGTGGCGGCAGGTGGGAGCTGGGAGATGGTGCGACATATTCTGGAAAGCTGTGACCATCACCCAAGAATCGGGACAACCTGGGAGGCTTGGACAAAAGCTTGAAAGCTGATCATTGGTTTCAGGTTGTTTTGAACTGGGATAACTCTCCAAAGGTTTGCAAAAGACAGGACAGTTGTTTAGTCAGCATTCTTCGGGCCTCAGCTTTTTCATAAGCCTTTTTTAACCCCCTTCACAAATGGTGAGGTTGTGATTGAAACCTGCCAGATCATTGTTGAGCTGGTAGGCTATGCCCAGCTGAGCCGGGCCAAGCTCCACGGTATTGTCGGCAACGCGACACGAAACGTTGGATTCTGCGATAAATTGCAGGAGGGGATGACATGAACCACGTCATCGGATTTCTGACTTTTCGAAGGTCATTGAGAAGGCCAAAGAATCTGCAGGAAATGCTGGAGCTACGGTACAAAACCATTTTGTCGATGTCGACAAAATGGTCAGGATAGGCTCAAAGGCAGAACGTTCGATTGAGGATCTGATGCTCACATGGTATGTCTGTCATCCCGAACTGGAGAGAAAGATCAAGTCAACCGAGAAAAAACTGGTTCAGGAATCAGAATTGCCAAAGGATGAAGCAACGTGATTGGTCTTGCTGGCTTAGATATTTGTGAAGGAATGCTAGGCGATGTGAAGATGGTTGAGAAGGTGGAGTAGATTCGGAGATGAGTAGGGCGTACCATTGAGATGTCCTTGAGGAGATTGCCATCCCAAAGGAATTCAAACAGGACCATTTGGGAGTCAGCTAAAAGCTAAAGAGTATGTAAATAATGGCGTATAAAACCGGAAACAGTGCAAGCCTCTCAGGATTAACTATGGGTGAACATACATTGACAGCAATTTTACAGTCTCTAAAGCCACAGGAAATCAGCTTATGAACATTCTACTTGACACGAATATTCTAATTCCGTTGGAGGATGCAGCACGCAAACTCGATCCTTCTCTTGCGACTATGCGTAAGCTGTCGGAACAGAACGGTCATGTTCTGTTTGTTCACCCATCACAGGAAGAAGAGATTCGACGAGATAAGGACGCAAATAGGCGAGATATCGTTCTTTCCAGGTTGAAGCAGTACCAATTGATTCCCTCTCCGCCACTATTGTCAGCTGATCATTTACGGCAATACGAATGGCCACAACAGAATGAGAATGACAGAGTCGATAATCTGTTACTTCATGCGTTATGTCGGGGAGCAGTTCACCTTTTAGTAACCAATGATAGGGGTATTCACCAGAAGGCTCGTAGTGCTCAGGTTCAGGAACAAGTTCACTATTTATCTCAGTTTCTGGGATTTCTTGAAAAGCAGTGTGGAAAGCAAAAGCCCCCTCCTTTTGGGCTTGAAGATTGCCATCTTCATGAATTTGATGTCAAGCAGCCGTTTTTTGATTCACTTCGGGATGCCTATGATGGATTTGATGCATGGTATATGCGGTGCGCTCAAGAGCATCGAAAAGCATGGTGTATCACTGACGAGAAAAAACAACCCCTCGCCATCTGCATCTACAAGGAGGAAGAATCCCCGACCATCGTAGCCAATGGAAATCCTTTGAATGGACGTGCCTTAAAGCTATGTACTTTCAAAGTGGGAGAAAATGTGCGGGGCCGAAAACTGGGTGAACGTTTGCTTTTCTCAGCGTTTAAATTCGCCGTTAATAAAGATATTCCGTACGTTTATCTGCACACCTACGGGAAAGAGCAAGGGATGTTGGTTTCTCTGTGTCAAGATTATGGCTTTGAAGAGGCTGGAAAAAATGAAAAAGATGAAGATGTTTACTTGAAAAAAATGTCTCGTCCAACTTCAACGCCGGAGGGCATGTCCGCGCTGACTTATGCGATCAATTACTACCCACACTATCTGGATTCCGATTCTGTAGGTAAATTCATTGTCCCGATACAACCGAAATTTCATGATGATCTTTTTCCCGATACTAGTGATACAGCCCAGGGTCTGTTCGCAAATGATCACAGAGTCTACAACCCACAAGCCAACGCCATAAAAAAAGCCTATATCTGCCACTCTAATACTAAGCAAATCAAGATAGGGGATCTTTTGCTGTTTTTTAGAACACGTGATCGAAAAAGTATTGAATGCATGGGAATTGTTGAGCAGACTTATTATGGGCGCGACGTGAATAAGGTGTTGCCTTTGGTTTCCAAACGTACAGTTTTCTCGCAAGATAAAATCCAAGAAAAGTTGCAAAAAGACGCGCTGGTCATTCTTTTCCGTTTTCTTCGTAATTTTGATCCGATCAGTGGTCAGACTCTCTTAGGTGCAGGCATCAAGGGACCGATTCAAAGCATTCGTAAGATTTCACATGAGCAATACGCTAAATGTTTTTCAGGGAGTTCAAATGAATAACGCCATATTAATTTCCATTCTTCCTGAGTAT
>DUVQ01000076.1 GCA_012840965.1 Oligoflexales bacterium | reverse complement strand
CTTTGGCTGCCAGTGGAGCCCTTGGGCTACCAAAAGCGCTGGACCTGCTAATTACCTTGGCGTCGGCCTTGGATGTGGTCCACGGTTTTGATGTCTTACATCTTGACTTGAAGCCTGAAAACATTTTCTTGACAAAGGATGGAACCGTTAAACTGCTTGATTTTTTGGGTGCCCAAGATGACTTGGCACCGAATTTTACCGAAATTCTTGGCACTCCCGCATACATGAGTCCAGAGCAGGCGTTAGGCGACGCTGTTGGCAGTAGCACTGACGTCTACTCCTTGGGAGTTGTCTTTTATGAAATCCTGACTGGTGAACTACCTTTTGCATATGAACACCATTCATCCAAGCCTAGCGGCGTTTTAGACCTGCCATCCATGGACATTCCCTTTGCAGCCCGACAGAAGTTGCTTGAACTGCTCAATTTAATGACCTTGGACCTCCCATCCAAAAGACCCTCTGCCAAGGAAATCGCAGAACTGGCTAAGTCTATCGATTTACAATCAACGGCATATGTTGCCAATAACATGCTTGGCAACTTGAATTACGAACCCACGGTCCGTTATGAACAAGACGCCCCCCTGCTAAAAGGCAATATAATCACCAGGCATGCCGCATCAGACGTGCCCAACGAAAACGACCAGCCCATTGTCATCAGCCTAGTTGACATAGAGCTGCGATCATTTGGCCCTGATACTGGAGTCCAGTCTGCCAGAGGCATGTTTGCCCCTGAAAGAGAGATGTTTTTAGAACAGGTAAAACGATTCGGTGGATTTTTGGCCATCAATGAGGCTGACAGGATAAGGATAGCTTTTGGACTAAACCGCCGTGAAGACGCCCCTTGGGAGCATGCCGTCTTGGTTGCGGCTCAATTTCAGCAGCGGCTTATGCGCTTTGTGGCAGCTATGGGCGTGCCTGTTTCAGCAGCAATCAGCGTTGTTACCGATTATGTTTTTGTGCCTTTCGGGACAATGCCAGCTTTGGATGTGGCCGTTCAAGGTCCGATTGCTGAAAAGGTCGCCGACCTGAGCAAGCAGGCCCAGTCCTGCCAAGTATTACTTGATGATCGCACCAAACGGCGCATAGGTGAAAAGCATGGGTTACAAAACCCTGAATTGCTCGCCGTTTTAAGACAAAACACCGGCTAATTTGCGGCCTTGATTCGCTGTAACACTTCTCCAGCCAATTCCTTGTAGGCCGTGGCTCCGTTTCCAGACGGATCCAGATCAAATACCGGTACCCCCTTTATCTGGGCCCTTGCCAAAAAGCTATTAATGGGGATGTGGTTGTCAAAAACTAACTCGCCATAAAGCTCAGCGAGCTCGTTTAGCACATGCTCTGTGACCCTCCAATTTCTCCTATCAACGCGAGTTGGCAAAATCCCCAAGACTTTTAAATCGTGTCCCAACCTATCTTGGACCGTTTCCACCACGACCAACAGGTCCGAGACCCCAGCTAACGACAGTGGGCTCATATCACAAGGCACCAAGCAGTAGTCGGCCGCCGCCATTGCGTTAAGCGTCAGATTCCCAAGATTTGGCGGGCAATCCAACAAAATCACGTCAAAGTCACTCCGGGCTTGCTTGATTGTGCCTCTAAGCAAAAACTCTTTGCCTATGCGTCCTGACAGAATTCCTTCAGTTGCAGCCAAACCCTTATCAGATGCCGTCACGCTTAGGTTTGTAACCTGCGTAGGGTGAACAATTTCACTAATACTCCTGCCATGGCCAAGCAAAATGTCAGACAAAGACGCCCCAATAATATCAGGGGTTATAGATGCCAAAGACGCAGCCACATGCCCTTGGCCATCCAAATCAACCAGCAGCGTTTTAAGGTCCTGGAACTTGGCCATGGCCAAGGCCAGATTGACAGCTGTTGTAGTCTTGCCAACGCCCCCTTTTTGAGCTGCAACTGCTATCACCTTTGCGCGATTTACGTCATTTGATGTAGCACTGCCCAAACCAGCCAGCTTTTTAATCCTCTCAGACAAAGACATTACTACCCTCCAAAAGTCACCTGACTGGCACCATTGGTCTTCCGCAGTGAGGGCAGGGGGTGCGGCCTCTTGCAGTTTGGCGGGTCATTGGGATTCTTACTCCACATCGCTGACAGACCAAGAAGACCTTGACATAGCTATCTCGACGCGCCTCACGGCTCATACTTCCGTGTTCAGCCCCCCAGGCCTCATCTGGCAGCACTCCTGGGAATTCTTCTTCTTGTTCTGGGGCATCGGCAATTACGGTGATCGGCTCTTCATCCTCATGCTTTGGACTTGGAGCTACTGGCATAGCTTCTTGACCTTCTGGTGCAGTCTCTTCAGGCGCATCATTCGGAGTCTTGCCTTCTTTATCTTCCAACTTTACAGCCTCGTCTTGGGACGCTGCCCCTAAAGTACCTGCCAAATCAGCAGATTCTGCAGGTTGCTCTTCTTCCAGTGGCTCGTCACTTAGGTCCGCCCCAAGTGCAAGAAGGACAGAGCGCCTTATTTTGTGCACCGCCTTGAAGGCCGCCGACAGGGGAGTTTTTGGGGCCCTTCTATAAGCTGCCAGTAATTGTACCTGCTCGCCAATAGGTTCCAACCCATCAATATCACTGATGGCTTCGAAGATACGTTGCAGGTCCCACATTGGATTAGTCTGGCGGCCAGCAGCCACAGCCACTGCAACCAAAAACTTTTCAGCGGCCTGGCTACAGTGGTACAGGACAATGTTAAATCCACCCCGACGTCTGGCCAGATCCTCCGCATCCTGCAGGTCCTCGACAGCTTCCTCAAGGATTTCCTTAATCTGTTTGTCGTCTATGGTTTTCATCACGACTCCTCTGGAATTACTGCTAATTCTCGGTGAGTTACCGACACTGTGAATCCATCTTCTCTTAATTGAGCCGCCAGCTTTTCACATACGGCCACTGAACGATGCTGACCACCAGTGCAGCCAATTGCGATCACCAATGTAGGTTTTCCTTCAACTACGTGTAAAGGTACAGCAAAACGCAAAAGACCAAGTAGCCTATCTAAAAAACCATCCCATTCAGGCTTAGATTCCAGCCAGGTTTGAATCTCAGGGTCCAAACCGGTTTTAGCTCGCAACTCTTCAACAAAGTAAGGATTGGGTAACAGCCTGCAGTCAATTTGCCAATCCGCCTCTCGGGGACTGCCATGCTTAAATCCAAATGAAATTAGGTTGACCCCCATTTTATGTCCATCTTCGTGACCATAACTTTGGACAATCAACCTTTTAAGCTGATGCACATTTAATTCACTGCTATCAATCAGCCACGTCGAAAAATCCTTGATCGGAGCCAGCAGCTTCCGTTCAAGCGTAATCGCGGCACCCAAACTACCAGCATCCAACTCTAAAGGATGTCGGCGTCTTGTTTCAGAATAGCGCCGAATCAGGATGTCATCGCTGCTGCAATCAAGAAATATGACATCTATATCGAAACCACGTTGTCTGAGACTGATAACCGTATCTTGAAACCGGTCTAAGTTGCGCCTGTCACGGGCGTCAATTCCCAGGGCTACCTTACGGATGTCCAAATCACTTTCAGTTAGTGATAAAAAAGTATCCATAAGAACGATGGGAATATTATCGACACAAAAGAAACCAAGGTCTTCCAGAGCGTTTATAGTTGTAGTTTTACCTGATCCAGATAACCCAGTGACGATTACGACGCGGGTCGTTTTCACAATAACCCCAAGGCGATTTTGTTTAACGCCAACACAGCCTAGCTATCTTCTACCACCAGTCCTACGTTCTTGGAACATATCCTTTTTCTTTTGGATTTGCCGTTCAACTTTCTCGAAAACCACATCAATAATTGGATATAAATCCGCTGTTGTTTCTTGGCTTTTAAATATTTCTCCCCAAGTTGTAACGCTTACTTCAAATACTGTTTTTGCCTTTTCCGTGGCCAGTAACACACGAATTTCAGAATCATCAGGTAATAAGTGCCCAAAACGGCGTTCAGCCTTGTCCTCTATCAACTTTTTGAGTTCGTCTGAAGCATTGAATTGACGCTGTACGAAGGATACCTGCATAGCTCACCTCCATCGCGAGTCGGACCTGCCGACAATCGCCTCCACTCGGTTTTCCGAGCACAAATAAGGCCGATCACTAATCCTAGACCAGCCTTCGCCTGCGAGACGAGGGCAATATGCCCAAAGCCTCACGGTATTTAGCTACGGTTCGTCGTGCTATCACGATGTTTTCCTCCCGTAGCTTATTTACCAGCTCCAAGTCAGACATGGGCTTACTTGGGTCTTCCGCTTCAATCAACGCCTTAAGCCTGGATTTTACGCCCTCGGATGATTGATCCTCACCTTGGACGCTGGATATCCTGCTATTAAAGAAGTATTTAAGCTCAAATATTCCCCGAGGGGTGTGGACATATTTGTTAGTGGTGACTCGGCTGATCGTAGATTCGTGCATCCCAACGTCCTCTGCCACATCCCTCAACACAAGCGGACGCAAGTGGGACACCCCATGATCAAAAAAGTCCCTTTGAAACCGCACGATGCTTTCCGTTACCTTACGAATGGTACTTTGACGTTGGTGTATCGAACGAATAAGCCACATTGCCGATCGGATCTTATCCTTGATGTAATCTTTGGTTTCCCCGCCTTCCAGCTCTTTAAGCGTTTGCTCGTAGTACTGGCTTATCCTTAATTTGGGCAAGCCGTCTTCGTTTAGCGTGGTTATATATTCGTCGCCAACTTTTATAACGAAAACATCAGGTTGGATGTAAATAACATCATCGCTCGCAAAGGCTCGTCCTGGCCTAGGTTCAAGCCGTTGAAGCGTTTCAACCAATTCCTTAACCTCATCAAGGTCAGCCTTGAGCCCCCTAGCAATCACATGAAAATGGCGACGTTCTAAATCATGAAGGTGGTTCTCAATTAGCAAGTGGAGATTGGTCATCTCGGGATGATAAAACTTGGCCTGAAGCATCAGGCATTCCTGTAAATCTCTTGCAAAAACCCCAATGGGATCAAAGGCTTGTAGTTGCTTCAGTACATTTTGCACAAAAGGGACAGACTCCCCACTGGCATCAGCCGCTTCCTGTGCTGTCACGTCCACCAAGTAGCCATCATCGTTCAAATTTCCAATCAACCAAAGCCCAACCTGCTGCTCTCGTGGCGTCAAGTCAGACAGGCTCAGTTGCGAGGTCAGATGCTCAACCAAAGTCGTTCTATTTCCAACGGTTGCCTCAACTGAAGGGTAGTCCTCGTTGGTTACCCTAAGGGTTGGGCCTGTTGAAAAGCGGTTGTAGTCATCAACGAAGTTTTGCCAATTCTCGATATCATCCCTGGACCTAGTATCAAAATCACGGACACCTTCTTCTGGAGCCTCTACCTCACCCTCGTGGTTGTGGGGTGTAAGTTCATTCGGCAAAGGCTTTTCAGTCGCAGGGTCAGAGTATTGAATAGATTCTTCAGCGCTAGCTTCTTCTTCAAGGGCGGGATTCCCCTCAAGCTGCATTTGGACTTCTTCAGCCAATTCCAGTCTGGACAGCTGAAGTAAACGGATCGCCAGTTTTAATTGCGGTGTTATTACAAGAGTTTGTAATAGTTTTTGACTGAGATCCTGTCTTATTTCCATACGCCCTTCAAACTTTCTCAGGCCATCCACTACCGGTGCAACTCAAAACCATCGAACAGTAATCCTCAAGTGGCCAGCCTGCACAAGTTTTCAAGCCTCAGCGTTCAATCTAGCAAGACTCGGGCCGCTTGTAAAGCAAGACTTTGGTGTGTAGAATTGTCAAAGCAATTCAGGTGTCGCACCACTTGGGACGTTGAATGACGGCTGATTCTCAAACAGGACTGTTTCCACCCGCCTTATCCATGGCCGATATTGAAGCAGTTAGATTGATTCTTCGAGGAGAGTCAGCCATTGACTGGCACAAGCTGCACCTAAAAAATCAGGAAGAGGTCAATCGCTTCCTGAAGGTGAACGGTTTTGATGCCAACAATCCACAGGATTTGGCCCGCCTAGATCATGTGCTTGCGCGATCAATTGACTACTTACGCAAGGTCTTGAACTATCATTTTCCACAGGAATTGTGTGTCCCAGGCGTAGTGCCTGAACTCCTGCTAATCGCCTCGTCCGATTCAAAGCTGCAGGCGCTGGCCTGTATTTTGCTGAAGGTGATGCACATCGTGCAGCATGTCGAGGCCCAGGAGCTGCGCCATCGGCTAACGGTTTCTGAGGATGAGCTTTTCACAAGAGCGCTTGATTCAGTTCAATCCGTGATGGATGAAATGATTCAAGGGGGAGCCCCAATCGCGGATTTCAAGGCCAGCCGAAAGTCTCATGAAAGCCTTATCACCAAACTGCTGTCTAAACGTTCCACCCAGGCGGCTCAGATTTTCGACAGGGTAAGATTTCGCATTGTGACCAAGAATCAGGCCGATTTGATACCAGTTTTGGCGATATTGAAAGACAAACTGCTGCCTTACAACTACATCATTCCCGGCCAATCTCGAAATGAGATCCTGCCTGTTGAGTCTTTTTTGGAGCTTCCACTAAGTCACCCGTACAACCGATCCAGGTTGCATCTAAAGATGACCATGGAAGAGGCCTTTGATGAGCGTGACTGGAATCGTTTTTCGGCTACTGGTTTTAGGATGGTGAACTTTGTTATAGACATGCCAGTTGATGTCAGAGACCTGGTTTCGAAGTCCAATGACCCTGCGCTTAAGTCTCTTGGAAATATCGTTTTTTTGATTGTGGAAGTTCAAATGTTCGACCTTGCTACCTGGAAAATGAACGAGCAAGGGGAGGGTAGCCACAATCGCTACAAGGACCGCCAACATTGGGAGGTGGTAAGACGCCTTGAACACGGTGGGCGCATAGGCGGCATTGGTGGTCCCAGATTCGCTGGAAAAACACGCTTTTAGCTATTTCTTAAAACTGCCACAACCTTGGACATCAAGGGCCTGTCTTCAGGTCTCAGCGCAAGGGTCATTCCAACAACCTTGTCCAGAGGTTCTGGCAACGCTGCTTCGGATACGGTTTTAGACAGATTTTGATACGCCAAATTCCCCAAAACATCTTGTGGTGTCACGGCCTTTGACCATGGTAAGCGCCCAACGAAGCAACACAGGACCAATAACCCGAAAGCAAACACCTCGGATGCGATAGTTACAGGGCCCTCATTTAAAACTTCTGGGGCCATAAAAGTAGGGTGCCCCCAAATGAGCCCTGGCCCTAAAGGAAATGTTTCGGGTTTAAAGGCCGAGACGTCGAGCCAGACTGATTCTCCAGTCGGTGTCACGATCAAGTTTGAAGGCGCGATATCCCCATGCAAGATTGGCCCAACGGCGCTTTTTTCATGAAGATATCTCAGTCCATAAGCTGCTGATCTAATTATTGAAATGCGAGTAAGTTCAGACAAGGTCCCATGTTGAAGCATCTCTTTCAAAGATATTGCATCAGGCTTAAAACTAAAGAAATCAGTCCTGACTTCATCTTCGTCTTTGTCGCT
>DUVQ01000075.1 GCA_012840965.1 Oligoflexales bacterium | reverse complement strand
TTTTTTGTGAGGCCTGATGATGTCTGACGAGATGGTCCGTGTTCCTTGGTATAAAAAGCCTATGCTTTGGCTTAGGTGGCTATATGACTGGGTTTTAAGCTGGGCTGATAGTCCTTATGCAGCCTTTGCGCTTTTTGTTTTAGCCTTTACGGAATCTTCGTTTTTTCCTATTCCACCGGATGTCCTTTTGATTGCGCTTGTGCTGGGACGCCGTAACAAGGCCTTCTTTTATGCTGGAATTACTGCTGTAGCATCCGTTCTTGGCGGCTTATTTGGGTGGTTCTTGGGTCACGAGTTCTTTGGCCCTGTAAACTCGATTATTGCCTGGATTGTGGGACCTGATACTTGGTACGGCATTCCTGGAGAAGGCGCTGAGCTAATCACGCTTTCTGGCTTTGACTTTTATCAATACATCCAAGGACATGCCTCGTATGAAAACGGCTCAGTTTTCTTGAAAGTGAAAGCCCTTTATGACGACAACGCTTTTTTAGCCATATTTACTGCGGCGTTCACTCCGATTCCCTATAAAGTCTTTACCATCGCGGCTGGCTACTTCGATGTAAGCATGGGAATTCTTGCTCTTGCTTCCGGAATTGGACGAAGTGCCCGTTTCTTTTTGGTGGCAGGACTGCTTTGGGCCTTTGGACCGCCAATGAAACGTTTGATTGACAAGTACTTTGATATCCTTGCCTTGGCTTTCATGGTCTTGTTGATCGGTGGGTTCTTGCTGCTTAAAAAAGTCTTTTAAAACAGGCTAAACCTTTCCCCCAACTTCAACCATCGTCACTCCGTCGCCACCTTCACCCACCATTCCAGCTCTAAACCTTCTGGCATAGGGTGATTTCTTTAGATACTGGCGAATTCCCTTAAGCAAGGCTGAAGTTCCCATGCCGTGGATAATCATTACCTGCGGAACCTGGTTTAAAAACGCCATATCAAGAAATCTGTCGACTTCGGTTATGGCTTCATCCAGGCGCATCCCCCGAACATCACAGGTATTTTCAGGGCTACGAACAAATGGCAGGTCTTCTTCATCGACAGGCGTCAGTTTCACTGTTTCAGTGTCTAACTCTGGTTTCTTTGGAACTGGCTTAGATTTTTGGGACTTCTTCGATACAGGTTTTGGAACTCTAAGGTCGCTTAGCTTAACGTTTGTCTTCAAAAGGCCAACTTGCACTGTGGCCCTGCGTCCATCTGCCGCGACTTCCATGACGGTTCCTTCCGAGGCAAGGCCTGCCACCCATACTTTGGCGCCAACTTTTAGATCAGCCAAAGGCAGCTGTTCAGTTGGATGGTTTTCGACCATTGCCATCTCGGCAAGAAGGTCCCTTTGTACTTCCCGTTTCTTTTTAGTTACTTCGATTCTGCGCCCTTGGACCTGCCCTGCCTTTTCAGCCTTAGCCTGTTTTGCAATGGCCTCAAGTTCATCTTCCAAGCGCTTCATCTTTTGCAAGACCTCTTTCCTGGCCTCATAAACCAGCCTGTCAGCCTCGTTTCTCAGGCGTATCAGTTCCTGCTCGTACCGTTTTTTATCGGCGGCCAATTTCTTGCGAAGCTCCTGTGTTTCGGCTTTCTCTTCAAGCAGCTCCTGATTAAGCTTGTTAGCATTGGCTAAAGCCTCTTCAAGCATTCTTTCACGTTCGCCTACCAGCTGTTTTGCCCTATCCAAGATTGACTTCCTGAAGCCAACTGCTGCGGCAACATCAAAAGGATTGGATTCCCCAGATTCACCAAGTTCCAAACGATAGCTTGGCCTTCCAGCCTTATCCAAGCCAACCCTGGCGTTTTTTACACCTGGATGGTTTGAGGCCATCATTTTGAGCTGGTCAAAGTGCGTAGCGATAATGCATTCGGCCCCTTTTTCCACAAGCGCTTCAACTATGGCCGTTGCCAACGCCTCACCTTTGCGAGGCTCGGTTCCAGTTGCAAGCTCGTCAATCAGCACAAGGGTCCTACCTTCAGGAACCTTGGTGATTATCTGGTCCAATCTGGCCAATTGGCCTGTAAAGTTGGAAACCGATTTTTCCATGCTCGTGGGGTCACCAATCACCGTGAAAACCTGGTCATACCATGGAATTACAGTGCCTGGCATCGCGGCTGGAAAGATCCCATGACGCATCATTGCTACTGCCAAACCAACCGTTGAAAGCGTTACAGACTTACCTCCAGCGTTTGGCCCTGATACAACGAGGGCGCGACCATGCTGCCCTGCCAATTCCACCGATACTGGAACTACATTTCTGCCAAGCAGGAAGAGGATTGGGTTTTTGATTGAAGACAGCTGCAACCCATCTGCTGGCGCTCCAATGCTGGGTCTGTGAGCCTCCATCCTTTTGGCCAACTCGGAACGGGCCAAGATTGAATCAAGCCGCCAAATGGCCTCTCCAAGCAATCTGGCATCTTCAGCATACTTGCCAAGCAACTTGCTGCGGTCCGCCTTGATAGAACGCTCCTCAACCTCGATTGATTCCAGTACCACCTTCAGTTGATTGTTATCTTCAACAATCTGTGATGGCTCAATAAACAAAGTGGCCCCAGTCTGGGAACTACCATGAATGATTCCAGGCACAAAGCGATGCTCTTCAGCCTTGACTGGCAGAACATAGCGACCTTCACGAATCGTGTAATAGTCATCCTGAAGAATCGGCTCAAGCTTGGTGCTCTTGGCCATTTCTTCTATCAACGCCTTGACTCTACGCCCAAGCGATAGGGCCTTTGCCCTAAATTCAGCGAGCCTAGGTGAGGCATCGTCTCTGATACGCCCTTCGTCATCAAAGGTATCAAAAACCCGTTGTGCGACTGACGACAGGTCTTTCAGCTCATTAAACAGCGCAGCCAGGCCAGGGATTCGCAGGCGGCCAGCCTCCAAACGGTGCGACGTTTCGGCGCCAATCGAAAGCATCTTGGCACATGCAATCAATTCGCTGGGGGACAAAACAGCCCCTTTTGCCGCAGCAGTAAAGGCGAAAGTCATATCTTCAACACCACCTAGTGAAGGCGGATTTGGCAAATCAAAGCAATAGATGCCCTCCTCTACCAAGGCCAACTCGGCATCACAAGCTTGTGGATCCATGTACATCTGCTTGTAACGAATCAACTCTTGGCCACGGCTAGTCCGACAGTAGGCTGAAGCGGCGTCCAGTATCTTTGAAAACTGCAAGTCTGAAAGGGTTTTGGCATCCATTAGAATCTCCACAAATGCACTGCCTTATTAACACGAAACAGCAATGATGGAAAAATCAGTTGACCTAAAGCACCGTCAAGTGTAGATTCTGTCGGCTTTCGCCCCCGTAGCTCAGTTGGATAGAGCTGGGGATTCCTAATCCCTGTAAGCCGGCAGTTCGAATCTGCCCGGGGGCACCAACTACTTGATATTATTTATTAATCAGCCATTTGCGGCGACGAAACGTTCCATGAAATCGACCAGCACTTTTACGTGGTCTAAGGTGGTGGCGTTGTACATCGAGACTCGGATTCCACCTAGGCTTCTGTAGCCTTTAAGTCCAACCATTCCAGCCTTTTTGGCGTCGGCAACGAACTTTTCATCAAGCTCCTTTGAGGGCAGTTTGAAGTCAACGTTCATCACTGAGCGATGGGCCTTGTTTGTCACGTGAGGAATGTAAAAGCCTGAATACTTGTCGATACAACCATAAAGCAATTCACCCTTGGCAAGGTTGGTTGCCTCGATTGCCGCCAATCCACCGATGGATTTGTTGTGCGCCAACACATTTCTCAGCATGTAGATCGAAAACGTCGGTGGCGTGTTGTAAAGGCTGTTTTTGTCAGCGTGAATCCGATATTGCAGCATACTTGGCAGGTCAGTGCGACACTGCTCAAGCATGTCGTCTCTGATAAGTGCTACCACCAAGCCTGACGGCCCCAGATTCTTTTGAGCGCCCGCGTAAATCAAACCAAAGGGACGCACATCAAACGGACGCCACATAAAGTCAGAGGACATGTCCGCAACCAAAGGCACATTGCCAGCATCTGGGAATTCATGCCACTGCGTCCCATAAATCGTGTTGTTGGAACACAAATGCAAATAAGCAGCCTTTGGGTCAACCTGATATTCATCAGGGTCAGGAAGGCGGCAATAATCTTCATCCTTGGTGGAACCAATGGCTCGCACATTGTCTGGAGCCACAATTTTGGCCTCTTTATACGCCTTTTCGGCCCAGTTACCAGTGATAAGGTAGTCAGCCTTGCGATCACCGTACAAAAGGTTCATCGGCACCATTGCAAACTGAAGATTTCCACCACCCTGCAAAAAAAGTACTCTGAAGTTGTCAGGGACGTTTAACAGCTCCTTGACAAGCGAAATCGCCTCTTCGTGAACCGCATCGTACTCTTTGGAACGATGAGAGATCTCCATGACCGACATGCCGGCCCCTTCAAAATCTAACATCTCCCTTTGAGCTCGTTCCAAGGCCGGCAAAGGTAGCGCGGCTGGGCCTGCATAGAAATTGATCACACGATTGGACATTGCTGATACCTCCCACTTAACCGGTCGCAGGGGACCGGTCATACCCCTGATCGCCCACAGGCTATCTGGGGTATATGCTATCCAAGTTAATTATTGTGGCAATCCAAAATTGCCGTGCGCAACCCTAAATTCATTTGTTGATTATGGCAATCCTGCCAAATCTGGCATTTACATCCAACCAAGGCGTTATGTGACGGTCCTTGGGCTCCATGTAAACGCCAAGTTCCAGGTCTCTTTCAGTTGTGATCTGCTCGGCTTCAAACGTAAGTGGTGCCCAGTGATGGCTGGTTTGAACCAAGGAACCCATATCACAACGCGCCAAGACTCGAGATCGCTCATTATTGATTCGGGTTGAATGACCGACTGTATCGCATTCCTGGACCTGAGTATCCGTTCGATCACTACCAATCAGGTGGCGATGCACCCAATACATAGCCTCAAGCGCCTCTGGGATGCGATCAGGCCTGACGACTCCGCGAGTTGTGGAAGTTGGTACCCAATCCGCAAACTGCCCGTCTCGATGCAACAAATCTGCCCTTGAAGGGGTAAGAGAATGGGCTCCACCCAGATAAGACACGAAGACCTTTGAATCGAGAATAACTCCAAAGAGCCTCAAAAACAGGTCGATAAGTTCTCGGGAGTAGCGAGATTGATAGTGCTTTAAGAAGCGTTCACCAGCTGTTATCGCCTTGATAAATTTATAAGTGCCAGAAGTACCATGGGCAGAGCCATTGGCGGCTGAATAAACAAAATTTCTGCAAACTAGGCGACTTAGCAGCTCATTTTGGTCAGGAGTACCACCCTTTAAAAAGCTTTCGGCCTGTAACAAATTGGCGCAGCCCTGGCTGTAACCCACCCATGCCCAGGGACCTGTAACCCCATCAAGGGCTCTAATAATTATGGCGGCGTTGTGCTCAAACGGTTGAAATAGGCCTGTGTTGGCGCGAATTATCTTTACCCCACGCCGCTGTTCAAGTCGTTCGTAGGTGTGTTCAAATTCCCTTCCTTCACTGCCCCAAGTAACCACACCCATGGCCCCGATGATAGTCAAGTCGTAGTGTCCAGGCTCTGGGTCGATCAAAAGATTAACCAAGGGGTCGGCAAGCAACAGATCCTTGGAGCTTTGGTCGAAATACATCGTATCAATAACGGCCTCGACCAGTGATTTTTCATCCTTTGGCTCTGAAGTGGCCCCACTTGCAAGCCTCAACCAGGTTCGAACGTCGTCTTGGTCCTCCTGCCAAGCCCTTACAACCGACAGGACTTTCAAGGCCTCTTCATTTCGCATCCAAAACGATTTAAACCAATCCCGTTGGAATCCCTTGGGATGGGCCTTTAGATAGTCCGAACATGCTAAAAACGCCTGTTTATAGGCTTTTATTGCCTGATTTTTGGCGGCCTTGGTGGCTTTTGGACCAAGGGCATGCCCAAGCTTGTCTGCAGCTTCAATGGCCTTTATAACATCCGCGTCATCAGCTGTTTTTTGGGCACCCCTCGGGGCCTTGTGGTCTACATTACGTAGAT
>DUVQ01000074.1 GCA_012840965.1 Oligoflexales bacterium | reverse complement strand
CCAAAATCTCCCGTAGCCACCCCGACTGTCTCTTAGTGACATCGTCCGGGCGAAATATACGATTGCTAACGTGTACGTTCATCCTTTTGGCCCGGACGGGCCGCTGCGCGGCCTTCATGTCAGCTAAAAGACGTCGGGTCCCGGCAACTCCCGATAGCACCCTCCAGGATTGCCCCCGGACCATGTTGCAGGGTGCCCTCTCGACCTCTTTTTAGCTCCAAATCCAGCAGATCAGCATCTTCCTGTCCCCGTCCCCTGTCCCTGGCCCTGCCCCTGTCCCCGCCCCTGCCCTCGCACCCCGCCCCCTGCCACAGTCGTTTTTTCCCACAATCGTTGACCTTGCACCTCAAGGTCTGATACGCTTCCTTGGTGCTGTTATTTAGGTTTAAACAAATTGGAGCCCCATAGATTTTATATCCTCGCGATTCTCTTAAGTGTTTTCCTGTCGGGAGTGGTTGCAGCAGCTGAGGCGACGATTGCTGTGTTGGGCCATGTTGGCGTTGCCAGGATTCTCGATGATGAAAAACGGCGGGTTAGATTGCTTGAAGCTTGGCGGCGTTCGCCTGAACGTGTCGCGTCGTCGATGCGGCTGGCGGTCAACTTCTTTAACCTGCTTGCCGCAGCGCTGGTAGCCTTGGTCGCATCAAGCTATCTGTCAAAAATCAGCTGGCCTCCTGCTGGAGTCCTTGGGGTTGCTGTAGGAATTGGCTTGTTGACATTCTTGGTCATTTTGATCGTAGAGCTGGTTCCAAATGCGATAGCTAGAAGACAACCCCGCATTTTGTTGTTTTTCTTTCCGTTGGCTAGGCTGATTTGCATAATACTGACTCCTTTAGCGTGGATTTTACACGTCATTTCCTCCCCCTTGAAGAAGGGTACAGACAGGGTGGCCGCCGCAGAAGATGAACTTGAATCCATGCTGAAAATGACTCCTGGAGAAGGCGGTTTGTCCGAGGAAAAGCGGGAACTGCTGTCATCTATTATCGACTTTTCCGAGACCCTGACCCTTGAAATCTTGGTCCCCAGAACCGAGATCATTGGCTTCGATGTAAACGATTCATTCGATGAGATTATGGCGATGATTCGGCGCTATCAATTCAGCCGCTATCCGGTTTATGAGGGCGATCTGGATTCGATTGTGGGTATTCTTACGGTCAAGGATGTCTTGGAGCATCTTTCGAAGCCTAGCAGCGAGTTCAACTTGAGGGCGATGGCAAGCTCTCACAAACTGTTGATTGTGCCCGAGACCAAAAGGATTGGCGATTTGTTAAAGGACTTCCAAAGGGAACGTGTCCAGATGGCAATAGCCGTCGATGAATTTGGTGGAACAGCTGGAATAGTGACAACCGAGGACGTGGTCGAAGAAATCGTTGGCGATATCTGGGACGAGCATGAAAAGGGCGAGACTCCAATCAACGATATTGGTGATGGACGCTACGTTATGGAGGCTCGTGTACCCATCGAGGAGCTTGAGGAACTGTTTGACATCGAGCTGCCGGAACAGGACATTTACGAAACTGTGGGCGGATTGGTAATGACTCAAGCAGGGCGCGTGCCTAAACGTAATGATGTAATAGAATATGAAGGGTTGCGATTCGAGGTGCGAGACTGCTCAAAGACCAGGGTGATATCACTTTTGGTGTCAAAAATCGAACAAAGCATTGAAGAATGAGGTGTTAACCGTGAGAGTTGGCGTAGTTGGTACCGGGTATGTTGGGCTTGTATTGGGTGCTGGACTGGCTGATAGCGGTAACAGGGTTATTTGTGGCGACATTGACAAAGCCAAGATAGATATGCTTAACCATGGCGAAATTCCGATTTTTGAGCCAGGGCTCGCTGAAATGGTTGCCAGGAATTCAAGTCACGGCAGGTTAACTTTTACCACCGACATCCCCCAATTGGTGCGCGATTCTGATGTCATTTTTATCGCGGTGGGCACTCCTCCCAGCGAGGATGGGTCTGCTGACCTTGGACATGTCCTGAATGTTGCCGCCACTATAGCCGACAACATGGATGGTTATCGTCTGGTCGTAGTTAAATCTACCGTTCCTGTTGGTACATGCGACAAGGTGCGAGAGGTAATTGCAAGCCGGACAAAGCACATCTTTGACGTTGCTTCTAATCCTGAGTTTTTGAAAGAAGGGGAAGCGGTCCGGGACATGATGAAGCCGGATCGTATCGTCATTGGAACTGATAATGAGCGTGCCAGGGAGTTGTTGGAAGAGGTGTATGTCACCTTTGTGCGCACTGGTAACCCCATAATTTTCATGGATATTAAGTCATCAGAAATGACCAAATATGCAAGCAATGCGATGTTGGCAACCAGGATTTCCTTTATGAACGAAATGGCATCTATCTGTACAAAGATAGGTGCCGACATCGACATGGTGCGCCATGGGATGGGGGCAGACCCAAGAATAGGGTCGAGATTCCTGTTTGCTGGTGTGGGATATGGCGGCTCTTGCTTTCCCAAAGATGTCAAAGCGTTAATTGCAACTGGAGTAGATAACGGCCTTGAAGTTCCCCTGCTTCACGCCGTAGAACACATAAATGCGAAACAAAAGACGCTTTTAGTCGATATGGTAGTGGACCACTTTGGTGAAGACCTTAGTGGGTTAAAGTTTGCAATGTGGGGACTTTCTTTTAAGCCAAACACTGATGACATGCGTGAGGCGCCATCAATCGAGATTATCAAGGGATTGACAGCTAAAGGCGCAACGGTGGTGGCTACTGACCCTGTGGCCATGGAAAATGCCGCCGTTATTTTAAAGGGCAATGAGCGCGTTTCCTTCTTGGCCGATGAATACGAGGCCGTTTCAGGGGTTGACGCTTTGTTACTTGTCACAGAATGGGGAACATTCAGAGCTCCAAGTTTTAGCAGGCTGGCAACTGCGATGAAACAAAAGGTAATCTTCGACGGCAGAAACATCTGGCAGCCTGCGAAGCTTCGGGAAATGGGCTTTGAATACTACGGCATAGGACGACCGTAAGAGGGTTTTGTGAAAATCTCGAAATCCAAGGTTTTGCTTTTGTCGTTTTTCCTATTTTGGATCGGGGTGGGCTACGGGACCTACTGGTGGTATCAGTTTTCCCTGGACCGTCAGGCGCTGGAATCTTTGCCTTATGAGGGGCCTTTGTTGGACAGGGTGTATGAGCTTGTGGTTGGCCCCGACAAGGACCTTTCAAAGGCCGAGCAGAAGCTGGCCGAGCTGGCTGAATATCACAGGGCCAGGATACTTGTAGAGCTGTCCTCGGACAACGATGCATCAGTTCGAAGTTTTGCTATTAAACAGATGGTGCCTTTGGCGGACAATCCGTTGGTTCGCACTAGGTTGGCTTATTTGGCGGCTACCGATGAGGAGCCCAAGAACAGGAGCGCTGCCCAAAAGGTGTTGGCGGCGCAGAAGCTATAAGGCTTTGTTAAAATGGAAATAATTGGGGGTCATATGAGGCTGTGGCGTTTTGCGATACTGGCTTTGTTGGTGTGCGTATCCTGTGCTCATAAGGCAAAAAAGGACCAGGCTGTTGTGCCCCAGGATCCGGTTGCCTTGCCCCAGAACCCAGTTTCTGTGGAACTTTATGTAATGTCTTTATGCCCTTATGCTGTGGAAGCAGAGAAGGCGCTTTTTCCAGTTGTGGCAGAGCTTAAAGACTTCATAGATTTCAAGATCGACTTTGTGGGTGATTATTTTGAAGAGTCCGGCTTTGAAACGCTGCATGGGGAAGAGGAGCTTGTGACCAACCGGATTCAGCTGTGTGCGATGCAGGCAAATCGTGACGCAGCCTTGGATTTAATCACCTGCATGAATCTCGATTACGAAAATAGTCCTGATAACTTGGCCGATTGCGCCAAAGAGCTTGGTCTGGATGCGGATGCCATCTTGGCCTGTGCCAATGGTGAAGAGGGTGAAAAGCTGTTAAAGGAATCCTTTGCTCGCTCAACCCAAAAGGGCATGGAAGCCTCTCCAATGCTTGTAATTAACGGGGAAACCTATGCTGGCGCCAGGACTTCATTGAGGCTAAAACAAACGATTTGTCGGGCCTTTGATGGTGTAAAGCCTGACGCCTGCGAGAATATTCCGCCTCCAAATAAAATTCCCTTGAAGGTGCTAATTGATGAGCGTTACTCGGACTGTGGCGAGCTTGCAACCGTTGGTATTTTACAGCTAAAGCAGATGTTTGATGGCCTGGAGGTTGAGCTTGTTGACTACAGTTCTGACGCTGGAAAGGAGCTGTTTAACCAGATTAAAGATACAGACCAGGCGTTGGTTCCGGCCTTTTTGTTTGGGCCAGAGATTAAACAAGACCCGTTTTGGACGAATATTGCGGACTACATGGTTGAGGCTGGGGATTATCTGATTTTAAGTGTAGATGCCCCATACGACCCAACGGTTGAGATTTGTGACAACCAAGTGGATGATGATAACGATGGCAAGATAGACTGCGAGGATGACCATTGTAAAGAAACACTTGTGTGTCGTCCTAAAACGCCTGGAACTTTAGAGCTATTCACCATGTCTCAATGCCCGTTTGGGATGATTGCTGTGAACTCAATGGTTGAAGTGCTTGAGGCTTTGGGGCCTGAAATAAAATTCAATATTTACTATCTGGGCCGTGAGATTTCTGCTGGTGAATTTGTCGCGCTGCACGGGCCTGCAGAGGCTGAAGAAAACATGAGGCAGATATGCGCCGTCAAGCATTTTGCCAAGAAATATCAGTTCATGGACTATCTTGTTTGTCGTAATAAAAACCCTGATTCGCCAGACTGGAAGGGCTGTGCCAAGAAAATGGCAACCGCAATTGCTAAATGTGTAAAGGGGCCCGAGGGTGCGGCTTTGATGTCCAATTCGATTAAGCTTGCCGACGCTATAGGGGTAAACGCCAGCCCAACTTGGCTTGTTAACAATTCTCAGGTGTTTTCAGCTTTGAGTGCCCAAGAGATCAAGGAAGGGTTTTGCGCCGCCAATGAAGGGTGGAAGGGGTGTGACAAAACCCTGTCTGACGATGTTGGCCTGCCAACAGATATGGGATGCGGGCTCGAATAATTAAGGCTCAGCGGGAGCTTTCACGGTGGACAATTCCATAGAAGATAGTGGACAGGCGCAGGTTCTGTCCGTTTCTCAGGTATCGAGATACATCAAGGCTACTCTTGAGGATTCGTTTCCAAAAATCTACGTTCGTGGAGAGGTGTCTGGATATAGCAAGGCCCAGTCTGGGCACGCCTATTTCAGCTTGATTGAGCGGGAGCCAAGTGGCCAAACGATGAAGCTGGACTGCGTGTTGTACCGATTTTCGAGGGCGTCTGGCAAGGTTTTGCGCAACGGCGATGTTGTAATTGCCAGTGGTAGGGTGACTTCTTGGGGTGGTGCCAGTCGCTATCAACTGGTGGTTGAGGGTATTGAGGATGCTGGGGAAGGGGACCTGCTTAAAAAGCTTCAGCAGCTGAAAGACAAGCTTTTGGCCGAGGGTTTGTTTGATCCGGCGAAGAAAAAGCCGTTACCGTTTTTGCCAAGGAAAGTTGGGGTTGTGACCTCTTTGCGAGGTGCGGCGTTGCGGGATATCGTTCGGACGCTTTGGTTGCGATATCCAGTTTCAGTATTAGTTGCGGATACTTTGGTGCAGGGGGATGGTGCTGCAGAGGGGATAGCCAAGCAGATTGCGGCTTTGGATGCTAGGCCTGATGTTGATGTGATTATAGTTGGGCGTGGTGGTGGTTCGATCGAGGACTTGTGGGCGTTTAATGAAGAGATAGTGGTGCGGGCGGTTGCCGCGTGTCGTACTCCGATTGTGTCGGCGGTTGGGCATGAGGTGGATCATGTGCTGTCTGATGAAGCGGCTGATGTAAGGGCGGCTACCCCGACTGCTGCGGCTCAGCTAGTTGTGCCGGATATTGCGATGCTTCACAAGGGGCTTGGTGATACTGGTGATAGGCTTGGCATGTTGATGACTAGGGTGCTTGAGGGTGCGTATCAGTCGAGCGATGAGATGGCGATGCGGCTTGGTGTTGTGGGTGGGCGAGTTTTTAGGAATCAAGAGCATCGCCTGGAGATTCTTGGGCATAGATTGGCTGCTGTTCATCCTGCGAGGGTTTTGGCTGGGGAAGAGCGAAGGTTGTCGATGATCGACGAGCGTTTGAAGGGGGCTGGTAATCGATTGTTGACTCCTTTTTTGCGTCGTCTGGAGGCGGCAGATTTAAAGCTGCGACCGTGTAATCCGCTGGGTCCTTTGAGTCGGGGTTATGCCTTGGCGAGGACTAGAACTGGTCGTGTGATCAATCGATTTGACCAGGTCGAAGCTGGCGCTGACATTCAGGTGATGCTTGGAACTGGGTCTTTGAACTGTACAGTGGATTCAACCAGCGAGGGGCCCCAAGGAATTAGCAGTTAGTTGCCTGTTCCTGTCCCTGTCCCTGTCCCCGGCCCTGCTACAGATCCTGCCAATTAGTATGCTATGGCTCCTGATTGTTTGTTCTTTTTTGCGTTTTATCTCTTCGTTACAGTTTTAAAACATGTCCGGGGACATCCTTCCGGGCCCAAAATCTCCCGTAGCCACCCCGACTGTCTCTTAGTGACATCGTCCGGGCGAAATATACGATTGCTAACGTGTACATTCATCCTTTTGGCCCGGACGGGCCGCTGCGCGTCCTTCATGTCAGCTAAGAGACGTCGGGTCCCGGCAACTCCCGATAGCGCCCTCCAGGATTGCCCCCGGACCATGTTGCTGGGTGCCCTCTCGACCT
>DUVQ01000073.1 GCA_012840965.1 Oligoflexales bacterium | reverse complement strand
TTTTAAAAATAGTTTCCCCAACACGGTCTTTTAAGGAGGATTGTAATGATGACGTCTAGCAGGCTTCAACGGATTTCACTGTTCGAGGGTCTTAGTGAGGTTCAGTTGTTGAGACTCGAAGAACTGTGTGTTGAAGAAAAGTTTGCTAAAAACCAATATCTTTTCCGCCAGGGTGAGCCTTCTGATTGGCTGTACATCATCCTTAAGGGTCGGGTAAAGCTTGTGCGTCACGCTCCCAATGGGGCGGCTACAATTATTGAGATTTATTCAATTGGCGATGAGCTTAATGCCGCGGCATTAGTTGAAGGTAAAACTTATTCAGCGTCGGCAAAGACCCTAACCGATGGAATCGCCATAAAACTTTCGCATGCTCATTTCAAGAAAATGCTGTCTGAGTGGTCGATCGTCGGTTCTAACATGATGCGAGAGCTTGGTCAGCGCTACCGTGAAATGGTGGAAAATCTGTCCACTCTGGCGGTTTACAGCGTCGAGGGACGCCTTTGTAAGGTAATGGCTAGCTTAGCCCGCCGCTACGGCATAATCGGCGATTGCCGGGGCGTAATCGTCGATCTTGGATTGACTAGGCAAGACCTGGCCGACATCAGCGGGACCACCCTGGAAACCGCAATCAGGACCTTAAACAGGCTTAGAACTAACGGGCTTTTATCTTGGGAGGGTAAACGATTCTTTATCCCTGATGTCAAAGCACTAGACGCCGTTGTTTGCCCCGGTTAGATAGGCAGTCCGGATAAAATATCCCCACCTTGAACTCAACTTGGATCCTGAACAAAAGATCACTCCAGAAACGACACACTGTAACAGACTCACTGAGGCAATTTGCCACACCACTTACCAAGCCGCAGGTAACACTTTGATAACGAGTGTGCAACTCAACGGACGGTAACCAAACTTACCTGTTGGAAAATAAGAAAAGGGGGGGGGGGCTTAAGAGATTGGATGCAGATTATTAGTTAGAACCACAACCGCCGGATGGGCCAGGAGCAGCCGCGCCAGACAGGGTTGCTTCGCAGCCCTTGAGGCCTTGGTTGTAAGCGCAGAAGTTCTTCTTGATGGCTTCAGCTGCAACACCGGAGAACTGGAACTTGTTATTGGCCAACCATGTTGGGGAAGCACCAATTCCGAGAGCCTTGGCAAGCTTGATGTCTTCAGCGTGAAGCTTACGACCCTGCTCACCAGTGGCGCATTTTTCCATCTTGGCAACATCCATCTTGGCCTGAGTGGCGCATCCCTGCCATTCGTTGCTGCGGATGTCGTTGTTGCGGCACTTGATGTACTCAAACCACTGATATTTCTTTGGATACAGCTCCATAGCGCAGAGCTGGCGAATGTTTTCGTCAACTTCGGGCTGGCCGTGAAGAGCCTTGAAGGAGCCGTCTGGCTGCTCGTCAGCGATGAAGTGAATCTGGAAGGTGATGCCATCGTCCTTGAAGGCTTCCAACACTTCGATCATCGCGTTCTCAGCACGAACGCCAAAGGGGCACTGTGACATGACGAACACTTTCAGGTTCTTTTCAATAGCAGTGCGGCAGACTAGCTGGTCCTTACAAGTTGGGTCGTCGCAGTCGATCAATCCATCGCCATTGTCATCGATCTTGTTGTCGCAGATTTCGGCGGTTGGGTCGAACTTGGAGCCAAGCTGGAGCAGCTTGTACTCGGCAACGTCGTTCATGTAGCGGGCAACCTGCTGGTATCCTGGGTCTTCAGCAACGACGGGGTCAAACAGGAACGCAGGCAGATACTTGGCACCCTTATCAGCAACCTTGGCGTACAGGGCCTTACCTTCATCCGTCATGTAGTCGACTTCCTTTGGCTCCAGGCCAGGGAACATACCCTTCAGCTGGCCCAGGATGCGCTCTGGCATGCACTTGGCGCATCTTTTGTCAGACAGAACGATAACGGGGATCTTCTTTGGCTCAGGAATGTCCTTGCAAGCTTCCGGCTTGGTGGTGAACTTTCCGCAGATGGCACGCATGAAATCAATTTCCTGGCGTCCACCCTGGTATTTTTCACCGGCCAAGAACATGGTCGGGGAACCAGAGGCACCCTTTGCTTTTGAGCGCTTGTAGGACTCAGACAGAAGGGTTTTACCTTCTTCGCCTTCGGCACAAGCCTTGACCTTGCCAGCGTCGATCTGGGTCTCTGTTGCACAAGCATCAAAGTTATTGGGGATCTCACGCATATTCTTGTTCATACAAAGGATCAGATCCATGTACTTCACAGGCTCATGCTTGATCGTACAGAGGTGGAGGATATTACCCTTGACCTCTGACTCACCGTGCATAGCGGTAAAGTTACCAGGTGTTGGCTCATCGCCAATAAACTCGATACGAAGGTCAAGGCTGTCGCCAAGTTTCTTTACAACAGGTGCAATCCCGTTTTCAACTTGAACGCCAAAGGGGCACTGAGACATAACGTGCATGACGAATTCGACCTTTTCGCCAGTCGAAACGGCAGCTTGTTTGCCTTCGCCCTCTTGGACCTTTTCCTTACAACCGGCCAAACCAACGGCCGCCACCACAACAACCAGCCATGTTAACTTACGAACCATCATACATACCTCATTTTGAGTAACCCGTGTCCTTCAAATAACACGTCCGCGTAATATACAGGCAACTTACAAGAAACACAAGGGAAGAGGCAAAATATTAACTTACCTGCTTTTCTGAGTCTTTGGTTGCCAAAACTGCTGTAAAACACATCGCTAACAGCAGGATTATCATTGCATAAAAGGTCCACAGAATCAGCAATAGCGGTGCCGCTAACGAACCGTACAGCTTGCCGAACTCAGCTATCTGTGTGACGTAAAAAACATAAGCTCCCCTGGCCAATTCCCAAAGCACAGTGAATAAAACAGCACCTGCAAATCCATACTTAAGCTTGGGTCTGGCGACTCCAGGAGCGTAAAGCAAGAGCATGAACGTTAAGGGAACCGGTAGATATACCAAAATCGAGTCAAAGAAGATGGACCGGTTCAAAAGTTCTTCCAGTGAGACTCCTCCCCAATATATTGACAAGGAATCGATGATCATAAGCGCGTGCTGACCTACAAAAAGTGTGGCGATAAGGGCAATAACAACAATGGTGAAAATCGCCCTTGAGACGATGTAGCGCCTACTTTTTTCAACCTGGAAAACGCTTCTAATGGCATTTTCCAAAGAGCCAAAAGCCATTGACGCACCAACAATTAAAACGACAAAACCCCAAAAACCAGCTTGATTTCGCCTTTTTATAAGGCCTTTAATCAAGCTTTGAACGCGCTCCCCCTCAATTGGATAGATTTTGTGAACTGCTAAGACCAGCTGAGAGGTTACAGATTCGATGAAATCTGACTCCGGACCAAGAAAATAGGCTACATATCCAGCTGCTGAAACAAGCAAGATAGTAAGTGGAGCAAGTGATAAAAGCAGAAAAAACGACAACGCACCAGCGTGATCCAGACTCCTGGAATCGAAAAAGCGTCTGGCAGTGGCCACAATAAGTTGCCAACCGCGTTTCAAGAACTTCACAAACACACGGCCACCGCGTTTTTTTTTCTTTGGTTTCTTTGAAGATGCTGACTCGGCCTTCATAACCTGATGATAACCCGAAACGAACGTTGAACAGTTATGCTAAAAATCAGAATTTCCTGGCTTAGCAGCTAACGCCAATCGATTTGGGCCCAGGTATCAACCTTGTCTGTGATCGGGAACTGGTACCTACCATCTTGACTCATGATCCATACCTTCCACTTGCCTGCCCTATCAGAAACAAATGCAAGATAGCGCCCATCAGGAGACCAGCATGGGTCCTTGTTGCTGCCTTGGCCTTGGGTCAAACGAGTCATGTTTCCACTGAGGTCGACTGTGAAAAGGTCCAAGACAAACTCGTCCATTCCAGCAAAAACAATCAGGCCCTTGGGGCCAAACCTTGGGTTAACGTTGTAATTTCCGGCCATAGTCAGGCGGCGTTCACCAGTGCCATCGGCGTTTATGATATGAACCTGGGGATGCCCATTTTTGGAAGAGACAAAAACGATTTTGGAGCCATCAGGAGACCACGAGGGAGAGACTTCATCCCACTCGCTGTCTGTCAAGCGCAATTCCTCTTTGCCAGTTTCACCGTCAAGGATGACCAAATCAGACTGGCCATCGATATCAACAGAGGCTACAATTTTTTTCCCATTGGGCGAAAACTCGGCTCCGCGATACTCGCGATCATCGTTGGTGATACGCTTTTTACCCACATAAAGCTGAGGAATACCTGACAGATAGGAGGTATAAAGAATCCCTTTGCGAGAAGACCTTGGAAACATGTTGATAGAGCCATTTGCAACCTGAGTCGTCAGGCCAGCGCCGTCCATTTCCATGGATTCAATGACACGTTCATTGTTTGATTTCTTGCGTGTAACCAAGATTCTGGAGCCAAATATTCCAGGGCTGCCAGTTATCGCTTCAATTACGCCATTTGCAAAGGTGTGGACCGCCCTACGTAGCCCCTCCTTGGGGACGGCGTATTGGGATTCGCCCTTGACTGATACGAACTTCTTGTCATTGATGTTATAAAGCCTGAACTCACAATTGTAGGCTTTGCCCTTTGCGGTAATCTCGCCTTTGATGAGGTAGTGTGCGCCGATATTAAACCAAGAACTCCAAACCGGCGCACCTAGGCCTTCAGCTGATGGGTCGCCTAAAAAGGAGCTTCGGTCAAGAATCTTGAAAAAGCCCGACAGAGTCAGATCACGATCTAATACTTTGTTGGCTTCCTTACATACGCTTTTGTCTGACGAGCATTCAAAATCTGCGATAGCCACAGGGTCAAGAGCTCTGGCCGATGGTCCAACCACCACGTGAATGGATTGATCAACTTCGGCAGGGACCTCAGGGCCTGCTTCCTGGGAGTACACAAACCTTGGACCAAGAAAACCTACCGCCAAGAGTAGACACAGCATCATCCTTTGTTTAAACATGTCCAGTCCACCTTGCTAATGTGAGGATAGTAAATCTGTTGCGCGAAACTCAGTTGTCCCGGCACGCGCGATTGCAGTCATAGGTAGCACCTCTGCTGTTTAACAACTCGCACTGCTGAATGCATTCCGCTGGAGATGTTGTACAGACATAGGCACATCGGTTGGCCTCGGCATCCTTGATACAACCTTCAAGACAGTAATCAGGAGCCTGTGAACAGATTTCATTACAGAACTCGGGATTGTCCTTGAAAACCCTGTTACAGCGGTCTTGGCAGTAGAAGGGTTTCGTTCTGTAAACAATTTCAATTCGATCTGAGTACTCCAGTGGTGTGGTAAACTGGATAGCGTTTTCAGGCCTTTCACCAAGATCCATGTCAAACAAAACGCATTCTGGAGCAGCCTTCACCAGGAAGTAATCTGTCGCCGGGTCGGCTGCAGGCCCCTGAACCAAAGGTAGACAGTTGCCACCTGCATCAGTTTTCATGCAGGTCCCACTGGCGTCGTATTTGAATACATCCAAAGACTCGCCAGAGGAGCAGATATCACTGCACCCAAGCTCACCATCGAATTCTATCTGACACTGCTCGAAGCAATCGATTGCTGAGCACGCCGCCTCGCACTTTGCCGAGTCGTTAAAGTACGAAATGCACTTTGCCTGACATGACCATTCCATTGGTCTGGGCAAGCAAACTTTTGTCAACAAAGGCACGACCAAGTTGGCGATTTGCTCAAGCGAACCTCCGATACCCTCTTCATTACAGATGTTGGCAAGCTGTCCAAACCTTCCAAGGCCAAATGCACTGGCGGTACGGTTGTATCTGAGGCCTAGGTCAGCTTTACCGTAACTGCTGAGGCATCCGTAAGTTTTCGGAGAACGTCGGTCCCATTTGTCGCACTTGCACGTGAAATAACGGTCCACAAGGGCATCAACATCGTTCACCTGATAAAGGTCGTTAGTCATTATTACATCGCCATCAGAGTCGACCATGATGTCTCCAGCGATAGCTGCGAACACGACCTGGGCAGGGTCCTTCTTCAAGGAGCGGATCTTGTTGACAAACGCATCCGCGGACTCCAACGGACAAAGGCCACGGATAAACTGGCCATCCTTCATGCACTGGGAGATATCGCACTCGCCCTTCGCAGGGTCCTGCCAGGGCATACAGCCATTTTCATCACGCAGACATGCGCACCTAGAGACGTCTTCAGCTATGACGCACTGTGTACGTTTGTTAGGCGTGTCATAAATGATCTTCTCGGTGAAAGCATCGACGCGATCACAATAGTCGGGGGCTGAACAGTCGTCCTCGTCAGATACGACGACAACCAGAAGATATGCGTCATCCCTTAGGAACTGCTCGGATTGGTCGGCGTTTTCTCCCTCTGGATCCAAGGCCATCCATGCAGCCCTGAGGCCTTGCTCTTGGTTACCACAAAGGACTTGGTCGGCACCAATCGTTGCCATGCAGATGAAGAGCTGCTCAAAGACTTTGTTTCTGGCTGTTTCACGAGCCATGAAATCTTCTTGCGAGGGGCCTGTAGGCAGTTGCTTCCACCTGGAATCCCAGTCCGGATGACCATCCCAACCACCTTGCATCCAAGACAGCAACCACTGGTCGGCTATCTCAGTGTCAAGAATCTTGGGACCATTCTTGGGGCAGAAGGTCGTTGGAGGCGGCTGCATACAGCCAGCGTTGCTGGGGTCTCCGCCTGGAGCCAAGCACCTGTATGTGGCACCCCCAAATTCGGCGATACAGCGATCAGTGCAGTCAAACTGTGTGTCACAAATCATGCTACACAGGAAGTCTTGGTTCTTAAACTGAGTGGTACAAGCTGTGCGGCATGCAGCGCCACCACCTGCAGCACAGACCTGAGCACATTTTTGGGGGTCGTACAGATAGCCTTCACACTTTTGCTGGCAGGTCCAATCGGACGCACAAGCCCAAGCGCACTGGTCGGTCTTGGAAATCGCCTGGCAAACATCGATGCAGGAACCGCTGCTGGCGGTACATCTTGAAGCACACGCTGCGGCGTCCCCAATTAGGTCTTCACACACGCTTGTGCACTCTTGGCCACGACAAGCCGAGTTGCAATCAACTGAAGACTTGAGCAGTGGGTTTGAAATACAAGCATCAGTACTACAAGTGCCACCATCACACATCGACGGGTTGGCACCAACACTGGTCTTGGCGCAAGCATCGCTGCTTCCAAAAACCCTGGCACATTGAGCAGGATTATCACGGCTGCAGCGATAGCGACATTCGGACTGCACGGAACGTAAAACGTCCCCTTCATAGCCGTCATCGCGACCAGTACTCTCAATGATCTCAGGCGGAACGTCGCAAGTGTAAAGGTTCTCCGCACTCGATCCGGTACAAACCCAATTCTGGGCGTCTGGGAGGTTGGCGTTGCGGCAGTCAGCATCAGAGTTACAGACCATAGCACGGCTTTGCACACAGTCGGGTGGGAAGGCCGTGGCAGGCGAGTACAGGAACTTTCCACGTACGGCCTCGTCTGGCTTTCTGGGGTCCTTCACACAGACGTTTGTCGAGGTTACTGCAACCCGCATGTCAATGGAGGTAAAGCGTTGGAACACCTCCAGGAAGGTCCTGAAGCTGGTGGCCAGTGCCTGTTGCTCCTGACACATCGACGGCGAGTCGTCGATAACCCACAAAACATCGAGCTTAGCAGGTTTTCCCCTGTCCCTAAGCTCTTGAATTTGCACCTGATATGAGGTCGTCAAGTTACGAACTGGAACCTCATTACAAGCTAACACAACTACCGCGCAAACAGCCGCTAAGACTATAACTCGCGTGTTCATGCTGGATACTCCCGCGAAAACGCTCAGGCCTGCATAGTACAAGACTTATCAACAACTGGTCAAGATCTGGGGTTGGGGACACCGATAAAACAGGCATCCGTCCCCGACCATGCTTGCTTCAGGTCCGAGCCATACTTACAAAGCTTTAAATTCCCCCAAAATCCTAGCTACCCTACTATCAAAGGGTTAGCAATCACTTTGGGAACTGATCCTTGCCTCCAAGAAATCCTGCGCAGATTGGAAAAACCTGCCTTGCTAATTCAGACATCTGTCCAACTAGTTGTCTGATATCCCATTGAGCACTTTCGTCCTCACGAAGCCGGCTCATATGATACATCTCACGGAGATTTAGGGTAATCAAAACTCTCCGTCTGTGTGCATTAGTCCAGACATAGGGCGTTGCTGGATGCTTCATCCCCATCTTGTTAGCCAGTTTTGTGGCTTTGTTGTTGATTAGCAGGAGCTCATCTTGAAGCCCAGCATCTGTGATGGCCTTTGGAACAGTTAAGCCAAGGTCTGGATCGTATGGATTCCAGGTGATACTTGTCATTCTGTGGCGCTTGAACTGAGCAAAAGCGGCTGCAGACATTATCACTTCAAAGGTCATGATTCCGTGCTCAAACTCCCTAGGCACCGCGTCATGGATGCTCATTTTTCTGGTGATGGCGTTGAATAATTGAAGACGGCCTTCATTACCAATCGCATCAATCCAATCCTGTACCTTTGAAAAGCTGCCTCCAATAAAGTGTTGGGCCAAGGCTGCTAGGATTCTGGAGTCACCGTCTGTGGTGAAATCTAGCAGGGCCACTTCGTAGGGGGCAGGGACAGGGGCAGGGACAGGGTCGGGGGCAGGGTGATGAGACATCAATTGGTTGAGAGTGTTGTGTGTGTCTTCAAAGCGTTCGGTGTGATAGGGAGTTGGGTCCATGTACCTTAACAATGAGGGGGCGATTGGACGCGCTGCGTCCAGGAGTTTTGAGGCAATCTCCCTGGATTCTTTAAGAGGGCTGGCTGCTAGCCTTAAAATCATGTATTCAAGCGAACGAGCGTTCAAGGTCATGCCAAGTTGGCCAAAAGCCGCCAGCGGCAACATGTATCTGGCGTCTTCACCGGCAAGTTTTTCATCAATGCCATTGGATTTCAGTTTTTCCAAGACGACTTCATAGCGTTCGAAACAGTACAAAATGAAGTCCTTTAGCTCGTCTTTAAGGCCGGCTTGTTGCCATTCTTCAGGGATCAGGAAATCAGAATCAAGTCTGATGTAACGCTGTGATTTTTCAGTATAAGAAGCAAGTCTGTGTGATTCAAGATACTCGATGGCCAAACGTGAAATATTGATGAGGTCGAAGTTAAACACTGCGTGTTCGGCTACAGAGTGATGGCCAAGTCCAAAAACGATTCTTTCATTCTGGCGCCTAGTTTTGGCGACATCGGCCCTTGCAATCTGGCGCAACTCATCGACTGGCCTAGCATCCCTTGAGATACGAGCATAGGCGGCTGAAAGGGTTTCTGGGGTCAGGTCCCAGTCACCTTCAGCTGATTTCACTATATCTGCCAATACTTCCGCGTCGACATTGTAGCCAGCCAAAATCACCTTGGACATGAAAACCTCTTAGCCAAAAGTCTAAGCTAAAGAATCGGCGCGATTATAGCCGCAAATGTAAAAGGGTGCGAGTCAGAAGAGGCGGACGGGAACTGGGGCGGGGACGGGAACTGGGACGGGGACAGGAGGCAGGGACAGGGACAGGAGGCAGGGACAGGGAGATAATGGTGCTTCGCAGCAGGATCGGGAGCTAAAAGGACGTCGAGAGGGCACCCTGCAACATGGTCCGGGGGCTGGCACGACCATTACAAGTCGAGGGATTTTAGAAAATCTATGACAAGTTTGGCCACCATTTGTGGCTGCTGGACTGGGAGCATGTGGCCAGTCCCTGGTACGTCCATGGTGACACCGTTTGCCATGGATTTAGCCGCTCGTTTAGCCGCGCTTTTTGTCAGGGTATCTGATGTTTGCCCACGCAAAATCATGGTTGGGACCTTGACTTGCGCTATCTGCTTCCAAAGATTTGCGGGGGTGTATTTGAAGATTTCAGCTTCCCAAGCTGGCGGGTAGCGCAGCTTGAACCCAGATCCGTCTTGGGTCAGACCATGCTTTAGATAATCATCCATACAACCAGGAGCCCAGCTTCTGAAAAATGGCTTGCACATGTAAGAATCCCTGGCATCTTCAACAGTTGGCCAGTAGTTTCTTCGACGTTGCGCATTTTTGACCAAAGGGATCCGGTCCATCAGACCTGCAACCTGCAGCAGGTGCCAGTAATGCTGTCTAAATCCATTAAACAGCACCGGGTCAATTAGGACCAACGCTTTAAAAAGGCCGGGTTCCCTGACAGATGCCAGCATTGAACAGACAGCTCCAAGGCTGTGGCCAACACCTATGCAACCTGCCATGTCACGCTCACGTAGGCCCAACCTCAAATCTTGAACTAATGGCTCCCACGCAGGAACAGGAATCACTTTGGAGTCCGGCCACATGGGTCTGGCTTCCATGGAATGGACTGTAAATTCCTTTGAAAGGACCTGCATGAACTGGCTGTAAGCGCCACATGGGATGCCATTTGCGTGGGCAAAATGCAATAAGGGGCCAGAGCCGCCACATGATTTCCAAGCCGACTTGGGAACCCTGGTTGTGTCAGATTTCAAAGGGCCTCCAGTGCCTGTTTTGCAAAAAACAGGGCGTTTAACACCAAGGAATGATTAATCTCACCTCTGGCGATCATCGCGTCAATCTCCTCCCACGAAGCTTCAAAAGATTCGACATCTTCGCTGGAATCAAAGTGAATTTGACCGGTGGGTTTAACGCCAGAAGCTAAAAACATGTGACAGGAATTACGCATTATCGCAGGGTTTGGGCTGACAGAACCGAGTGCAGTCACCTTTTTAGCCTGGTAGCCTGTTTCTTCTTCCAATTCACGAAGAGCAGCTGCGCTAAAAGACTCTCCAGCATCAACCATGCCACCTGGAATCTCGATTGTAACGCTATTATTTCCGGCCCGAAACTGGCGAATCAAAACGACTTTTCCATCATCTGTCACTGGAACGATGTTTACCCAGTCTGGGGATTCAATCACAAAAAAGCCGTGGTCTAAATCCATCCCAGGAGCCTCGAAGAACTCTTCAACCAGCTTGAAAATGCGAAAATCGCCGCGGGGCACAGTGCCAATCCGCCGCCATGGTTTTAATCTGGTTTTTAATTCCAATGGGTAGCTCCGTAGGGTTATCAAAGCAGACTGAAGGCCTGGGAGGCAGCTTCCAAGATTCGCTCGATTTCATCTTCTTCGTGGGCAACTGATGTAAACGCTGCCTCAAACTGGGAGGGAGGTAGCGAAACACCGTTATCTCGCATCAAGTGATAGAAACGGCCAAACTTCTCGACATCACAGGTTTTTGCATCGGTTAGATTATTTACAGGGCCGTCGGTGAAAAACAGCGTAAACATCGAACCAATTCGATTGATCACAACTGGCACACCTTTCGAGTGCGCCTCTGAAGACAATCCTTCACAAAGTTGCTTGGCCATGGTGTCAAGGCGCTCATAAGGCTTTGTTTGTTCCAAGACCCCAAGCGTGGCTAGGCCAGCGGCAACGGACAAGGGATTTCCAGACAGCGTTCCAGCTTGATAAACCGGGCCGACTGGTGAAACCTTTTCCATTATCTCTTTACGTCCACCATAGGCGCCAACTGGTAAGCCGCCACCAATTACCTTTCCAAAGCAAGATAAATCTGGGACGACCCCCAGCAGTTCTTGGGCGCCACCAAAGGCCACCCTGAATCCGGTCATCACCTCGTCAAAAATCAACAACGCACCGTTTTCCTTAGGGATTGTTTTTAGGGCCTCCACAAATTCCGGGGTCGGAAGTATTGTCCCCATGTTTCCAACAAATGGTTCGACTATTACCGCGGCTATCTGATCGCCAGCGACTTCAAAGGCGTTTTTGAGCGCCTGGGGGTCGTTATATGGCAGCGTTATGGTGTGGGCCGCAAACTCTTTAGGTACCCCTGCGCTGTCCGGGGTGCCGAAGGTCATGGCACCAGAACCAGCTTTTACAAGCAAGTAATCGGCGTGGCCGTGATAACAGCCTTCAAACTTGACCAGTTTTGGGCGACCTGTGAAGCCTCTGGCCAAGCGGACCGCGCTCATGGTCGCTTCGGTGCCACTGTTGACGAGCCTGACCTGCTCAACGCTTGGAACAGCCTTGACGATTGCTTCCGCCAAGTCGACTTCGCCAATAGTTGGGGCGCCAAAGGCGAAGCCACGACTTAAAACGGCCTGAATGGCACTTACAACGGTTGGATGACGATGACCAAGAATCAGGGGCCCCCAAGAAAGGATCAGGTCTATATATCGATTTCCATCTGCATCGAAAATCCAGGCACCGTCACCGCCGGCGGCGAAAAATGGAGTGCCGCCTACAGCTTTCAAAGCCCTGACAGGGCTATTGACGCCACCTGGGATTACCTTTACAGCCCGCTTCATCGCAGCTTCAGAGCGTTCCAAAATCAGACTGTCATCATCAGCCATTTCAAATGCCTCCTAAAAGTCCTGCAGATGATATCACCTAACCGCTTGATTTTGGGTTTTGGGGCGGTTTTTGGGTGTTGCTAGGGGTCTTTCGGGGTGGTGTTTTGGGTTGACATGTATGTGCCGTCAGGCAGTTTGATTATCATTCCAAGCAGTTCTAATTCGATCAGCTTTGCTGCGAGTAGGCCTGCAGGTATGTCTACCTTTGTTGCTAAGGTGTCGGCTGAAAGGACGTTGCTGCCGATGGCTTGGATGATTGCGGTGCTTGCAGGGTCGCCTTTTGGTTGCTGTGGGGCGGTTGCTTTGATCCAGGAATTTGGTATGCCCCATGGACGATTGGTGGCTCGTGGCCACTTGGCGTTTATGAGGCTTTGGAGCTCTGGTACTGTTGCTAGGTCTGCCGGTGAAATCAGGAGCTTAGCGGTTTGTGAGCGTAAAAGTGATAGGCTGCCTGCGGACATTTGGTACCAGATGTCGCCTGGGACGGCGAAGCAGGGGATGTTTGCGGCCTGGGCCCAGGCGGCTGTAATCAAGGCACCAGAGTTTTCGCCAGCCTGTAGGACGACGACTGCGTCAGATAAGGCGGCGATTATGCGATTGCGGGCTGGAAACGTGAATTTTGCCGCAGGGAAGGAAGGGGGTAATTCTGAGATAATGGCCGAGCCACTTTGCACAATTTTGGAGAACAACGACTTGTGTGTATGAGGGTGGGGCTTTTGAAGGCCTGAGCCTAAAACGGCGGTTGTTTTGCCTCCTGCTTCCAAAGCGTGTGTGTGGGCAATCCCGTCGATACCAAGTGCTCCACCTGAGACAATCATCACACCTGCTGTCGCGAGAGTAGTTGTTAGAATCCTGCAGATAGCTTCGCCATATTCATCTGGTTTGCGGCTGCCAACTATGGCGACTGCTGGGCAAGACAGGTCGAGTTCACCGGCGACAAACAAGAGATGAGGCATATCCGAGGCAAGGCGCCTTAGACGTGGATCTTTATCTGGAATCCAGTATCGCCACCCGTTTGCCTGCATTGCCTTTAGATCTGCTACAAGGCGCCGCTGTTTTTCAGCCTCAGAATCATCAGTAAACATACTGAAATGCCGTGCCCTAGCTTCCACGTCATCAATGTCACGTAAATCTGGTGGCGGCATTAACAAAGTCTGAACAGATGTCTGCAAGGTGTCCTCAACAG
>DUVQ01000072.1 GCA_012840965.1 Oligoflexales bacterium | reverse complement strand
TCAAGTACACCTTCACTCAAATTGGCAAAGGCGCCTTGCATATGAACCTGTCTCGCCAGCCTTCGTCATCGACTAGACGGTGATTTTGGGGGCGACGTCGGGTCCCGGCAACTCCCGATAGCGCCCTTCAGGATTGCCCCCGGACCATGTTGCAGGGTGCCCTCTCGACCTTCTTTTAGCTCCAAATCCTGCAGATTAGCACAAACGTCTTCCTGTCCCCGTACCTGCCCCTGCTTTTGCCTTCGACATAATTAGGTAATTAGGTTCAAAACTTGCAATCAACTTTTTGAAGGCGTTACAATGCCCTCGGCCCATAAGTTGTTATCCATTTGTGGCGAACAAGGTTTTGGGGGTTAGCTATGAATAAGAAGCTTGTTTTTGTTACTTTTTTTGCCTTTTCAATCGTCGCTGCGTCTCGTGTTTACGCAGATCCTCATTTGCCCGAAAAGTTTGATGTTTCGCTTACTGGGCTTCAGTTTGGCTGGACCATCGATCAAACCGTCGAGTTTTTGAAAAAACGTGTCGAGGACCGATATGGTGTCTTGATTCGTGACACGATGGATGTGCGAAACCGTGACCAGCTAAGGCGTGAGGCGATAGCAGAGGCTGCCACGATTGGGACGGAGATCATTAAGTTTGATGGCTCTGATACCAGGTGGAATGTCTCAGAGGTCAAGGACGAATTCAGACATGGATTTGGTGAGGAGATGCTCCATGTTAAAGAAGGTGCGACTCACCTGTACTTCTACTATGTTGACGGCGCCTTGTACAAATTACAGATGACCTTGCCAAAGGATCAACAGAAGGAGTTTCTGAAGGCCGTTGTTAGGGCATATGGTGAGCCAACCATTACCAGTGAAAAAGGTGGATTCACCGCCGATGCAAACGAAACTGTGCGCGTTTGGGCAGACACTAGCATCAGTTTCTCGGTCACCGATCACAGCGAAAGGTTCCAGTGTTTCAGTTTCAGATGGGCGGACGCCCGGGTTGATGCCATCGTTAAAGCAAAATGGCCTCATGAGGATGCTGACACCATCAATCCTTTGATACTTGAGTCGATGGAGTGGGCTTCTGACCCCAATTCCGAAGAATACGGTGAAGATTTTGATCCCGTCGGCGATATGCTGGGCGTTTCTCCTACCCCTACCCCTAAACCAGAAAAAAAGCCCGCCAAATCCGGTAAAGCCAAACCTGGAAAAAAATAAGCTATACTCGGCCAGCCTTTTGTCTTCATACTTACAGCGCTAGCTGTACTGGGTTAGTGTCTGAATCAGTGGGTGAGTATTTATGTCAACGTTAAAAGTCGAAACCTTCGTTTTAGGCCCTTTTCAAACCAATAGTTACCTTTTAATAGATCCTGCCACCTCTGAAACGGTGATAGTCGACCCAGCGGCAGATGACCAGCGCATGATAAAGCGCCTGGAAGGCCTAAAACCCAAGATGATTGTTCAAACTCATGGACACGTTGATCACTGCGTTGGTTCAAGTTCACTTGCTCGTAGATTTGGTATTCCCATCGCCATGCACGAATTGGATGTGCCCCTATACAAAAGCATCCCACAGCAGATCCAAGCGTTCATGGGTGGTGCTGTCCGCCCTGAAATGTTTGACCTAGTTACCCCTGAAATCTTGTTAAACGAAGGTGATGAGATCGCTGTCGGCTCTATCACCGCCAAGGTGATTCACCTACCAGGCCATTCTCCAGGGGGTATCGCCCTGTATTTCCAAGGAGATCCTGGCAAGCTTTTTTGCGGTGACACCTTGTTTGCCGACGGAGTAGGGCGCACCGATTTGTGGGGCGGCAGTTGGCCAACTCTCCTAAGTTCCATCAGAAACAAGATCTTCACCCTCCCAGGCCAGACAGTTGTCTACAGCGGCCACGGACCTGACACCACCGTGGCCAGGGAAATCAAGTGTTTTGCTTATTAGAGGCAGGGGACAGGGACAGGGGCAGGGACAGGGACAGGGGCAGGGACAGGGGCAGGAAGATGCTGATCTGCAGGATTTGGAGCTAAAAAGAGGTCGAGAGGGCACCCTGCAACATGGTCCGGAAGGATGCCCCCGGACATGTTTTTAAACTGTAACGAAGAGATCAAACGCAAAAAAGAACAGACAATCAGCAACCGTAATAGACTAATTTGCAGGATCTATATCAGGAGCAGGATCAGGCCACTGGTCCGGTCCGGGGGGTCAAAAATTCATTGACTTTTCCCGTGGCTCGGGTGTAAACTCCGCCCACTTTGTTTTCCACGCGAGGGTGGTGGAACTGGTAGACACGCAAGCTTGAGGTGCTTGTGGGAGCGATTCCGTAGGGGTTCAAGTCCCCTCTCTCGCACAGATTTTGACATCTCGATTTTCCTCGACTAGCCAACCCGGACTTTGAATCTTTGGAGATCGTTTTGAATTATCACCGAGTTTTAACCATTCTCCCGTTTTTGCTTCTTAGCCTCACTGGATGCAACTCACCTTCCTCAACTCTAAAGGCCATGGAAGAAGCCGCCGCCAAGGGCGATCATGAAGCTTTTGGACAGTACTTTACCAAGGAATCCACACCATTTGCCCAAAGCCTACTGGCGCTTTACAAGTCCAAATCAGAAGCAAGCGCAAGAAGGGATTACACCCCTTTAAAGCTACTAAGCAGGGCCAACGTGGTCGATGAATCCATCTATGGAGACACCGCGCACCTGCTGGTGGAAATGCAAAGTACAGGTGCAAAGTCTCTTTTGGTGTTTAGACGTGAAAACGCACGGTGGAAAATGGACCTGCTATCCACCGAACTGATTAACCGTGGTGAAGTTGAGGACGCCCCATGAGCCTTGGATTTTCAAGAATCGACGAATACGAGGCAAGACAGCAGATCACCGCCATCTGCAGGCGGATGTACGAGCGCGGCCTAATCGCCGGATGTGAAGGAAATGTCAGCGTTTTACTGTCTCCCGGGAAAATTCTCATCACCCCTTCTGGTGTAAATAAAGGTTATTTAAAGCCTGAACAGTTGGTCGCAATAGATGATGAAGGCCAAACAAAGCGCCGTGATCTTAAGGCTTCTTCGGAGTTTAGGCTTCATACAGTCGCCTATGATACTCGCAAAGACTGCCGTGCCGTGTTGCACGCACATCCCCCGTTTGCCATTGCCTTAACCATTGCAAACCTCCCGATTTCCCAGGACTTGATTCCAGAGTCAGTAGTTTCCTTGGGGCGTGTCCCAACTGCCTTGTATGCAACCCCCTCCACCCCAGAGCTGGCCGATGGCGTCGCCGAATTGCTGGTCGACCACGACATAGTGATGATGGCTCGTCATGGGTCGGTTTGCATCGGTACTGACTTGGTTTCGGCGTTTGACCGCCTGGAATCCTTGGAACACACCGCAAAAATCACGTTTATCGCCCGTTCTCTTGGCCCTGTTAATCCTCTAAGCCCCATAGAAGTGGCCCGTCTTCAGAGCATGGGCGGTCACCCACAGTCCGCCTTTAGCGCCGCCGAACGCGAAGAAGCCTTAATCCAAGAGATTGTTGCCGAATTAATGAAGCGAAAGTGACGGCTCGACCAAAACCACTAATGCGAATGGTGGCTATGGCCCAAAAACAGGGTCAATATGCCCACAAGCGCCAAAATAATGCCCATGGTCAAGCGCTCGTGGCGTGCAAACCAACCAAAGGATAGTTTCTTTAGCCCGTGCCAGGTCAAAAGCGCCAACGAACCCATAACGATAAGAGAAACGACCCCAGACAACACCACAAGGCCTGCCAAAAAGATGGGGTCTCCCATCGGAGTTGCCCCAATGAACACCGGAATCATGGCCTCACATGGGGAAATGGCCAGCATCAGGATTAAAGTGACAGTCGCCGACCGATCGGTCATCCCTTGATCGCCTGCATTCTCAATCCCGTGATGATGCGAATGCTTATGCCCCATGAAAAGATCCAAGGCAATATAGATAACTCCAGCTCCCAGCATGATTAACCCTGGAAGAAGGTGTACCCATCCCTTGATCCATCCAGTAACCACTGTTCCAAGCAAAAGAAATCCCAAGGCAAGCCCACCAGCTACAGCAGTGTGAGCTATTCCAGCCATGGTCAGCACCCAAAGCATTCTTTTTGCGGTCCAATTCTGTGCTTTTCCCACAAGTACAAAGGGCGCCCAGTGGTTAGGCAAGGCTCCATGAGCCACCGACACTAAAAGGGCCGCAGCCACCAACCCCAATATTGAGTTACTCATACCAACGAAATCCCGTACCTAGCAAGATCCATATACAGTTCAGCGCCATCTTTGAAAGCGGCAATGCTGATGGACTCATCGTGTCTGTGAACGTGCAGGTTCCCAGGCCCAGCAATTACTGCCGTAAAGCCATTGATGGCAAAGACGGCTGCTTCCGTATACGCGGATTTGCCATATGAGTCCAGTTTTTCACCCATTTTGTCAAAGAATTCAGGCTCTAATTCTTGCCAGACTGGGGGTAAAGAAGGGTAGGGATATCTGATTTCAGCTGTGCCCAAAATCCTTCTAGCTTGCTCCAGCAAATCGGCCAAGAAGCTTTCATGGTCAAACCCAGGGATAACTCGCAGATCACATGCAAATACTAGTTTGTTTTCAAAACGTTTTAATGCACCTACATTTAAGGTGACCTCTGGCGGCAAAAATCTTGAATCGACGACGCTGCGCAACTCCTCACTGGTCTCATCAAGATAACGCAAAAAATCTAGCAACTTATCAAGTTTGATACGGTCATGTGTACCGCCAGCCACCAAATCACCCTCACGTCCATGGCGGATCTGGACATGGGCAGGCACTTTGTTCCTTACACCGGCACAGGCAACTGAAAGCACGATATCGCCATCAATTTCCTGGACTTCCTCAAGCCATGCCAGGTCAAAAAGCGCATTGCTACCCTCCCTTGGCCTTGCAGAGTGGGATTCCTGTCCCCGCACCAAAATCGTATGTATTGAATCATCATGGAAACTGCCCACATGCCCGGTTTCAATCAGATCTGAAGCTATCAAATCAAAAGGGATGTAACCCTTTTCACCAAGAACCACCAAGTTATTCGTAGGCTCGCAGACAACCACCAATTCTACCGTTGAAGGCACTCCCCCTGCCTCAACCAGCTGTTTGGCACCCAAGCCCCCTGTTTCCTCGTCAGCTGTAAACGCAATCGCAGTGTCATCAGGAAACATTCCCTGGCGTTCCATGGCCAATAACAACGCGATAGAGCCCAAGTTATCAGATGCTCCAAGCCCCCAGATGTGTCCATTTTCAACGACTGGTGCCCTAGGTTTGCCTCGATTTCGGCCCCACAATGATTGTTCCCCTGCTGGAACTGTGTCTGTGTGCGCCACAAACAGAACTGCAGGTGCAGCCGATTTTGAGACCACTAGGTTGGCTCTTGGTGGACCATCATCATGGACCGGATAGAGCGCTAAGCTCCATCCAAGCTCCTTGTAAGCCAAGCCCAGGTAATCCAGTAATGGATAGTTCGACTCCAGACTGTCAGCTGCCAATGGGATCAGCTCCAACAGTATTCGAGCCGCTAAATCGTGGATTGGCCTACTAAGATCCACCTGTACCTCACACTGCGTACGTGACCAATTCAATCAACCTGGCATAAGGTGGTCAACACAAGTAGTTGGTTCTTTGGTCACTTTGGGTACTATTTGCTGATTTTTAATGCAAGTTTACTAAGAAATCTCAACTATTCGACGGATTTGGGTAGGTCGGATCAATCCAAGTGCGGCTTTGGCACGCCCGCCCCAAGCTCGTGCGCCCTTTCCTTCGCCTTTAAAACTGCCTGTTTGATAAGCTCCTTGGTAGAAGCCTGTTCAAGAAAGCTAATCGCAGCATGTGTTGTACCTTGTGGTGACGTGACCTGAGCTCGCAGTTGTTGAGGCGTTCTGGTGGTTTCCACAACCAGTTTTGCGGCCCCATAACAGGTCTGTCGAACCAATGCCCGGCTTAGATGCTCTGGCAAGCCCATCGACACGCCCGCTTCAATAAGCCCCTCAAGCAGATAGAAAAAATACGCCGGTCCAGAGCCTGACAGAGCGGTAATCGCGTCAAGCATTTCCTCTTCAACCTGGGTGGTTACCCCAACCGCGGAAAAAATCTGGGCCGCCACCAGCGCTTGAACCGCAGAACCATGGCGCCCAAGACAATACGGAGACATAGCCTGCCCAACCAAGGCCGGCGTGTTTGGCATCACCCTGATTACCGGGATATCGTTTTTGACCCAGCTTTCAACGAAAGCCGTGGAAATACCCGCGGCAACCGTTATAACAACTTGTCCAGGTCGAAAACAGTGCTCTGTATCCTCCAATATCGATGGCAATATCTGAGGTTTTGCAGCCAGGATTATGATGTCATTTTCCAACACCAATTCGCAGTTATCAGTAGTTGTCCTGATACCGTAAGTGTCTGCCAAATAAGCAAGCGCCACCTCGGACCTTCGACTTGCCATCAACTGCTTGGCTTCGACCAAACTGGCTTTCACTAGGCCTGAAATCAAGGCCTCTCCGATGTTTCCTGCCCCAAGTACACCAATTTTCAAACGATCCAGCATCAGGGCCCCTCCTTTATCCTTTCCAAAAGTGAGTTATTGAAGTTTCATGGTAAAGACGTGCCAGTCATCGTCAACACAAGACCTGCAAGCAACAGTATGGCCGCTGCGACAATCAAAATTTGTAATCCCCTACCAGATGAGGAATGTGACGGGGTGATTTCGGATGCAGATGATATGACCGTGGACTTTCTGGTGCCTTGCCTTCCCTTGCCAACCAATTTGACCAATGCCTTGTGGCCTTTTGCCTCCAAATCTGGGATAGCTTTTTTCAGATCAACCAGAAATTTCGCCGCGTCTGAATAACGATCTCCGGCCTTTACAGCAAGCGCTTTTCGCAAGATTTTTTTGATTGGTTCAGGACAATTCAGGTCATCAATATCTTTGACTGCCACACCCTTGGCCGCGGCCGCTCGGATTTTTACTGAATCTTTATCGGCCAGCGGACTTTGACCAGTCAGCATCGCATACATGGTCAGTCCCACCGCATAGATGTCGGTGCGAGCGTCTACTTTCCCTCCTGAGGCCTGCTCGGGAGACATGTAGCTTGCCTTACCCTTGACGATTCCGGTCTCTGTCTTTTCGCTTCTGTAAGTGCCCGTCGCAATGCCAAAGTCAGCCAACTTGACCATCCCAGCCGAGTCGATCAACACGTTGTGAGGACTGACATCTCTATGAACAATCCCCATGGCCTTGCCTTTTGAATCCTTCAACTTGTGGGCGTGGTCCAAAGCCTTCAATATTCCAGCAGTAACCCAGCCAACCGCGTCCAAATCCATGGCCGGTTTCGATTTGCCTGCGCCCTTTGGCCTATTTGCCTTCAGCAAAACGGCAAGGCTCGGCCCATCAACATACTCCATGGTCAGCCAGTAGCGCCCCCCAGATTCCCCAAAATCCAGCACCGACGCGATGTTAGGATGAGTCAGCATCGCACCAAGCTTGGCCTCATCGATGAACATTTTTACCAGCTCATCATCTTGCGCAGCCTCATCGTGCATGACTTTGACGGCGACAGCCTTTTCAAAGCCCATCGGCCCCATCACCTTGCCACGATAAACAGATGCCATGCCCCCTGAACCAACAAGTTCAGCTATCTCATATTTGCCTATAGCTAGGATTGGTTCGGCCATGGTAGACCTCGTTAAGGTGTGATTTTTTCAAGCATTCTTGGAAATGGGATCGTCTCACGAATGTGGGGTAGCCCACAGATCCACGCAACGGTTCGTTCCACTCCCAGCCCAAATCCAGAGTGAGGCACGCTACCATAGCGGCGCAGGTCCAGGTACCACTCAAACGCCTCCTTTGGCAACTTGTGAGCCTCAATGGCCGCCTCAAGCACCTCTTTGCACTCTTCCCTTTGGCCACCGCCGATGACTTCTCCATAACCTTCAGGCGCCAACACATCCATGCTAAAGCAGTACTTCGGTTCATCAGGATCTGGCTTCATATAGAAGGCCTTGGCCGCCGTTGGGTAGTGGTGAACAATGATTGGGCGGTCATAAAGTTTGGTCAGGACCGTTTCGTCGTCAGCCCCGAAATCTTCTCCATCCACTATGTCGCTGCCAAGCTCCTGCAATTTGGCGACCGCATCCTTGTAGTGCACTCTTGGGAAAGGCCCTTTAACCGCTTCCAGTGGGGCCAAATCGCGCTCAAGAGTCGCCAGCTCAACCTGCCTTTCTTCCAGCACGCGGCCGACCACGTACACCAAAAAGTCCTCGGCCACACGCATGTTTTCTTCCAGATCCGCATATGCCATTTCAGGTTCAACCATCCAAAATTCCATCAAATGGCGCCTGGTTTTACTTTTTTCCGCCCTAAACGTCGGGCCAAAGCAGTAAGTCTTACCAAAGGCTGCAGCCGTTGCTTCGTTATAAAGCTGGCCACTTTGGGTCAGGTAAGCCTTTTCGCCAAAGTAATCCAACTCAAACAGAGTCGTTGTCCCCTCACACGCAGCAGGCGTTAAAATAGGGGCGTCCACCAATAAAAACCCGTTGTTATCGAAATAATCACGGATGGCCCTAACAATAGTTGCCCTGATACGCAGGATGGCGTGCTGGCGTCGGCTGCGCAGCCACAGATGGCGGTGCTCCATCAAAAAGGCAGTTCCATGGTCCTTTGGCGAAATAGGGTAGGGCTCTGCTTCAGCCACGATCTTGAAGCTGGTGGCCTCAATCTCAAATCCAATAGGGGACCTGGCGTCCTTGCGTACAGTGCCCTTCACCTCGATGGATGATTCCTGAGGACAGCGGTCTGCTGCAGCAAACTCCTCTTCATCAGAGTTGGCCTTAACCATCACACATTGGATGGTTCCAGTCCCGTCTCGAACCTGAAGAAAATGAATCTTACCCGAAGAGCGTTTAGCGGCGAGCCACCCTTGAAGCAAAACTTCCTGGCCTTCAAATTGTGCAATTTTCTCGACAACTGCCTTAGTCATCACTGTACTCCCATTCCAACGCAGGCATTAAAAAACCGGCTGGGATCCTACCAGTACCTGGTTTACCTGTCCAATTAGGCGCCTCATAAGCGCACCAGATGTCAACAGGAGCTGGATTTTGAAACGATTTCAGGTAGGGGCTTGAATTTTCGTTTAAACGCCTCTCTTACCTTGACACCGCGAGCGTTTCTGCAATAATCCCTAACAACCCGGATTTTTTAAGGGGTATCAGAATGCGGGAATTTGCGAAGTTTTTTCTACTGGCAGCGGTCGTTGCCGTTGCCAGCTCTAGTGCTGTAGCCTTGGCCCAAGACGAAGGGGCACCCGAGGCTGCCGCACCAGCTGTAAGCCAGTCCACCAGCGCCTTCGACTTGGTCCTGGGGGAGGGCAAGCGGCTTAGCAGACAGGGGCGGTATTACGATGCGGCACTTGTTTACCACAAGGTGCTGGCCGAAGGTGATGAGGCCTATGCCTACTATCAGGATGCCTTGTTTGAGATGGGCGTGGCGCTGTATGAGCAAAAATTCTACGTGTCAGCCTTTGGATACTTTGATCGGATAGCCGAGTTTGGCCCCTCTAGCCCCCACTATGCTGCGGCGCTACCTTGGCTTGCCAAGATTCACAGACAACTGCCTGGTGAAACCAACACCCTGTTCAGGATGGCCTACTATCCGGTGGAAATGTACCCGGCCGATTTGGTTGAAGAAATCTCCTTTTATGTCGGCCAGTTCTACTACTACGAGGGTAACCTCCCCAAGGCATTGGAATCACTGTCTAAAGTCGGTGAAAGTAATCCTGAAATGTTCAATAAGGCCCTTTACCTGAAGGGCGTCGTTCAAGTCCGCCAAAATAACACTGATGCCGCCGCGGAAACGTTTAGCAAGCTGCTTGGTAGATTCAAGGGAAAACTGTCCAAGGAATCGGAACGCCTGCAGATTATGACGCGCATTGCCTTGGCTCGCGTTTACTATGGAGGGGGCCAGCACGATCCCGCGAAGTTTCATGAAGCCATCAAAAATTACGGCATGATTCCTGATACTTCCGATATGTGGTTGGACAGCCTGTTTGAAAGGGCTTGGGCTTTTTACCAGACTGAAAACTATGAAAGAGCCCTTGGAAACCTGCTGACCGTTGGCTCACCATACTTCGAAGAAGAGTATTACCCAGAGGCAAACGTTCTTAAAGCGGTTATTTTCTTTAGAAACTGCCTGTATGAAGAAGCATTGGAGACCATCGATCCGTTCTACAAAGAGTACTACGAGATCTCCAAGGAACTTCGCATAGTTTTGGAAACCTACACGGACCCGTCTGACTTCTACACCTATCTGGCATCCATTTCACGCCAGGGTAAGGGTGAGGGCTACTCTTTGAAGATCAAAAAGATATTTAACGCTGCTCTTGCTGATGCCAAATTGCGGCGCTTGTTTGGTTTTGCGATTGCTATCAGCGAAGAGATGAAAAGAATCGAAGAGTTGCAAAATCAGCCAGTGGCAAGACCAATGGTGGATTACCTCTTGCCAGACCTAGTGGCATATCGTGCGCTGACCATGGGTGAGGCCGGAAAGCTTGCGCGTGAGCGACTGTCGCGAGTCAATCGCGAGCTTCGCGGCCTGTTGCAGCAGGCCCTGGCAGTTCGTTTCGAAACTGTAAATGCCCAAAAGGGTATCCTGACAGAGCGATTTCGCCAGGAGCAGATTATCGAGATTTCAGGGGCGCAAAAGCCTACTGCTGAATTCCAGGTTGATAAAGAGCACGTCTTGTGGCCATTTGATGGCGAATATTGGAAAGACGAATTGGGTAGCTATTTTTACCCGCTCAAGTCTGTGTGTGGTACCAAGTAACACACGGACGACTGTTGTTGTTTATCGTGTTGGAGGAATAGCATGACGACGCGTATCGTTCGTGCGATGCTTTTGGTTGGCTGCATTTCCCTTGTTTCACCCGTAGCTTTCGCTCAAAAGGCCAAAGCCAAAAAGGATCAAGGGACGGCTGTCAAAACTTTTGATTTACCTGAAAGCTCCGGTGGGGCTGCTTCTGCCATGCCCCTTGAGGGCGTGACTGCCCGTAAGGGTGCCCCCATGGGGGTAAAGCATACGGCCTCCCGAGTCGAACAAATGGCCGACGAGAAGCTTGAGGAGCTCATCTCGACCCTGAACCTGATGATTGATCAGGCGGACGATGACGATGAAATCAAGGCCGAGTACCTCAACAGGCTAGCCAAGGTCTACTGGGATAAGTCAGAGAACTTCTTCAACAAGGCCTATGGTGACGAGCTTTTTGAACAGCTAAGAGCCGCCCAGTTGGCCAACGATGAAGCCGGGGTCGCCGCAGCTGAGGCTCAGCAGGCCGCGTACTTGCAGGAACGGCAGCATTGGCAAGAAGAGGCGGCCAACGTCTATATGATGATCGTCGACCGTTTCCCTGATTATCCGAACCTTGACTCTGTTTTGTACTATCTTGGCTTTGCTTTGGTCCAGATGGACATGCAGCACAAGGCCTTCCCTTACTTTACCAGGATAGTCCGTGAAAGGTCCGACAGCCGATTTGTCCCAGACGCCTTGTTGAACATTGCTGAATACTATTTCAATAACGGCGCGATGGAAGATGCCGAACAGATCTACACGGAAGTCGAAAACTTCCCAAATTCCGGTGCATATGGTCTGGCCATATATAAAAAGGGATGGTGCTACTACAACATGGGCATGCACGAGCAGGCCATGAATCAGTTCCTAAAGGTCATTGATTACACCCGTGGTGAAGGCGCCCAAGCGATTGGCTACGGCACGCAACTGCTGCGAGAGGCCCAACGTGACCTTGTTATGGTTTATTCTCAGGTTGGAAGCCCCGAAAACGCCATCAAGGTTTTCAAGGCAATTTCTGCCACTGGATACCTGGACTTGGCTATTCGCTTGGCGGAAGGTTATGCCAGCCAGGGTGAATACAGAAAGTCGACCGTTCTGTTCAAGAAGATCATTATCGAATTCAAGGACGCGTCCGATGCCTATAGAATCATTGGGTTTCAGCGCTACATCCTTGATAACGCATACAGACTTGGTCCAAAAAAGCCAGTTGTCGAGGAAACAAAGCGCTTGATCGGTTTGCTGGATATGTTCAGGGATAAGACACCCCCCGAGTTTTATCAGCCTGAGCTGGCCACTTCTGAGCAAGTGGTCCGCGTCATCGTGACCAACTATCACAAGGAAGTTGGCGTTACCAAGGAACAATCCACGATGGAATTTACCCATCACTTGTATAACGAGTATCTGCGATTGTTCCCAGATTCCAAAGACTACGCTGCAATGACATTGAACTACGCCATTTTGCTGGAACAGTTGGAAAAGTATCAGGAGGCTGCCGAGCGCTACTCCATTGTTTCCGAGTTGAATCCTGACCAAGAGGTGGCCCTGCAGTCGGCCCACGGCGCCGTTCGTTGCTACTACGCACTTTTGGATGTCTCAAAGCAAAAAACCAAGTCCGACGACTCTACAGACCTTGAAGAGAAGGAACTTCCAGAGTTTGAAAAGAAGTTGATTGCAGCCTCAGAACGCTATCTGAAAATGGCCACTCCAGATGCTCCCGACGTGGTGGAAGCACAGTTTGCGGCCTCAATGGTTAAGTACCAGTACAACCACTACAATGAAGCTGCGAATGGGTTTAGAAACCTGATCAACAAATACCCCGATCACGTCAATGCACCTGATGCGGCAAGGCTTTTATTGTCTGCTTTGATGCTTTCCAGGAACATCAGTGCTCTAAACGAAGCCGCAGAAGAAATCAAGGCCAACCCAAAACTGATGCAGGATGATGTCCCACGCATCGTCCAGGAAATCATTGAGCGCAAGGACTACAACCTGTGCTTCGAATACGAGCAGCAGGGGCGATTTACGAAGTCAGCCGAGTGTTTCTTGGACTATATCCGTAAGTTCCCGAATACCAAGCTGAAAGACGGTTCTTTGTACCATGCGGCAGACAAATTCTTCAAGGCTCGTTTGGTTGAACGCTCCCTTGAGGCAAACGGACAATTGGTAAACGAAATGCCAACTTCTCCATTGGCCGCACGAGCCCTTTACAACATCGCGGACACCTATCGACGGCTGGCCGTTTACTCTGAGGCAGCTCGAATCTACGAAGTTTTTGTTGGTCTGCACCCAAAACACGAACTTACCGAAGAGGCCTTGCGATTTGCCACCACTTTCCGCAGTGGATTGGGTGAGCACGACAAGGCGATTACGGACCTTCGCAAGTACCTGCAGCTTTTCCCGAAATCTGAGCACGTCGCAAGCGTTGCCTTCAATATCGCAACTACATACGAGAAGCAGGGCAAGTATGATCAGGCCATTAAGGAATTCGAAAGATGGCTGACTAGGTATGGCAAGGGCGGTGGCCTGGACCTGTATCTTCAGACCCACCTCCAGATTGCCCGCACCCAAGAAAAAACTCGTGGTGGCGCACGCAAGGCCAGGGAATGGTACAACAAGACCGTTGCTGCGTATGCCGGCCTGACGGACGAGGAAAAAGGAAAGGTAACCTCTGTTGGGCTTAGCGCTGCTGCAGAAGCCCAGTTTATGGAAGGTGAAGCCCAGATGGCCGAAATGCGGGCTGTTGAACTGAAGCTTCCTGAGAAGGTTTTGATTGCTGGTATAGCTCAAAAGGGTGAGTTGGTTACCAAGGCTTTGGAAACATTTACGGTTGTCGAAGGTTTTGGCCAGCCCAACTGGACAATCGCTGCAACTACCAGAAAGGGACAGGGCCTACAGGAACTGGCGGTCGCAATTGAAGAATCGCCAACTCCTCGTGGATTGAACCCAGATGCCAGGGCAATTTATCGTCAGGGTATGGCTGACAGGGCGACTCCCTTGTTTGAAAGAGCCAAGGAAGCCTACCGCCAGTGCGTTGAGGTTGCCCGTGAGCTTAAATGGTACAACGAGTACTCTGCAGCTGCTGAAGAGGCCTTGTTGACCTTGGACCCAGAGTATCGTGCGTTACCTGACATTCGACCGACCCCTGGCGCTTATTCTTTAGGTACTGGCAGGGCCACCCTTGTTGTGGAAGGTGAAGGCCTTGAGGCCCCAAACTGGACCCAGGCTGGTGTTGAGCAAAGGATCAAAGACGCCGCGTCAAAAGAGAATCCAACTGCCGAGGCGATCTACAACATGGCTTCTTTGCTGATGGCACAAGGCGACGTGGCTCAGGCTAGAACCTTGTATGAGAAGGCCATCGCTATGCGCCCAGACTTTAGAGCTGCAATCTCCAGGTTGGGCTATGTTGACTTGGCGCAAGGCAATGAAGCCGCCGCAGTAGCGCAGTTTGCCAAGGCCCTTGAGATTGACCCAGCTGACTCAGGTGCAAACAACTACTATGCAGCCAAGGCGTTTGAGAAGCGTGATTTTGTTGAGGCGATAAACTTGGCCAGAAAGGCTCTTGTATCGGATCCAGACTCGATGGATTCATACATGGTTTTGGCTGCTTCCTATCTGGAAATGGGCCTGCTCGACGTTGGTATCTTGGTTGGTAGGAACGCCGTCAGCATTTATGAAACCAACGGTGATATCCAAAATATCCTCGGAATCATATTTCTGAAGATGGGTGAAGTCAGGCAAGCCGTTCAGATTTTTGAAAAGGCTGTCAGGGACGACCCGAAAAACTTTGATGCCAGATTCAACTTAGCCTCCGTTACCTTGGGATATATGGACTTCGCAACGGCTTCTGCCCAGTTTGACAAGGCTCTGCAGATAAAGCCAGGCCATCGCGAAGCCACCCTTGGCTTGGCTGTTGCTAAGCGTGGTGCCGATGACGCTGACGGCGCTATCAAGCTGCTGACCGAACTGGCAAAGGACCCCAATTATGCGGATCCCCATTTCAATCTGTGTCTTGTATATCAGGAAAATCTAGGGCAGCATGAAAAGGCTTTAACCGAATGCCGCAAGTTTGAGCAGATGGTTAATCCTCAAGATCCTAGAGCGAAGGCGGTCAAAATGCGAATTTCCGGTATTGTGACCACCATTGAAGTCCTGAAGGAGGTTGCTGCTGAGCAAGAAAAGGCGCCCGAACCTACTCCAGAGGCCGATAAGTCGGATGACGGAGCCAAGGGAGATGGTGCCTCCAAAGGCTCTGAATAGCATAGGTGTTTCGTTGTTTATGGTTGGTTATATTTAAGTAATCAACCATTGTGGCTGATAGCCGCTTGCAAATTTAGCCTTTTAGGGATTAGGATCCCTTCGGCGTGAGGTGTACGATGAGAAGCGTACTGATTAAGTTGATAGCGGGCCTTTTCGCAATCCTGCTTGCCTTGCCTGCCTTGGCAGAATCCGAACCAGGGGGAGCCGGAGAACCCAACGTCAAGCAAATGGACTTCGAGGGCGATGTCCTTGAGGGCGAGATCATGAGACCAAATCAGGGGATAGCGGAAGCGCTACTCATTGATAAGGACGCTAGCTCGATTAAAGTGCGAAAGGACTTTGTAGACGAAATTCTGAAGTCTGCCGAAGACCTCTAATCTAAGTTCAGGGGGCGAAATGCATCGAGAATCGTTGGAGATTCGGTTTACTGATTTTCAGGACCAAAACAAAGAGATTCTGACCACTACCAGAAAACTGATACGAATCGGCAAGGGTAAGTCGAATCATCTTGAGGTTGACGGTCCTGGAGTTGCCAGGGAACACGCCCTGATTGAGGTTTTGGATTCTGGTCAGGTACGCTTAAAAGACGCCGGTGAAGGTGTTGAGACCCTGATAAACGGGGAAAGGCTGACCGAGCCTACGATGCTGCGCCCTGATGACGTCCTGACTTTTGGTGAGGATGTCAAGGTCAGAATCAAGTTCGAGATGGCCGCCGCTGCCTTGGGTGAAGGCGCCTTCTTGTCGAGCAACCTTGATAAGGCGCTTAAATCTGGCAAGTATGGCTTTGAAGCCAAGCTTCTTTGGGGTGATCGTGTTCTTGATTGGACAATCTTTCCTGCTGGAGCTTCGGTTACCATCGGCGAAGATGCAAAGGCCGACCTTTTCGTACCTGAAAGCGCTTTAGGTATTCCATTACTAACGATTGCGACCCCCAGTGGCGATAATTTCCTGCTTGATGTTAAAACAGCCAAGGTTGACGCCGAGTTTTTGGTGGATGACAAGGTCGTGCGCCTTCCAGAGATGGAGCGTAGAGGCCTAATTTCACAGGGAAAGTACGTTACTCTCGATGAAAAGCTAAAAGCTAGGGTACATTTTGGTGATTTCACCCTCCTGGCTGGTCGTTCCCCGGTTTCTAAGCAGGTCAGAGGCTCCTGGATCAAGCGTTACAACTTTAAGGACCAGATTTACCTGCTAATCTCCTTGATTTTACACATGCTTTTGGCATTGATGATTGTGTTGGTTCCTGAAGATCAGCTTGTTGTCACTAGGGACCCCTACGAACGTAATACTCAAGCCATGAAGAAGGTCCAGGTTCAGATCCTCGAACGAAAGATTGAAGAGGATAAGAAACGCGAAGAGGAAGAGATTCGTAAGCGCTTGGATGAAGCCGCCCAAAAGGGTGCTGGAGAAGGTACTGCTCTATCAATAGTGCCAAGGAATGACAAGGAACTTACCTCTAAGCTGGTCCCGGCTGCAACACAGGAACAAAACCGTCAGGCTGCCAACACAGCGCTGACTCGTGTTATGGGTGAAAACACCGCCATGTTGGACCGCGTGCTTGAGGCCGCCGGCTCTGGCCTAGGTGGTGGTACCATGGGCATCAGGGCCATCGGTGATAGGGGCCTTGATGCTGAACTGGCAATGGGACTCGACGCGTTCGGTGGGACCATGGGTGCCGGTGGTGGCGGGTTTGCTGGAACAGGCGCCTGGGGTGGTGGTGGTGATTTTGGGCCGTCTGACCTTCGTGGTATCGCTGGTCTAAGCAAGGACGAGGCTGAAGGCGCGGCCACCAGAGTCAAGTTCAAGGGTGCAGGTGCTCCCAGGGTTGTGACTGGCCCAATCTCGGTCGACGGCGAGTTGGACCGCCAGACCGTCCAGCGCTACATTCAATCCAAACTTGACCAAATCAGGTACTGCTACCAGAGCGAGGTTCAGCGAAATCCCAATCTTGCAGGACAGATAAGGGCTGAGTGGGTGATTTTGCCCACTGGTAATGTTGCTTCCGTTAAAATCGGTCAGACAACTTTGAACAGTCCTGCCGTCGAGAAATGCGTTGTCGCTAGGATTCAGTCTTGGCGCTTCCCATCTCCAAAGGGTGGTGGAACTGTTAGAGTTTCCTATCCGTTTATCTTCAAGGTCAGTAAATAGGGTCAACTCTTAAACAAAGGGGGCGACATGCGGACGGTCTTAATATCCTTAGTGGCGATCTTGGCGGTTAGCTGCTCAAAGGCGCACACCGAATCAATCGCCCTCACAAACAAAGGCATTAAAGCTTATCAAGCCAACCAGCTTGAGGAGGCGATAACCTTATTTAATGCCGCTGTTACCAGGAATCCTAAAAATGACCAAGCACTGTTTCAGCTTGGTATGATTTTCATGTATGACAAGCAGGCTAAGGATGATGCTGAAAAGGCGCGTCTGCTTGATACTGCAGAATCATTCTTGAACCAGGCCCTGGCCCAAAACGCCAAAAACGCCGATGTTTTGTTCCAGCTTGGGCGCTTGGCTTTGACGCGTAATGAAATTGACTCTGCGTTAAACCGCTTCCAAGAGGCCGCGCAATTTAATCCGAACCTTGCAGCAGCCTTTTACTGGGCAGGTCAATGCCTTGAAAAGAAGGGCAAGCTTTCAGACGCAGATGACCAATACCGCAAGGCCATTGAGGCGGATCCATTTTATGGACGCGCATTTGCGGCACTTGGTCTGTTGTATTTGAACCAAGGAGCCGAGGAAGCTGCCAAAGCCGTTTTGGTCGAAGGCGCGAAAATCAATCCAGATGAAGCTGCGATTCACCATAATCTTGGTTTGGTGCATCTAACCCTTGGTGAACTTGATGAAGCGGTTTCTGAACTCAGCCGTGGTCTTGAACTAGATCCAGATGATGGAATGGCGGCCTATAACCTTGCAACAGCGCTTGTTCGCAAGCAGCGCTACAAAGAAGCCCAATTCTATCTAAAGAAATTCCTGGTTAATCCTGATATGCAACAAAGCGAAGCCATCGAACCAGCAAGACAACTGCTAAGTGCTGTCGGAGTGCTGCTAGCTGAGCTCGCCGAGCAAGGACAATAAACCAGCACCCCCGTTCCTGCCTCCTGCCCCTCACACCATCTGAATCCCCTTGACCCACACTCCGTACGGCCTACTTGCAAGCGTCACCCCCTCAAATGGTGACCAGTCACAACGTGAGTAAATATCAAGGCTTGATGGGACCCAGGCCTGTTGTTGGTCCCATAAAATCAGATCTGCGTCAGCACCAACGGCGACTCGACCTTTTTTGGTCAAACCAAGCAACTTGGCAGGCGCAGTTGACATGGCATCAACCGCCCTAGTCATTGTCAGCCTTTTGTTTTTAACTAGGTTCAAGATCGAGGCGACCAAAGTGTCAAGGCCCGGCACCCCAGAAGGGGCCTGCGGGTAGGGTAGGGCCTTCTCAGCAAGAGTGTGTGGTGCATGATCCGTCGCGATCACCCCGATTCTGCCATCAGCTAAAGCCTCCAAAAGAGCCAAACGATCACTTTCAAGCCTGACTGGGGGGTTAACTTTCAACAAGTTTCCAACCCTAGCGGTATCTTCGACATTAAAATAAAGATGATGAGGACTGACCTCTCCGGTGATCCCTAGTTTTGGGTTCAAAAACGCAATTTCAGCCGCAGTAGACAGATGTGCGATGTGCAGTCGCCGTCCTTCCTTCGCAAGCGAAGAAATCAGCTTAGCCCCCTCAATTGCAGCCTTGGCGGGTCTGATTACATGATGATCTGTGGCAGTTGGAGTTTCCTCGAAATTGGCCTTAGCCTGGCGCAACACGCCTTCGTCTTCAGCGTGAAAGACAAAGAGTTGGTCTAGGTTCTCAATGGCCTTAGATAAGGCGCTTTCCGAAGATACCATGTCGCCTGTAGTCGCCCCCAGGAATACCTTAACTCCCGCCAATAAGGGGTGTGAACAAACGCGCTCTATCTCGTCAACGTTGGAGTCACCTAATCCCATGTAAAAAAGGACGTTACATTTCGCGGCCTTCCTAGCCCTTTCAACCTTTGCCAAAAAATCTGCTGCCGTCACAGTTGGAGGCACAGTATTTGGCATGTCCGCAACCGTTGTGACTCCAGATCTGACAGCCGCCTCGGTACCAGACACAATATCCTCTTTATGGGTCAGCCCGGGGTCTCTCAGGTGAACATGCATATCAATGGCTCCTGGCAGCAACCAGTTTCCACGGCATCTAATTTCACATCCAGCGTTTTGTCCAATGGTGGGGTCTATACGAACAATTACCCCATCGGATACAGCAACGTCTGCAACCTGACCCTCGTCATTAAAAGGAAGTCTAGCCTCTTTAAACACAATGCTGTACATGTCATCTCACCAAGAAAGCCCACCTAAAAGTTTAACCCAGATTTCGAAAATCGTCCTAAACTGGCCACCTAGGTTCGATCTGTGGAGCAAAAAGAACGGTCATCCAAAGAAATCATGCCTAAAACACGCAAAAATTGATGATTTCGAAGAAGAATTTGGTTGCTTTTGGTTGACACTGCCTCGTCAACTCCGTATCATGCCCTTTGTTTGTGGGCACAGGTGTGGCCCATTGGGTTTGCTTGAGTATATGAGGTTTACAATGAAGCGGCTTGCAATTCTGGCTGTCGGTCTGCTGTTCGTCGGCGGGCTCTACGCTTGTGGTGATGGCGAAACAAAACCTAGTGAAGAGGTAATCATCCCAAACACTGATCATGGTGGCCCCACTAACGATCCTGGTGGCACTGACGAAACCCCTCGTCCGGATATTGACGAGCCGGATAACGACCCGGGCACTCCCGACCAAGACCCAGGAACTGGGGGAGACACCGATACTACTCCTGATGTTCCAGACAACGATCCAGGGTCGACTGATGATGGTGGCGGGGTACCTGGCTGTGTAGACGATCCAGTCGGATCCTGCAAGGCAGTGTTTGAGTGTATTAATGACTGCCCCGAGGGAGCTGCCGGTGAGGCATGCAGGACTCAGTGCGAAGGTAACTTGTCCTTTGATGGTAGGGAGGATTACCAAGCGTTTATCAGTTGTCTATCGACAAACTGTAGTAATTCCACTTCCAATGAACAATTTTCTCAGTGCCTAGAAGATTTCTGCGTGGAGCAGTACTATGGCTGTTTCTGGGGCTGCGAGTACGGCGAATGCTACGATCTCGTTGGTTGCCTATCCGGTTGCGCCAAGCTTAGCAATGAGGAGGCAGCGAATGAATGCCGTGGAGACTGCTGGGGTGGAGCTACCGCAGAGGCACAGATAGATCTCAGCAATGCCATCAAGTGCACTCAGCAAGCTTGCCCAATTTGTGCCAAACAAAATGCCACGCCACAGGAGGAGCAGCAGTGCGATGACTGTTGGGAAGAAGCGGCAAGCACCACCTGTGAGTCTGAGTGGGACAAGTGCGTAAGGTATGGCGAAGGTAACTGCCGCACTCTTTGGATCTGCGTTCAGAACTGCGGTGGTAATGATAGGGAATGTGTGCAGGCGTGTGGCGCGGCAGCAAGCAAAGAAGCCATCGACCTTTATGGCAAAGTGTGGGACTGTATCCTAAAGGATGACCATTGCCCCAGCACCATGCCAGATGATCAATGGCAAACTTGTGCCAACGCGGCTCTAAAGGAAGGTGGTGTCTGTGATGAAGACTTCACCAACTGTATCGGAGAGCAGGTCTATGGCGATGGCAACTGTGGGGATTTGTGGAATTGCATCAACAATGTCAATTGTGATGCGCAGTGTGCTAATGACTGTAGGGAGGCTGCTACCAAAGAAGCCAATGGCCTTTTCGATGACATTATGGATTGCATTTTTGAAGTGTGCGAAGGCAAGACAGGCAACGAACTCAACACTTGTGCAAATGCTGCAATCAACGGCGAGGGTGCCTGCGTTGACAAGGTTGAAGCTTGCTTTGGTCCGGCGACCTACGGTGATAAGACCTGTGGTGAAACGCTGCAGTGTATGAACGGCTGTGGGACCAACGAATCATGTCAAAGGACATGTGTCAATAATGCAACTGAAACTGGGTATGGCCTATTGCGAGACTTATCCCAGTGCCTCAATACAGCCTGCCCAAGTACGATGGAAGATAGCGCGTGGAGGACCTGTATGCAGCAAGCGCAAGCACAGGGCGGAACTTGCTACACTGATCTCCAAAACTGCCTCAACGACACTAGCGCTGAGTAATTAACATTCAGTAACCTTCTAAAAACCCTCACAATAATGATTCACAACTAGATTTAAGGTTGTACTCTACAATAATTCCCCTTTTCCGTTGAATTCGGTTAAAATAGCCATCCGGTACCAACAGTGGGGACAGGATGAAGAAAATCTTTGCGTTTTTGGTTGTGGCACTATTTGCCTTTGGTTGTGGTGATTCAAAGTCTGACGAGGACGTGGTTGACCCTGGAAAGTCAGATGTCGCGGACGTAGTGGACACCCCCGATGAAGGGGATCCCACTGATGACACAGCAACGTCTGACGATCTTGGTGAGCCGCAGGATAACGCTCCTGCGGACGACCAAACCCCAGCTCCAGATGATGGCACTGATACAAATGAGCCTGAGCATGACCCAGGACAAGAGCCCGAAGGTTGTAGTAAGGCTACAGTTTTCAGCGGCCCAAGCTGCGTTGAAACAGCAGCGTGTGAAATGGCCTGCCCTGGGGACGAGGACTTTTTAGCGCAGTGCAAAGAAGCCACTAGCGCTGAAGGTTTGGACCAATTCAATGCCCTGCGAGAGTGCATGGATCAAAATGAGTGTGTGGCCTTTTTTGATGGGGACGCACCTGACAATTGTGCCTTTACAAATTGTAAGGATCAGGTTGATGCCTGCATGCCCGAAGGAACCAAGACATGCCGTGACATCTGGATGTGTCGTAAGGCTTGTGATCCTGCAGACCTTGGATGTCCTGCCAAGTGTGTAAGCTTGGGTACTATTGATGATCGGTTGGTTTGGAATGAATATCAGGATTGCGTTTTGCAAGCTGATTGCGCCTTGACAGACACGTTGGCAAATGGCTGGCCAACTGAACAATGTGAAAACGATATTCAGTCGAATTTCTGTACAAATCAGGCTGAAGATTGTTTCCCTCCGTTGTAGAGATATAAATAGTTAAATCCATCCAGATGGGGGCCATAGTGAAGCTACTCCTTGGAAACCTTGCGATAATTGCGGCAGTTGTCTTGTTTGCTTTTCCAGCCGATGCCGGAAAGCTGAAAATGAGGGATGGTAAGTTTTATTCGGGGGTTGTTGAAAAGTTGACTCCAACCGGAATCCACTTCCTCTGGCAGCGTGAAAAGGACCAACCACAGATAATTAAAAGTGGTGACAGTGACATGCTGTTTCAGGCCCAAGGACATGCCTCAGAGGTAAGGGCCGTCCCTTTTGATGACATTGAAACGATAGATGGTGTCACTACTGACCGCTTCAAGCCCTTGTTCAGCTCTAACATGTTTTACAGAACGATGGCATCGTTAGAGGCCAGTCGCATTCGAGTTGCCTCTACTGGCGATTTTGTGCACCAGATTGTGGCGGTTTTGGCGTTGGGGTTGGTTATGGGGCTTTTGATTCCTATCGCACTGCTGCTGTTGTCCAGAGTGGTACCTGGTGAATCCCTGTCCTTTTTTGGTGCTTTGGGATTCACCGTGGTCTTGGGTGCCGTAGGAATGGGATTTGCGTTGGGTTCGTCGGAACTGACTAGGATGTTCGAATTCTTTGCCTCTAGTGGCGCTCAGATTGGCCTGACAGTTGTCTTGATGCTGATAATCGCTGGAGTCATGCATGTTGGCACCAAGTTTAGCTTTTTCCAGGGGATAGTCTTCACGGTAGTAGCTGGCCTTGGAATGGTACTTGCCAGGTTTGCAGTTGACACAGTTGCCAAAATCTTGGTCAGCGCCGTCTGATAACGCCTTTTTCGGCAGCCGTTAAACATCACCACTATCAGGCCCAAGGTCCAAGGGGGCGTTTGCCTGGGCTTCAGAAAGCAATCGTTCCAGTTCTTGTTTGATTATTGCCTCGGCCATTTCTGGGACTAGCCTTTGAATCAGTGAATCCAATTTGGTCTGGATTAGCTGTTTCAATTGTTTATCAACTTCTTCGGCTATTAGTTCATTCAGGTTTTGAGTGTCCAGGCTTTGGTTTTCAAGAGGGTCATGAACGATGGGGGTGGTTTCTGGGCTTTTTTGCTGGCTATCCTCAGCGCTTTGTACCGCACCGCTTAGGACCTGTACTAACTGTTTGCTGGTGCAAGGGATGGCCAAAGGCCTAGCCCTGGTACCCATTGAATCGATTGGTTGCCTGGAACTATTCAAAATTACAACGATTGGTCCATCGCCGACTAGGCTGACTAATGCCGCAACATCAATGCCTGAGGACCTGAGTTCCTCGGAAGCCACCAGCACTGCAACTGGCTGCCTCTGCAAGTTTTCCTGGAACTGGCCCAAACTGGTACAAAACACAGCTTCAAGCTGCATTTGGGCCAAACCAGTGTTCACAATCATTTGAACCCCGCGATTGGTAGCCCAAAGAAGGACGACTCTTTTACCTGCCATAAAATCCCCCAAAAACTGGCCGGTCATGGTGGACCGTAAGCCGGGTTCTGTACAAAGGAACTATCAAATTTCCGTTGTGGCGACCATTCTTCTATGACGTGTGTTACCACACGCCTCAAGCAGCCATACCCGAAGGCGCATGACGGGCAGCCAAGCCTTCTGTTCGGCCTTGCTCCAGGTGGGGTTTACCGAAGCCACTGTCGCCAGCAGCCTCCGTGGGCTCTTACCCCACGTTTTCACCCTTACCACTTCTTTCGAAGGGCGGTTTGTTTTCTGTGGCACTTTCCTTGGGGTTGCCCCCACTGGGAATTACCCAGCACCTTGCCCTGCGGAGCCCGGACTTTCCTCTCGCAACAAAGTTGCCAGCGGTCGCCTGGTCCACCATGACCGAGTCGAAATCCTATCACGCGGCTTCATGTCTGGTAAAGAGGCCAACCCAAAATCCGCGCTAGGCTTTGATATCAATCAGGCGGTGATTTTGGAGCATGCTTCCCATTGGCGGTGATTTTAAAGCCATCCCAAGCCAAGGTTTTCGAGGATTTTGGTTATCTGACAGGTGGGGTGTCGTCTTGCTCAGCGTCAGGTTCAATGATCGGATTCAAATCCACCTCGGCAACAGCCTCGGTTCCAGGTAGGGTATCAAAGTCTGTTTCACCAAAAAATCTTGCAAAACCATTTAAATCAAGACCATATGCAAAAACGGTAAGCTCCTCTTTGGCCGGCAAGTTAGTTATCAGAATGCCAGGAGCCCTGCCATCTTGCGCGGTTGGAAGCTCACAAGCAAACACCGTTGGGGGCATCACTTCGTTGCCCGGTTCATCGATCAAAGAAGCTTGAACTGAAGATATACCATTGGTGCCACACATTTTCCCATTGGAAAACTTCCAGCTGAGCCGCAGCGTGGCGGTCTTTAAAGTCAAAATAACTGGAGGAATAGAGGTGAGTTGGCGATCTGTGATCACGACGTTTTCTGAAACACCAACAAGCTCAATGGTTGTTTTCTCTTTTTCATCTTCAACGGCTTTGAGACCTTCGATGACCAAGGTGTATGTCCCAGCTGGGATACCCTCAATTTTTATGCCTTCCTTTGTTCCTTGAATCCCGCGGTTGCATTTAGCGGTTTCAAAAGGAACAAGTGCGTCCACACCATTTTCCAGCAATCTGAAGTTTAAAACTTCAACTCCCGACTCTTCGCAGTCTCCAACCGCTATCAGCCAGTTGACATTCAAACTTCCAAAACTACTTCCACTGCCGCAGGAATACATCATTCCCATGGCAAGGATTATCGCTAAGCGTTTCATGGGTACTCCTTCTTCTTTGACGTAAGACAGTCAAGGCCCTACTATTTTATTTGCGCGGAGGCAGTTGTGTCAAATCGGCTTGCAGTTCTGGCTTTATCAATACCTGTTGTTTTTTGGGGTTGTGTCACAGCTCCAACTTACAAAAGCCACGATCCATACTCTGTCGTGTCAGTTTCCAGTTCATTTGAACTGCCGGCTCTAACAGGGTTAAAGAAGGGTGAGGACCCAAGTGAGGTAGATAAGCCAAGTAAGCCCAAAAAGCCGAAAAAGTCCAAAAAAACAGGTGATACCAAGAAGCCCAGCGAGCCCAAGAAGCCCAGCGAGCCCAAGAAACCTGCACCCGACCAGCCAGAGCCAAAGGTGGTTTCTCCAGATACTACAGCGGCCGCGTCGACCTATGATGGAACCGCCGAAATTATCAAATCCGCAACAAGACTTTTGGGGATTGTAAAATCCTTTGATGAGCGTTCATTTCTTGGTCACATTCTGATTATTAACGACCAGTTACCCAAGGGCCAGTCTTCTGTCAGTCTTGCGGTGATTCCTTACAAACAGTTGGTCGCCTCCAAAGTGATGCCTTCATCAAGCGCAAAGCCTGGGGACATAATCTTGTTTAATTGCCCAGGACAGTGTGGCCTTGGTTCCGAAAATGGGATTGCAGCTGGTGTGGTAACTGAGGTTTCAGGCAACAAAATCTACTTCATTTCATATGTGAAACAAGAGGTAAGACAGTGTGTTTATGGAGCCAAAACAGACAAAACAGCCTTAGTTATTAAAGGGTTAGATAGCGTTATTCGTCTGTGGTGATTATTTCTACTTCAAGTTCCGTCTCCAGATTTATCAACTTTCTGTCTGTCAATGTTTGCCATATCTCGCCTTCGATTTCTTCAAGCGATTTAGTACCGTCGATAACGCACAATGTTTCAGGTGAAAGCGTTTTTAACGATTCCTGATATGACTGGGCCACCTGGGTCAACGTCTCAGGAGCCTCAAATATGTCGCTCCCTGGCCTTGCCTGGTTTAATCGCTCCCACGCGGTAGATGCTGGAACATCAAGGAAAAACTGAATATCTGGCTTCAGTGCATGGCTGTTGATGCATGCCACCCATTCGCTGGGCGACGTCAACCCTTGATACGCCAGCGATGAAAGCACGTATCTGTCTGATATCACGTGGTATCCTTGCTCCAGCAGTGGCCGAATCTCACAAGCCACATGGTCCAGCCGGTCGGCAGCGAACAGTAACGCCAAAGCTTGATAATCAAACGGAATTTTAACATCTGTGATCGTACGTCCAATCAGCCGTCCCTTGATAATCTGGCGAATCAGCTGACCAACCGGGCCAGTACTTGGCTCAGCTGTCAGATGGACCAAAGGAGTGTGACGCGCCAATTTGTTAAACAGCAACCTGCTTTGAGTTGTCGTCCCAGAACCATCTAGGCCCTCAAAAACAATGAATTTTCCGCTCATTCGTCCTCCAGGCATTCAAGCCATCTGAAGTTAGTGTTACAAGGTGGTTCCCAGTCCTCATCACCAAACTGTTGGTTTAGCTCAAAGCTTTGGATTTTAACCGTCGCGTTTGTTGAATCAATATCAGATTGAAACTCCAGAGCACCAGGAATCGACTTTCCTTTAGAGAATTGGAATTTGATTCGATAATCAAGCTTTCCATCCATTGTTCGTTCTGCCCCAACCACTTGACCATCTTCCCGAATCCACATCCTGACCAGGGTGCCATGTTTTGGCGCCTGTTCAAGCAGATAAGCTCCAATTTTTCTGTCAAATGCCATGCTCCAAGTACCTTCAAGGTCAATATCTGGAGGAACTGCAAACAGGGCGCCGATTATGGATTTGATGTCCAATCCCAAAGGCAGCAACGCTCTGACGTTAGAAGGGCAGACTGGACCTATAAGGCAAATTGGCTCACCACGCGTGAAATAGTGAAAACCGTCTTTATCTGCAACCAGGGAAAGCACCAAGTCATCAGTAGGTGTCCAGGCGTCGACTCTCAGCTGCTCTGTGCTTCGATTTGCCAAAATGGATACTTTTCCCATGGCCCGGCCCATCTTGGAGCGTCCCCTAATCCTAGCTTCCGCGCTTAAAGTCAAAAGGCCGTCTGTTTTTGCGCGGGCCTTGTCCAAAAGGGTGGTCGGATCGTCCAAAGGGTTGTCTGGAAGTGGGTACAAATACGCACCACACCCGCTAAGTAACGCGGGCAGCAGTGCTATGAAAACTGTAGTTATTCTTGATCGGCGGGGGGCAGATTCAGGATTTCGCGAATATCTCGCTTGAATCCAACACGGTTGGCGGCGATTTCCCGCAAAGCCGTGACCGTTTCCTTGTTGTCGGTTTCGATCTGCGCTGGCGCTTGGTTTAGCAGCATCCTGGAACGTTTTGCCGCCAAAAGGGTTAAGGCAAAGCGGTTGTCTATAGTATCCAGACAATCTTCGATTGTGACTCGAGCCATGTGGCACCTCCGGCCGGGTAGTATCGTTTAGTTCAGTCATTATGTCAACCAGACTCGTGCTGTCGTACTGTTACTCCTGCATCCCTGAACAGATGTCTTGCATTTTCAGGTAGCGGGTAAGCGTAACGATAAACTACTTCGCGAATTCCAGCATTGATAATCATTTTGGTGCAAAGGATACAAGGCTGAAACGTGGTGTAAATCGTTGCGCCACGAAGACTTACACCATGGTATGAGGCCTGGACTATGGCATTTTCTTCGGCATGAGAACAAAGACAGTCGCCCAAGCCTGACCCTGACGGCACCAAAGCAAGGCACCTCTCACAACCACCTTCATTACAGTTTAGCGTGCCCCTTGGAGTTCCGTTGTAACCAGTGGAAATTATGCGATGATCTTTGACAACCACGGCAGCGACATGTCGCTTTGCACAGCTGGATCGAGTGCCAACAACATCGGCTATTTTCATGAAATATTCATCCCATGACATCTTGGGAGTCATTGCAACGGCCTTTTGAAACAAAGCACGAACATTGTTAGTTAAAGTGTCCAGATCACCATCATTTGTGACCGTAAAATCAGCAAGCTCAATAGTTGCGATTAGTTGCTGGGCAGCTGGGTTATCACTTGCAAGTTCCCTAGCCTCAGCCGCCTTGAACGCTTCCAAATCAACAGGATCGCCAGTGCGCGCCCTCTTTTGAGCCCGCTCGTAGCGAATTTCGATTGGGGCATCAACATGAATCAAAAAGAATGACCCAAGGGACCTGAGATAGCGTACCTCGTGGGGATTTCGGATGGAGTCCACCACCTGGTTCAAACCAACGGTAAATCGGCCTGTAACCCTGCGCGCCAAGCTATCCAGGCCTTCATTTTGGCGCAGCATCCTGCCGGCCTCAATCAGATTGTCACGCGATTCTGGAATGCCTTTCGCCTGTAGTTCCAACCTGATTTCATCTGAAAGACTGAAGTATTCAAACCCGCCAGCCATCAAAATTTTTGCGACCTCACCCTTACCAGATGCGTTTTTTCCAGTCAGTCCTAATATCATCAGTACCTCACACGATGAATCCAAGATGGAAGTTGAAATCCCTTTGTTATGAAGGGCAAAGGGGGTATGGCTTGACACAGACAACACTGGCCAACATAATTCCCAGCGGTGACACTCGTTGACCTAAAGAGAGGTTGCATGAAGCGGAACAACCAGGTACGGCTTGATGCCCCGTTCCTATGTAGAAACACAAAAGCTGAGATCGAAATCCAAAAATGCCTAGACCAGTTTGTTGAAGCTAACGCTTTTAGTTTCAAAACTTCATCCTGCTACAAATGCCCGCAGGGCCAACGGGTCAGGAACCTTATCGCACGATCATGATTCCAAACGCAATTGGACCTTATTTACCATATCGGGGCAAGCGGCGGTAACGGACCCTTTTATTCCCGAATTTTTGACTTGGTATAGGGCTCCATCTGCAAGGGCCAACATATTCGTCACGTTTTGCGGACAACACTCGTTAAAAGCGGCGATTCCGATGCTGACCGATGGTGTAATAATCTGATCACGGACTTGGAACGAATAGTCTTTTAGGCTGTCGATAATCCTTTTGCCAACTTCAAGCCCTTCTTTAAGGCAAATATCTGGCAAAATAACGGCGAATTCATCGCCGCCCCATCTGCCGGGGACATCCATTCGACGCAGGCTTTCGCGCATCGCAGTGGCGACTGACCTAAGCAACTTATCCCCAGCGGCGTGGCCGTGGTTATCATTTATCTTTTTCAAGTCGTCTACGTCTACCATCATTAAGCTGAAATTGCCCTTGGATCTGGTCGCCCGCTCAAACTCTTCACACAGCCTCGACTCAATATATCGGCGCACATAAAGCCCTGTAAGTCCGTCTTCAGTTGCTAAACTGTAAAGTCGCCAGTTTTGGACCGCAACAGCCGCTTGGCGTGCCACACCCCGAATGATCCGTTTATCCCTTGGGCTGAATTTGACTCCTTTAGGCTGGACAACGGACAGGTATCCGATAATTACCCCAACATCAGGCGTTTTCAACTCACAGTGCCAAATGTTGCCATCGTATGGGGCTGCCGCCTCTGGAGGCCGGTCTTTTTCACTACCATCAAGCTGAAATTTGTTTTCCAGGTCGCTGAATACAGCTTCAAGAATTGCGGGCTTTTCCAAACGGTCAACGGCCCTAATGTAGGACTGTCTATAACGCTGCGTATCGTCCAACACTGTCAAAACAATTGCCCTTGCCTCAGATAATGCGTTTAGTAGTGCGATCCCGACCCTGCGACCGACCTCTTCGACGTTCAAAGTTGACGCCACCGTTCTGCCGACTTCTTCAGAAAGGGCAAGCTCTTGAGATGATTCTGTAAACGCCTCTAGGGCCTTGCTCATCTGCCTGAAGATGTAACTGAAGGTTACATACGAAACCGCCAGCGCTGCCAAGGTTGGCGTGTGGTGGTCTCGGTATGCGATGGCCAAAGCGAAACCCAAAGGCAGGAATAGTAAATCTCCATGAAATGTTGGACTGCGTATTTCCTTGGCTATATCCGCCCAGCTTACATCGTTAAGACGGTAAGAGACCAGCACGGTGGCAAACTGAAGGGCCAACATCCCTAAAGCCATCAAAAGGTAGACCAAAATTGCCCTGTGGAGTCCCAAAACCTCGTGATATGCCAGTTCTCTGGCATCGAAGGCCAAGCCTATTGAAGCGATGATCGTACCTGTTAATGCAGGACTGAAGATCCAAGTCGCAATCGATGTGAAAAGTGGCCATCTGATTCCTGACCTGACCCTGATTGCCCAGTCTACAAAGCCTTTAAGCGCCATTGCGACAAAGGCAACCATTGCCGTTGGACCAGGTCCTATGCAAAGCATTGCTGCGGTGTAAAGGGGGGTATCCAGTCCGAATCCTGCCATCGGTTTCGCAGATACGCCCATCAATCTCGTGGCCAGAGCAAGGGCTGCAAACGTTAAAAACGCCCCAGGATTCTGAACTATGGGCAAGGTCAAATATCTGGGGTTTATCAAAGCCAAGGCGATCAAGTACCCTAGGGCCACAATGCCAGTAAACCCGATGAAGGCTACGTAACGTTTTGTGGGTTTAGGGTGAGCTGTGATCTTGCTTCTCCACATTTGTTAACTGATTATATAAGAAATATACCGAACTAATTCAAATAATAAACCAAATATGTGGGTATTAATTGTCCAAGACGGTGCTGATTCCCTCGTCTGTCGTTGTCCAGTCTTCGTCAACCCGCACGAAAAGGGTCAGCATCACAGGCCGACCAATAAGGTCTTGAATATCATGGCGCGCAGCTGTTCCGATTTCTTTTAACATCGCCCCCTGTTTTCCAATGACAATCCCCTTCTGCGAGGCTCTTTCAACGTGAATTAACGCACTGATTCTTACAGCAGCAGGGGGGGCAGGTTCGATAAATTCTTCAATGGTCACCGCGGTAGAGTAGGGTAGCTCATGACGCAGGGCCAGCATCAACTTTTCTCGAACAATCTCGGCCACCAAAAAACGAAGGGGGCGATCACTTAAATCGTCATCTGGATACATCGCGGGCCCTTTAGGTATCAAAGTGACAAGAAGGTCCGTCAGATTTTCGATTCCATCTCCGTCTTGGGCGCTGATTGGAATTATTGCTTTGAAATCCATTGCTTTAGAGTAAGTCTCGATTAGGGGTAACAGACTGGCCTTTTCAATAAGATCGATTTTATTGATTGCCAAGACAGCTGGTTTCCCAGACTCACGGACTCTACTTATCACGTTGTTGTCTTGCTTCAAGCAAGTGGCAGGATCGCTGGCGTCGGTCATCATCAAAATGGCGTCAGCGTCATCCAAAGCAGCTTGTGCTTCCATAACCATGCGTCGATTCAAGGCCTTTGTAGCCACGTGAATTCCAGGAGTATCGTGAAACAGGATCTGAGCGCCAGGTTGGCTCCAGATGCCTAGGATTCTGTCTCTGGTCGTTTGGGGCTTTGGGGTAACAATGGCAATTTTAGCCCCCAGTATCCTATTCAACAATGTGGATTTTCCGACGTTTGGCCTGCCAGCGATGGCAATGACCCCACAACGGTGTGCGTTGTCTGACATCTGTTAGATCTCCTTGGAATCCGATACTTCAACCAAAAAGCCGCGAATTGTGCCACCTGGGTCGGTTAAAGGTGAAACATTGTGGCTAAATGCTGATTCAAGCCTAGCTCGAACTTTGTCCCTTTGTGCAGGCGAGCCTGTTTCAACAATGAAAGCGCCACCGGGCAGTAAAATCTCGCGGGCTCTTTCTATTAGTTCAAAAGTTAAATCCGTTCCCTCATCGCCTGAAAACAAGGCACCTAAGGGCTCGTATTGTAACACACTGATATCCATGAGTTCGCGTTCGTTCTCAGCTATGTATGGTGGATTTGAAATGATCAGTTGGGGGTTGAACGCTTTTGGTATGTCATCAAGTAGATGGCAATTAATGAAGGAAATTCGGTTTGTTACATCCAAAGCATCTGCATTACGGGCAGCCACATCCAAGGCTGCTTTGGAGATGTCTGTTGCCAAGACATGCACTTGGGGCAGGTTGGCAGCCAGTGTACATGCGATGGCACCGCTGCCAGTTCCAACATCAACCACCTTTGTGGCCAAATTTGCTGAAATCCACGTAATGGCCGCATCCACCAAGGTTTCAGTCTCAGGCCTTGGGATTAGCGTGTCAGGAGTTACATGAAAATTCAGGCCAAAAAACTCCCTAACGCCTCTGATGTAAGCTAAAGGCTCCAATTTGGCTCTGCGCCGTAAGCCTTCGCGAATGCAATCAGTTTCCGCTACTGTCAGCGGCCTTTCTGGTGATAAATAAAGATCCAACCGTCTGATTTTCAAGGCGTCAGCTATCAACAATTCTGCATCCAGCCTTGGAGATTCTGAGCCTTTATCGCGAAGATATTTAGATGATAACTGCAAGATTTCGCCAACGGTTTTGGTCATTTCAGGCCACCTTGTGCAAAAAAGTCGGCAGTAGCCTCTTTGGCAGTTTCAAATGGCGAATCCGCAAGTAACAAGCCTGAAATCATTGCGATTCCAGCGGCGCCAGCTTTGGCAAGTGTCGCAACATCTTTTGGGTTAATCCCCCCGATTGCAACCACTGGAACTGGTGAAAGCTTGCAGGCTGCGTCAAGCAATTCAATGCCAAGTGGGGCCCGTCCAGTAACCTTGGTCGCAGTTGCAAACACAGGCCCAAATCCAACGTAATCTACATCTGTGGCTTGGGAAATATCGGCAAGAGAGTGCGTTGAATACCCAACAATGGAACCCTTTGGAAGCAGTTTCCTGGCATCGCTTGGCGCCAAATCCAAGTCCCCAAGATGCACACCATCGCTTGGGGTTAACGCCGCGACATCTACCCGATCATTTACCAACAACAATGCTTTTGGCCCCAAAGCCGCTCGAATCGCCACAACAAGCTCAACGAACGGGCCGCCTGGCAGGTTTTTAGCCCTTACCTGAAACACTTGAACACCAGCTTGGACAAATCCAGCCGCTAATTTTGGCAACTTGGCCACAGGCACGGTATCAGCATCTAAAATCGCGTAAATGCCGATTGGTGTTGGAAGCACAGGCATGTATCACTCCGGCGTAACAAAGCCATGAGAGTCGTGTTCAGGCATGGGTTGGTCCCAAAGTGGATTTTCCCTGGTCTGATCAGTGGTTATCCCCTCATCAGCCAAAATACTGTTGATCGCAGACAAAAGTGAGCTTCTGTTTTGAACTGCTGCCAACTGTCGCCTAAAGGAAACGGCCCCCTTCATTCCCCTTGTGTAGCGTGACAAATGCTTTCTAAACAGCCGGGCCGCAAGTTCTGAGTCGTTGTCAAAGTACTCGGCCATCCCATCGAAATGTGCCAAAACCATTGCAAACCATTGCGCTCTAGTCGGCCTTGGAGGTTTGGGAAGCCCCTGCCAAACCGCCAAAAGCTCGCCAAAAAGCCAAGGGTTTCCAATGGCACCCCGACCTACCATAACGCCGTGGCATCCAGTCTGCTTAATCATTTGCAGACCGTCTTCACCTTTTAGTACGTCGCCGTTACCAATAACAGGCATCTTGGTGCATTCAACAAGCTTGGCGATATGGCTCCAGTCAGCGCTGCCTCTGTACCCCTGAGAGCGCGTTCTAGCATGCAAAGCAAGCGCGTCTATACCGCTGTCTTCGGCCATCTTTGCGACTTCTTCGATGACAAAGTTCCCAGTACTTGGACCGCTTCTAAACTTCAGGGTCACTGGAATTGTGACCGCTTCTTTAACGGCCTTCAGGATCCTTTCCATCAGCAGCAGATCGGACAACAACGCCGCGCCTGCGCCACCATTGGTGACCCTTCTCGATGGGCAGCCAGCATTGATGTCGATAATCTGTACACCAGCTTCTTGGACCATTTGCGCCGCTTTGGCCATTACATCCGGTTTGGATCCCTCAATTTGCACAATGAAAGGCGAGTCATTTGGATAGACCTTAACCCTGCGCTTGGCGTCTTTTGCGCCAAAAGTTAAGGCTATCGCCGGGATCATCTCCGAGTAAGTGATTCCAGCCCCACATTCTCTGCATGCCTCCCTGTATGGATAGTCCGAGTAACCATCCATGGGCGCGGCTATGAAGGGATTTTTGGCCAAAAGCTGGCGAATATCAGGTTGTGAGGAATTGTTTAGTTGGGGCACCTAGATCCTTTCAGGTCACGTTCGATTATGGCACAGCAGGTGTCGGGCAACCGCGTGCTTTAACTGAGACGTCATCAATCATCCAGCCTCTGAAGGCATTGCGATACCCGTCTACCGAGTCAAATCTGAATCTGATCTTCATCCAGTCACCCTCAAATCTATCAAGATCGATTACGTGCTCAACCCATTTTGGGGGCTTGTTGTAACCACCTGAAGTCATTGGGATTCGGCTGTCTGGGTTGTCCACAGTCATGTATGGCTTCAAAGAGGCGATTTGGATCCATTCCCTGAAAATCGACTCACCAGAGTTTAAAGCCTCTACTATCAGCCGATCTGCATTTGGATTGAAAGATTCAACTTCCCAGATCGTCCTGAAGTACAGTTTTGCGCCAACAGCTTCGCTAAGCCTGATTTCGGGGGAGATCAACGACCCGTACTCCACCGGGCCTTCAACATTACAAGCCGACGTCATAGTTAGATAACAGCCATTTTCACTGTTTCCAAAATACATGACGCCAAGACCTGAATACGCCCTTGGAAGCGACCCTGGTGCTGGAATACATCCAGTTTGTTCCTCATCGTAGCACAGTTCACACCCAGGTTCGCCCGACACACAATACTCGTCAGATGGAACACTTATGCAATCGTCTTGATGATCGACCCAGAAATTCATAGGCGTGTACTCATACAGATGTGTCCAGTACACATTGTTTGATGAGGGGTTCATTTCAACCCCCCATCTGCCAGATTCTCTTGGCTCTTCTCCCGCTTTTGGACCCTGTTGTGGCATAGCAGCTGGGCCCTTTCCTCCTGGATCGGGAAGATGATCAAAGGAGTCTGTAAAGCAAACGCCCTCTTCGGTTTCATCAGCTACAGACACCTCAATGTTGTGGAACTGCAACTCTCCAATCGATGGCGTGAATGTCCATTTGCTGCTGGTGTAATAGCCATCCTTTACCACTTGCAGGGTAAGAGGCTTAGATTCCCCACTAACGTAGGACTGCCAGTCATTGAAACAGAAAAATCCACGACTATCAGTGGTTGCTGATACCAAAGAAGTCACGCCGTCAGGCAAAAGCCTTACAGTCGCATCACCAACAGGCTCGGCCTCTCCTTCATCTCCAATCGCCCGTAAAGGTGGTGAAGGCATAGGTGGGTCGTAACTGGCCTTTTCTTGGATGCGTCCACAGATCGCGCCAAACCCCATAGATGCGTCAGTGCGGGTAAGCAAAAGATCGATTGGGAATCTATCCCCTTCTGTCAAGTTAAAGAACCACGATTGGAAAGGCACATACCCTTCAGCTGTTACAAACAGGCACCACGTTCCACTGGCCAATGGCAGCGAAAATGTTCCATCTTCGAGACTTAGAGTTTCATAGTCAGAGCTTGAGGACGGGCCCATCTCACACTCTTCTTCGGTCAGTGCATAGACCTTTGCTCCAGCAACAGGAGTAGCATTGGTAGGACCTTGGTGTATCAAAGGCTTAGCGTTAAACGCTGTTAGCAATCGGCCATAAACCCCTGTGGTAAAACCACCACCACATACGTCGTTTTCGTCTGTTTCCCCATTGCAGTCGTTATCAATGCCATCACAAATCTCGGCCGATGGGTATTCGCCAACACAAACAACCTCTTTCTTTTCTGCGTCACACTCGGTGGTTCCAGGGCAGGAGCCAAATTCATTTTTCAATTCACATGGTTGCCCATCAAGCCCCTCATCAATTTCACCATTGCAGTTATTGTCTAAGCCATCGCAGATTTCTTTGGTTGGAGTATCTGCGTCACAGATGGCCAGTTTTGTTTCTGAATTGCAAACCGTAGTTCCAGAACAGGTTCCATAGTCGTTCGAAATCTCGCAATCTTGATCAACGAGACCTTCGTCAGTTTCCCCGTCGCAGTCGTTGTCCAAGCCATCACAAAGCGTTTCTTCTGCCTCGTAGCCAGTGACTTGTGAGAAATCACATTTCCATTCACCATCTTCGCAGACAACGTTGATCTGAGCTGAAGCACATACCCCTTCTTTAGGGCATTCATCAATTGCTTCTCGGTCAAGCTCAAAGTCCACTTTCCCGTCACAATCGTTATCTAGTCCGTCACAGGAAGTCTCGGATGATTCATAGTTTGGTACCGCTGAATAGTCACATTGAGGCACTCCATCCACGCATCGTGCAGTAATGTGCTCTTTGCCGGTGTCACAGACCCCTGGTAATAGGCAGTTAGCTTCGATAATTAGAGACATGTCGTCTGTAAAGACATCGTTTTCCGGGTCATATTCATCGGGAATACAGTCTCCGTCGGCGTCAGCCGTTGGTAACCTGGATTCGAGGGCGTCGATTATCCCATCACCGTCTCGGTCGTTAGGATTGTTTACGTCTCCAACTTCCTCACCGTCTGGGACTCCATCTCCGTCGGTATCGGCGAGACCAGGGTCTGTCCCAAGGATGTGCTTTTCAACACCGTTTTTGAGACCGTCACCGTCATAATCTCCGTCCGGGTCCAGACATTCACTTGCATAGCAAATGCCATCGGCGCATTCTGTGTCACCAGAACAGAAATCGCCGACCTTCTTTTTACGCTTGTCATCGCTGCAACCAGCGATAAGACTGACGGCTATGAGGGATAACAACAGGGCTTGAGCGACTCGTGGTAGATGCGACATGGTTAATGACCTCCCTTTGAGAAAATACCTGGGAAGCTTTGTCGCTTGCCAGGTGAGTCAGTCTAACAACGACGCCAGATCGATTCCGGTCTTACGGGCGTACGCTACTAGGCCGACTTTCGTTATTGTACGCATTGCGCGTGTAGAAAGCGAGAGTCTAACGTGACGTCCTAGTTCTTCTACATAAATGCGTTTTGATTGAATGTTTGGGTGCTGCCATCTGCCAGTGCGGTTATGGGCATGGGATACATTCATCGCCTTGAGGCGTCGTTTTCCAGTTAATTGACATCTAGCCATTTAAGGTCTCCAGAAACAAAGGCGGCAAATGATACTCGCAAAATCTAGGCGCGTCAACCAAGATTTTCGCTCAACCGCCCCCTGTTCCCGCTACAAATCCTGCCAACTAGCACGTTTTGGTTCCTGATTGTTTGTTCTTTTTTGCGTTTGATCTCTTCGTTACAGTCGTAAAACATGTCCGGGGGCATCCTTCCGGGCCCAAAATCTCCCGTAGCCACCCCGACTGTCTCTTAGTGACATCGTCCGGGCGAAATATACGATTGCTAACGTGTACGTTCATCCTTTTGGCCCGGAC
>DUVQ01000071.1 GCA_012840965.1 Oligoflexales bacterium | reverse complement strand
TCCCTGCCTCATGCCCCTTGCTTGATTAAAAAGCTATGACTTAAAGACAAAATCCAGCCTAAAAAACTGATTTCGACCAGCTAGCCAAAACTAGGTGGTGATTTTTGGATGATGCTTGACATTTGTGGCACCTTGAATGATACCTCGATTGATAAATCGTGCGTTTACAATGGTGCGACCATCAGATTGATTCGCCAAAGCCATTGGACGAGAGGACGGCGATTGCCCCCAATTTTTGGAAAGGGAGTATAACTTTGCCAAAACTTACTGGTGGGGGCGCACTTAAGACTGAAACATTTTTGACGGACGGACGATATATTGTGGTGCCAGGAGGCCTAAAGTGGTAACAATCATACGCGGAACAACAACAAAACCGGTCTCATCACAGCAGCTGGCCGACTTTTTTACCTCTCGGCAAAAATACAACGGCTACCTGTTTATTGGTTACCCAATTATCGGAACATCCGAGGGCCCATATCACATCGATGCGATGTTGGTGTCCAAGGAAAGTGGGCTGGTTGTATTCAACCTTGTAGAAGGTCGTGATGTCAGTCAAGTGCAGGAAGCCCAAGATGACAGCTACAACAAGTTAGAATCAAAACTTCGTGCTCACAAATCCTTGATGCAAGGACGTGACCTTAAGGTTCCCATTTACCCGGTGACTTTCGCCCCGGTGTTAGATGATACAGCGGGGATATCCAGTGAGTTGCATCCAGTTTGTAACGAGGCAAACCTAGAGGCGTGGCTTGATAGGCGTGACTGGCAAGATCCCAGCCGTTACGAGGCTTTGGTCTCTGTAATCCAAGCCATTTCAACCATACGTAAAGGGCGCAAGCGAGACGTACAAAAGAGTGACTCACGTGGTGCAAAGCTGAAACGACTTGAAGACTCCATCGCGAACCTAGACACTCTTCAGGGTCGTGCCGTCATTGAGACGGTTGAAGGAGTTCAACGAATTCGCGGTCTTGCAGGTTCTGGCAAGACCATCGTCCTTGCTTTAAAGGCTGCGTATCTTCACGCTCAGCACCCAGATTGGAAGATTGCTGTCACTTTTAACACTAGGTCTTTAAAGGGTCAGTTTCGGCAACTCATCAATAACTTTACCATTGAGCAAACGAATGAGGAGCCGGACTGGGACAAGGTACAGATAGTTCATGCTTGGGGAGCTCCAGGCGGGGGAGATCGAAACGGCCTTTATTACACTTTTTGCCAGATTAATGGTCTCGAATATCACGATTATTTCTCGGCTAAACACAATTTTGGCCAAGGGAAGGAGTTTGAAGGAGCATGCCAGAGAGCACTGGAACAGTGCCCCAATCCCACCGGTATCTACGACGCCATCCTTGTGGATGAGGCACAGGACTTTCCTCCTTCGTTTTTGCGCATATGTTATGAGTTACTTAAGCGCGAGAAGCGGCTTGTTTATGCCTACGACGAACTTCAAAACTTGAGCACGGATTCGCTTCCTTCCCCAGAAGAAATCTTTGGTAAACACGCTGATGGAACTCCCAGGGTTCGGCTCCAGCCAAACGAGCCAGGCAAGCCCCAGCAGGATGTTATTCTTGAAAAATGCTACCGGAACTCGCGACCAGTGCTGGTCACCGCCCACGCCCTAGGTTTTGGTGTCTACAGGACTCCGGATCCAGATGTTGGAACCGGTTTAGTACAGATTTTCGACAATAATCAGCTCTGGCTTGATGTTGGTTATAAGGTGACGGACGGAGATTTATTGGATGGCCATGAAGTAACCCTCTCGCGCTCAAAAGACAGTAGCCCAGATTTTCTGGAAGGCCACTCTCCTAACGATGACCTAATCCAGTTCCACTGCTTTAAGTCGAAGGAGGAACAGGCAAAGTGGGTTGCCGACGCTGTTCGTGCTAACCTGTTAGAGGATGAATTACGTCCAGATGACATTATAGTCATTAATCCTGACCCTGTTTCAACGAGAGACGCGGTCGGTCCCATCCGCAAGCATCTTTTTGAACTTGGGGTTAATTCGCATTTAGCAGGTATTGACACCTCCCCTGACGTCTTTTTTGACGGCAACAACCAGTCTGTGGCGTTTACCGGCATTTTCAGAGCGAAAGGAAACGAGGCCGGCATGGTTTATATCATCAACGCGCAGGATTGTTATTCGTCGTTTGGTAATATGGCGCGTGTGCGAAATAGGCTTTTTACCGCTATCACCCGAAGCAAGGCCTGGGTCCGAGTTTTGGGGGTAGGCGATAGGATGCAGGCTCTTATCAATGAGTTTGAGCAGGTTAAGAAAAATGACTTCAGTCTTAGTTTCCGCTATCCCACTGTAGAACAAAGGAAGTCTCTAAACATCGTTAATCGTGACCTGACTGATGATGAGCGGCGTCGCGTAAGAAAGAACAGGGATGGTTTTGATCAACTCCTTGAAGATCTTGAAGCTGGGCGGGTACTTCCAGAAGACCTGGGAGCGGAACGATTAAACCGACTAAGGGTACTGCTGGCAGGGGGGCAAAACAATGCCAACACCTGAAGATATCCGCGATCAGATGGCAAAACTTACAGCCGAACTAGTAGGTTTGAGCCTTTGTGATCAACAGAATTATCCTGTGCTTCGCGATCTTGGCCAAGGGTGTCGTGAGGTGGGTATTGGTGAACCTGGAAACTTCAGTTTTGTACTGAAAGAATAATACTGTGGCATCAATCAGGCGGGGATTATTGGTCCCTCCCCAACCAAGTGAATTTGCCATCAACCTGCGCTACAATCATCCGGCCCTTTGATGGGAGAAATCCGTGAAACCTTTTGCTCGCTTGATTTCAATCCTGGCGCTTGTAATGGCGATTAGCATCCCCATGTCTGTGGATGCGCGAGATATGAATGGTAAATTTGGAATTGGCTATGACCAAAGCCTGGGTGGGGTGTCTGGTTTAAGTCTTAAATACCATTTGGGTAATTTTGTGCTTTGGGGTACTTTGGGATTTGACCTTTTTAAACCCACCGAGTCAGATCCTAGGACTGCCGTCCGCTTTGCCCTAGCTGGACTTTATGATTTTGCCAGGTTCGAAAAGGTCAATCTTGGCGTTGGGGTAAAGTTGGATGTCGGCTGGAAAAATGGAGCGGCCATTACCGCCGAGCGTCGTGATGCTGCTGGTTGCGAGCCTGGAGCCTCGTGTCCAGTGGTCGAGTCCGCCAAAAATACCTGGCAAGTAAATATCGAATTGCCCCTCGTGGCCGAGGTATTTCTTACAGACCACTTTTCGATCCACTTGGTTACAGGAATTACATTTAACATTTTAACCAGTAAGGACGTTGTTTTAACCCAGAATACCGGGCGCCTTTCCACTGACACCAAGGAAAAGGGTTTTGGTTTTGGTGTTGGTAACGGAAGCCTTTTTGGAGCCGCCGGATTTTCTGTATATTTCTAAGAGCTAGAAAAGCCCAAACCGCTGGGCATGGAATTGAGTTATGAAACGACTGCTTTTACTTGCCGTGTTTGCTTTGGGGTGTTCTTCAGGTGTGTCTGAAAGCGATGTCCTGGATATCAAAGACGATTTAGGCCGTTTAGATGCAGCGCAAGACACAGATACGGAAATCGACTACTTAGGCAGGGAATTTGAAGTCTGCATCCCTGGGACCCCACTTCAATGTACTGACGACAGCTTTGGATTGGTTGTGTGCAATGCAGAGGGAAACGGCTACAGAACCCAGTCCTGTGCGCCAGATGGCGTCTGTCGTGAAGACCCCTTAGGCTGCACCTCATGTGTCCCTGGCCGTCGCAAGTGTCTGGATGACTTTACTGTTCTTAGGTGCGACCAAGATTCAAATGACTGGGTCGTCGCTCAGGAATGCGACCCCACCAACACCGGTAAAATCTGCCAGCTTGGAAACTGCATCAGCCTGTGTGAACTGGCGGAAAAGCTCAATTCCTACATTGGATGCGAGTACTGGGCGGTGGACCTGGACAACGCCTTTGTTCCAGGAGGCGGGCAGGGCGGATATCACGATGCCGCTGGGGCCCAATATGCCATAGTGGTTTCAAACACCAGCAGCAAATATGGCGTTAAAGTTCAGATTGACACCGCCTACGGGCCTGTTTTAAACGACAGTTCTGGAAATCCATTTCCTGACGACCCAATCCCGCCAATGGGGCTCAGGATCTTCAATCTGCCTAGAGCCCACACGATAGAAAAAGAAGATGGGACCCAAACGCAGGAGTTTTGGGATGCAGACGGGACCATCCTGAAACCAATTGGCTATCGCATAAAATCCACGATGCCAATAACCGCCTATCAGTTTAACCCACTGGAAAACGTTGGCGTTTTTTCCAATGATGCCTCGATTTTGCTACCAACAAATGCCCTGGGTCGCTATCACATGATTATGACCAGAGAGCAGACTTTCCCGGATTTAAAGGGCTTTTTGACTGTTATCGGGACATTTAATGGCCCCACCGAAGTGGTGGTGCAGGTCACGGCCCCGACTTTGAAGGGCAAAGACATCCCAGCGATGCAGCCCGGGGAAACCAGGTCCTTCATTTTGAACAGATACGACGTTCTAAACATTGAAACAGATGCGATTGGAGCCGATCTAACCGGATCCACGGTAACCAGCAATCATCCGGTCGCTGTCTTTGGAGGCAGCGAAGCTGCTAACGCCCCAAACACAAACCATTGTTGTCCAGACGGCTCCTGCGACTACAACGGCCACTGGATGGAATGTACCAGCCGCTCAGACTGCCTTTGCGAATATCCCAAAAACTTAGGTCTTGAGTCCAAAGACGTGTCCTGCCGCAACAATTACGACTGCATCTCCTACAACACCTGCTGCGCCGATCACCTTGAAATGCAACTATTTCCTGTCCAGACCTGGGGCAAGAAGTACATAGCGACCCAAAGCTATCCCAGGGGTGGTGAAAAGGATGTTTGGCGGATTATGGCCGCAGAAAACAACACCATGGTTACAACCTCGCCACCCGTAGTTGGAAACACCCTGCTAAACAGGGGTGAATGGATCGATTTCGAGTCAGATCGCAACTTTGAAATTGTGGCCACAAAACCGATTTTGGTCGGCCAATTCCTGGCGGCCCAAGATGCGCCAGATCCAAACATTGGTGGCATCGGTCCAAACGACGCCAGAACTGGCGATCCGTCCTTTATCTTGGCCGTCCCCGTAGAGCAATTCAGAACTGAATACGTTTTCCTGGCCCCCAACAAATACACCTATGATTGCGTAAGCATAATTTCCAAAGTGGGAGTGCCCGTTTATCTTAACGGCAAGGAATTAAAGCAAGAAGACCTGACCTTCAAGCGAATCAGAGACATCATGGATGACATCGCCAAGATAAACGAAGAAAAGGCTGAAGACGAACCAAAACTGGTCGAGCCCACCGAACTTGGGCCACAGTTCGGCGATTACCACGTTGTAGGGGTTAATCAAGAATGGGCCGTTTGGAGGCTAGTCATCCCCGACGGTGTTCACACAGCCCATTCCAGTGAACCATTCGCAGTGATCTCCTATGGTTATGATCGCTATGTCTCCTACGGCTACCCAGCAGGATTAAACCTTGATGACCTAAAACTGATCAGCGACCCAAAATAGCCTCCAACTTGCCATGAATCGACTCCGCATGTAGCATTCGCAAGGGAAACCGAGTGCGCTATGGGCAGATTTGTAGTTACAACATTCCTAGCAGCGTTGATTGGGATTCTTGTTCCCTTAAACGCATCTGCCGAATTTGGAAACATCAGGCGTGTTTTTTCGGGCACTGCCTACACTTTGGACGAAGGCGAGCTTACTGTCGGCATTTTTTCGCCACTCCAATATGGGGTAATCGACCGGGTGACTGTGGCTACCCACCCAATCTTGGACCTGCTTTTGACCCCCAACCTTGCCGTTCGTTTCAAGGTGGTGGACCACCCCAAGGTTGCCTTTGCCATCAGCGCCAACTACCAGCAGTCGTTCATCTCGGTTATGAAAAAGAATGTCCCAGGTTCAGCGGCCGTTTACACCACAGTGTCAGTGCCGTTCATCGACGCTGTGGCCCTGTCTTTCCAGACTGGCTACTCCCTTGACATCGAGCCTATCCGACATGGTTTCATGTATGGCGCCAATATAGGTTGGCTGGTCGGCCAAAAAGACTTGTTGTGGCTAGCAGTTCAAGGACGGTACCTGTTTGGTCAAGGGGCTGAAATCCCAACCACCATCATCGCTTATACGCACGCCTGGTATCAGCTGAGGTTGTCAGTTGGCATTGCAATTGGTAATTTCCCCACTCAGGTGGGACTTAAGTCTTCAGATATTTTGAAATTTCCTGTATACCCAATCATTGATGTGTGGTGGCTGCTATGAACAACAGTCCCAAACATCAGTTGCTTGATAGCTTGGAGCTGGTAATTTGTTTTCTTTTCCAAAGGATTGAAGATGGCAGATATCTTGTATGAGTGCGAGGTTTGTAAAACCAAATTCCCCCTAACAAAGCGATTCCAGGTCTATCGTGATGGGGATAAAACCAGGTTCTTTTGCAGTGAGACTTGTCGAACGTCCGCAGTAAAACAGGCAAAAATCCTGGAATGTGAGATTTGTGGCAAGCGATTTGCCCAGGAATACGCCTATCAATCACTGCCATTTGAAGGGGTAGAGCACAACGTTTGCTCTATTCCCTGTAGGACCGTTTTAACCGAGCGCCTAGCCCCACCAGTCTATCAAGCTGCCCGAGTATGTATAGCCAATCAAAAGGGTGGCACAGGCAAGACCACCACCGCTTTTCACTTGGCGGCTGGGTTTGCGGCCAAGGGCATACCAGTCCTGCTTGTGGACGCAGACCCTCAAGGCAGCCTGACCGAGTTGTTCAAGGTAAACAACGAACTGGGCCTAGCAGAAGTCCTCAGAGGGCAGGCCACATTACTGACCAGTGTCCAGTTGTTGCGCGAAAATCTTTTTTTATTACCAGTGGGTAAAAACTTAAATGAGCTGACTTACAACAAAAGCCTAAGTGGCCCTCTGGTCCGCAAGCAGTTTGGGTCTATAGCCGACTACCGCCTTGTGATAATCGATGTCAGTCCCGCCCAGTCACCGCTGACAGAGGCAATGCTTGCCTTTGCTGGCGCCGTCCTTGTGCCAGTTTCATGCGATTACCTCGCAATCCATGGTGTCAGCCAACTATCTGATACCTTGAGATCTTTGCGTGATAATTCCGGAAGACTGGTCGAGCTTCTTGGCTTGATACCAACTTTCTTCGACGGCAGAACCAGAGCCAGTAGAAACGTCATCAACATCCTGAACCGCCAATACCCAAACTTGGTGCTCTCGCCAATCAGAGCCAGTGCTGATATCCGAGAAACTGGCCAATCCACTAGGACAGTTTTCGAGGCAAACCCCTCAGGCAGAGGTGCTCACGACTACAGAACTCTGCTAAACGAAGTTGGTAAGCGGCTAAAACTAGATTAAACGACTGTTCAAGGATTAATCGAGGTGACTTGCCCAACCGACGATGGCGACACCGACCCAATCTCACTGGAGATCGAAGCACTTTCCACCGTCGCGGTTGGTTGTGCCACCTGATCTGGCTGGGCCGCGGCAGGTGCCGCTGGCAAACCAGCTTCCTTCCTGGCCTCATCCATCCAGCCCCTGACCTTATCCATTTCTGGGCTCGTTGTGGGGGACCTGTCAGTTACACCTGCTTCGATTCTTTGGGATTCCCCAACCGTTTCGATGGTGCTTGGGTCAAGCATCGGATTAATTCTAGGCTGGATAATCTCTGGAGTCTGGTAAGTCTTGACCAGATGGTTATACAACTCCCTAGCCTCGTCAGTATCCAGTTTTTCGGCCAGTTCCTTTAGCTCCTGTATCCTAGCCACCTGTGGCCCAGTCGGCTGGCCATAGTTGTACGCCGCACGCTGGAACTCTTCTAAAACCTGGTGCATTCTGGTCAAGGCCCTAGCCTTTTCTTGCACGGTCAACTGCTTTTTTTCCGGCTTTGAGGCTGCAGTTTCAGTCTGGGCCTCTTCTTCGGGCTTCTCCTCGGTCCCACCAGCAACCGCAGCCTGACCCTCAGCAGCAGGCTGTCCATTTTCTGCCTGTCCCTCTGCGTCATCTTGTGTTAGCTGCCCCGGCTGCGACGGATCAGCTTGCGCTTCATCATTGCTGCCCTGTCCCAAAGCCACCAAAGACCCGTCATCAACTTCGGCCGCCTGCCCCAAAGCCAAGCGCTCAGTTTCCGCCCCAACCTCAGCAGCCGCCGGCGCATGTTGCATAGCCGCCTCAGCAAATCGCGCAACGTCGGCTACCATGGGGTCCATTTTTTCCCTACAAAGCGGCGCCCCTCCTTCCGGATCCACATGGATGGCCTCAGCAGCCAACTTCACGCACTCCCTTGGCTCAATCCTAAGCGCATTACACCTCTGATACACATAACTGCGGCAATCCTCGTTGATGACCTCAGTAGCAGTAGCCCTTGTTGCAGGAGCCGCCCTCTCAAAATCAGTCACAGCCGCATTTGATTCAAGCGGTTGGCTCAGCACATCCAAGTCATCGCCGCTGCCCAGGTATATGAGCGCTGCCGGCACACCAACTGCCAGCAGAACAAAAACAACCCCCAAGATAACAGTGATGATGTGATTTGGTCGCTTAGTCTTAGGTTGCGTTTTCTTACCAGCTGGCTTGCCTGGATAGCGTTCACTCATCTATCCCTCCCAAAAAACACGCGCCCAACAGGGCCATCTTTCATGTTGTCTTTCTAAACAATTTTGGCCTCCCAGCGAAGGCGATAAACATGATACCATGTGTCGCGATGGATGCGTATTCTACGGACATATCGGTCGTGCTCCCAGTGTTTAACGAAGGTGAAAGCCTTTGCCCACTGTACGATGAACTCATCGCGGCCTTAGTCCCCCTTGATCGCCCCTTTGAATTAATCTTTTGTGACGACGGCAGCACTGACAATTCGTTAGCCGTCTTAAAGCAGCTAGCCGCTAAAGACCCACGGGTCAAGGTGATAGTTTTTGCCAGAAACTTTGGGCAGACTGCAGCCCTTGACGCCGGATTCAAGGCCGCATCTGGAAATATTATCGTTCCCATGGACTCCGATCTGCAAAACGTCCCAGCGGATATTCCCAAGTTAATTCACAAGCTTGAGGAAGGCTACGACCTTGTCTCAGGTTGGCGAAGTGAACGAAAGGACCCATTTTTTTCCAAAACCTTCCCTTCCAGAGTCGCAAACGGCCTAGTTTCTCTAGTCACCGGTGTAAAGCTTCACGACTATGGCTGTACCTTAAAAGCCTATAATGCCAAGGTGTTAAAAGATTTTCGACTTTACGGCGAGATGCACCGACTGATTCCCGCCTATGTAAAGTGGGCAGGTGGGTCTGTGGTGGAATTGCCAGTAAATCACCGTCCTAGGCAGTTTGGTCGCTCAAATTACACCTTGTCCAAGACTGTTCGCCTTATTTTGGACCTAATGACTGTCCGTTTTTTGCTGGCCTATTCAACTAAACCATTGTATTTTATTGGTAAATGGGGGCTTTTATCCATTGCCCTTGGCTGTCTCTCCATGACTTGGACCGCCATCAAGAAGCTGATCTGGGGCGAGCCGCTTTATTCCGATCCATTTTTTCTGGCGTCAATCTTCCTGTTTTTGGCGGGTTTCCAATTTATTTTCTTTGGGTTATTGGCAGAACTATCCATGAGGACATACTTCGAAAGTCAACACAAGTCATCATATTTGATTCGCGAAGCTCTCAACTTGGATTCTTTTGGCGACGCCAAGTCGTGATTGGTTGCTGGAGGTCCAAAACATCCGAGGATTTATGGCTAATTTCGCTGGGTTCATAAAAGACTCATCTGCCAAAGACATCGACTTTCAGATCCTCGACAAAATGGCAAGCGCAAGGCAAGTGCCATCAAAATTCCAGACCAAGCATCTTGAATCGGCTTTTTTTGCGGCCCAAGACTTGCACTTTTGCGAATCTGCCGACGCCTCTATGCTGGTAGCCATTGATGGCCAGATCCTCAATCTCGCCTCAGTCCAAAACGCCTTAATCGAAAAGGGATACCAGGTCACCCAAGGCAATATCGCCCAAATAATTCAAGCCCTATGGTCTCTATACGGCCCTTCAATGCTTGAGCACCTGGATGGCGATTTTGCCCTAGCACTGTGGGATCTGCACAGCCAAACCCTGTTGCTTGCGCGTGACCGAATGGGTCAGAAACCGCTTTTTTGGGGTGTTTTTGGCAAGGAAACAGTTTTTGCCTCGTCCTTGGCCAGCATGCTGGCCCATCCTGAGGTGCCAAAGCGAATTGACCCCACCGGACTGCATCGATATTTGACTTTGGACTGCGTCCCAGCCCCAAACTCCATCTTTCAGGGCATCAAAAAAGTTCCCCCTGGTGCCTACGTGTTGATTAAACAAGGAAATGTCACTGAGGGGCGCTATCACGATTTGGTATTTTCCCAGCAGACCGCCGTTGACAATTTTTCAGAGGCATCTGCCCTAATCTGGCAGGCCTTACTGCAATCCACCAAGGATCATTTGCAAACTTGGCCATCCGATTCACTAGGCCTGCTCTTGTCTGGAGGGATCGACTCTTCAGCAGTGCTTGTCGCCTTGCTACAGCAAACTGATGCTATGTCCGTCAAAACTTTTACCCTTGGCTTTAACGACGCCTCCTTCGACGAATCCTCACATGCACAGATGGTCAGTAGTTTTCTTGGCACCAACCATCAGACCCTGCAACTGGACGGAATGCAGGCGCTTCAAAGCTTGCGCCGCGTCGTTCAAACGGCTGATCAACCACTGGCTGATTCATCCTTAATCCCAACTTACGCCCTGATGTCATTTGCAAGACAACACGTGACAAAAGTCTTTTCAGGTGATGGGGGGGATGAATTCTTTTATGGCTATCCAACGTTTTCGATTGATAGGCTTGGCCAAATGGCCTCTTATTTCCCGTTGTTAAGCCGTCAGATTCTGCCAAAACTGGTGACACTGCTTCCTGCCTCTGAAGGCAACATGAGTACCAGATTTAAGGCGGAGCGCTTCATTCGTGGACTAAAATACCCGCGTTATCACAGACATTTTGCCTGGCTTGGGAGCTTTGCCCCTGATTCAGATGTCCTGTCTCCTGAGTCTAAAACCGCGACTACCAGTCCCTACCCAGACGTTGACTTTTGGGCTGCCAATCTTGAATCGTGGCCACCCATGAAGGCACTGTCTGTCCTTTATGCCAGGTTATATCTAGCCGAGGTGGTCTTAACCAAAGTTGACATGAGCTCGAAAGGCACAGGTCTTGAAGTCAGCGCTCCCTTGCTAAATCAAAACGTAGTCGACTTGGCCCTTTCAATACCAGTTCGTTGGTCTATGTCTGGCAGTACCACCAAAAAACTTTTGCGGCGCATGTTGAGGGGCCGGCTGCCAGATTCGATTTTAGACCGCCCCAAAAAAGGTTTCGGAGCCCCAATGGCACACTGGTTCAGAACCGATCTCAAGCCATTGCTTATGGACCACCTGACCACCAGCAGGCTTGTAAAAGAGGGCTTTTTCAACGCAAAAGTCGTCAATCAGATGATCGACGCACACATGAGCTATAAGGCAGACTATCGAAAGGAGCTGTATAGTCTGTTGTTTTTTGAGATGTGGCTATCCAGATGGGTGCTATAAAAAACTTGTGAGGATTTGTTATATGAGGACCCTTGTTCCAATGGCCAAGCTTTTGGCACTGCTTACAATCGCCGTTTCCTTTGTGGCATGCGCGGATAAAGACCACGCTCCAGCCCAAGCTCCCGAGCAGGCCGCCTCTGAAATTCACCCCCGATATGTCTCTATCCTGCCAAACGCCACCGAAATCTTGTTCGCCCTTGGTGCTGGTGACAACGTGGTAGGCGCGACAAGGTATTGTGACCGCCCAAAAGAAGCCTTGAAAGTTCCAAGAGTTGGTGGAATGTTGGACGTTTCGGTTGAGGCGGTTTTAGCCCAAAAACCAGACGTTGTAATAGGCTCTCCCACAGTTTTGGCAGGGCGTCTTGTCAAACTCCTTTCCGCCTCAGGTACCAAACTAGTCCCCTTGTATTTTGAAACCATCGATGACCTAAAACGTGGAATTCATGAAATAGGGCAGGCAATCTCAAAGGAAAAAGAGGCAAGCGACATGCTGGCTACCTTGGAAAAGGACCTAAAAACCCTGGATGGCAGGGCAAAACTACTTGAAGGCAACCCAATCAAGGTGCTAATGATCGTCGGCCGTTCCCCCCTTGTTGTAGCTGGAAAAACGTCTTTCTTAGGCAGCCTTATGGACATGATGGGAGTTCAAAACGTGGTCGATGCAGACAAGTTGACCTTTCCCACGTGGTCGTTTGAACAAGTGCTTCAATCCGCACCTGACGTTGTCATAAACGGGATGGTTGGGGCCAGTGACCTACAATCAGTCCTAGCCGGAGCAGGTGTTGAAGCCGCCAAATCAGGTCGCTACGTCTCAGAAGTGAACCTTGCCATCCTGCGCCCAGGTCCCGAGACGGTTTTAGGTGCAATTGAACTTGCAGATGCCATCAAATCAGTGTACCAGGCCAATCCACCTACCAAAGAGGTAGCTGAATGAACCTGGTTCCGAAGAGATTTCACCCCCATTTTCTATTCCTGCTGGGTGTGTTGCTACTGGCAGCCGTTTTCTTATCCCTGTTTCTTGGCGTCAGCCGTTTGGATTTTGTAGGCATCTTCAATGGGACGGCCCCCTCTGATCGCTTGGTGTTACTGCATGAACGCCTGCCAAGGGCGCTTCTTGCAATGGCGGTTGGGACATCATTGGCCGCAGCAGGCCTGGCCTTTCAAGCGGTTCTAAACAATCCCTTGGCAGACCCTTACATCGTTGGTGTTGCCGGAGGCGCCGCTGTTGGCGGAACCTTTGCCATGATCCTGCCCATCAGCGCAGTTTTCGGTCAGCTTGGGGTATCCGCGATGGCCTTTTTAGGTGGCCTTGCTGCAATCCTGATGACCTGGGAGTTGTCAAAAGACCGCCTAGGACAACTGCGGACTTACCATGTTCTGCTGGTCGGCGTCGTCTTTAACACGTTCGCATCAGCAGTAATCATGTTTTTGAAATCGGTGGTAAAGGCCGAAAAGGCACAAGAGATGCTTATGTGGCTGATGGGCACCCTATCCTCTGACATACGCTCGCCTCAAGCAGTTGGAATTTCCCTTGGAATCGCTGCCTTAGCCCTGCTAATCCTGTATCGTCTGGCCAATGGTTTAAACGCCCTAGCCATAGGCCAAGAGGATGCCGCGTCTTTGGGCGTCGACCCAATTCGAACCACCAAGGGCGTTTTTTTAGCCGGCTCCTTGCTTGTTGCCTCAGCCGTGTCCGTAGCAGGAATGATCGGCTTTGTCGGCTTGATCGTGCCCCACGCGATTCGGGCCATGGTTGGCTCGGACCACAGGATCACCATTCCAGCCTCTGCGCTGCTTGGGGCATTGTTCCTGCTTCTTGCTGACTTGGCCACTAGGTTGATGTTCCCAGTGTTTCAAACCGAGGCACCAGTTGGTGTATTGACGGCCTTAATCGGAGGCCCTCTCTTTGTTTACTTGTTGCGGCGCTCCGAGGGGCTTTCATGAGACCAGAACCAAATTCCCCCACGTTGGTGGTCAACGACATCTCGTTTACCTATCATGGTCGAGACGTAGAAGCTGTCTCAGATTTTTCCCTGTCGGTAAAACCGGGCGAATTAGTAGGCTTACTTGGGCCTAACGGAGCGGGAAAATCAACCGTTTTACGCATGATGGCTGGACTCATATCTCCTTCCAAGGGCAGTGTTGAAGCAATGGGAATCAATCCGGCTATAGTCCCCAGAAAAGTAGCTGCAAAAGCCGTGGCTTTTGTGCCAGCCTCGCTGGGGGTGCACTTTCCAATGACCGTTCGCGACTTTGTAGCACTGGGACGAACCGCCCATCTTCGCGGCCTCTTCGAGTCTACCCACGACAAAAAGATAGTGGCAGATGCACTTGAATTTACAAAGATTACACATCTAGCCAACAGGGGTTACAACGAGCTATCAGCAGGCGAGCAAAGGCGGGTATTAGTGGCAAGGGCCATAGCCCAAGAGCCCCACGTTCTGCTTTTGGATGAGCCCACCGCAAACTTGGACATCGCCCACGCGGTGTCGTTACTTGGCAGGATTTCCGCCTTGGCCAAGACCTCAGGCACGGCCATTGTAGCCGCCATCCACGACCTGAACATCGCTCTTTTGTTCTGTGACCGCCTAATTTTGCTGCAAAATGGCCACACTGTCGCCTTGGGGTTACCAGAAGCGGTGATGCAGTACTCCACAGTCAAGAAAACCTTCGGCTGCGATGTTTACATAGGACGAAACGAGATCAACGGCCGTCTGTTCGTGGTTCCAATGGATGCCCCGCTTAATGAGTAACCCTAGACATCAATTGGACGGTGATTTTGTAGTGCGACTCTCAGCTTGGTGGCAAGGACAGCCTAAAAAAACAGAATCTACTGGCACTTTTTGCCAACAGTATTCGCAATTTGTGTGATCCACTCGGTGTCTTTTGCTGCCTCGATCCAAGCCTTAGTGAAATCTTCGGGCTTTTCGAAGCCATGACTTTTGTAGATCTCTTCAATTTTGTCCATCTGGCCCTTCTTTTGGGCACAGTAGACTTCCTGATAGCAGGCAGTCAGCTTGTCGCGGTCAATCTCCTGGGCGGGTTCTGCCACTGGTGCAGGTTCCTCGCTTTCAACAGCCTTTTCTTCAGCTGGTTTTTGCTCGGCCTCGGGCGCTTTTTCCTCAGCGGCCGGTTCAGCCGGCTTCGCACTCTCTGCAGGTTGCGTGTATTCCTGTTTACATCCAATCACAACCAAAACAGCAGCAGCCAAAACAACGGTAAGGACCTTAGAAGTTTTCATCAATGTCTCCTTGAACTTTAAAAGCCTACGTCAGACAAGACCAGCGCATTCTAGCCCAGTTTTACCAAAACCGCACCAATAACTCGATCACATCTCACCAAAATAGCCCGCCCCCGCCTCCTGCCCCTGTTCCTGTCCCCGATCCTGCCCTGTCTCCTGCCCCCGTCCCTGTCCCCGATCCAGCTCCTGTCTCCTACTCCTGTCCCCGCCCCACTCCCTGCTCCTGCCTCCTGCCCCCGATCCTGCCCCCAATATTTTTCCAGCCGCCCCGCCAAATTGGCACAAAAGGTGCTTCATTCAGTACTGGCGGTTTAAAGGCCGCCTGGGTTTTGTGTTTTAAATGGGCGTAACTGCTTGCAAAAGCAGCTTTTATTGTTTGTGCGATCTGTTCGCCCTTTTTTGGGGTGTGCAGTGTTTGCGTGTTTTAGTGTCACCACCAGTCAAGGAGGCACCATGAAATTCCACCTTGCCTCGCGTACAACGCTCTTGTCGATGCTGTTCGCGATTTTCTTGGTAGCGGGCTGTGCTCAGGAAGCGGATGTTAGTGTCGAACCCGCTGAACAGGGGGATATTCGGGGTGCTGCCGCGGCAGCCAGCCCAGATGTCGGAGCTATCGAGGAGGCCGAGTCCTCCCGCGCTTCCGTCGTCAGAGCCCTAGACCCGACTCCCTGTACCTTGCCTTACCAGTCGGCAATCGTTATCAACGAGATTTTTGCCGACCCGGTGCTGGCAACGGAAGGAGGGGCTGACGCCGACGGTGAATGGATCGAGCTGTACAACCCAGGTGACGCTCCGGTGAATCTTGTGGGTTACTCGCTTTCAGACCTTGGGGGTAACTTCCACCAGATCGGCTCCAACATCACGATAGCTCCCAAGGGTTTCGCAGTGTTGTGTCGAAATGCCAACCCTGACTTAAACGGTGGAGTGACATGTGACTACCAGTACCTGAACTTTGTCCTGGCCAACACCGGCGGTGATGCCGTAATTTTGAAAGATAATAACGGTGACCTAGTTGACCAGGTTGTCTACACGGGCACCGTTCCATCTGGGGCATCCATGTCCCTAAGAAACCCCTACTATGACAACGCGACCATTGAAAACCCAGCGAATCCAAATGACCCCGCATCGTGGCAAGGTAAAACATTTAGCGTTTCAACCACACCCTTCGGAAATGGTGATAAGGGGACCCCAGGTGCTGCTAACTCCGACGTTTGGGAAAACATTGAGGACCCTGTCTGTGACGATAGCCAAGCTTGTACTTACGACTACTGCGGCCTTGATGGCATGTGCCAGAACGATTGGATCACCGGTTGCTGCAACACAAACGGCGACTGTGTCGACGACGACATTTGTACTACCGACCGATGCGTGAACCATGAGTGTGTAAATGAATTCATTCCTAATTGCTGTCACACTTCTGACGACTGTCAAGACGATAACCACTGTAACGCTGACTATTGCTTGAGGAACCGCTGCCGCCACTCAGCATACAACATCGTGCCAGGTTGTTGTTACGCGCCCTTGGACGTCCATCCGTTTACAGGTGAACCATGGGCAAGCCCAGAGGAGCGCCAGTTATTCGGTGATTCCCAGTGTGATGACAAAAACGACTGTACCCCTGACTACTGTGATCTTGAGCTAGGAACCTGCTACCAGGGGCCACCCCTGCCTGGCTGCTGTAATGTAGCCCAAGACTGTGATGACGGTGATCCTTGTACGGTGGATGTTTGTATCAGCCGTGTCTGCTATAACAACAGGCGATCTGAGACTTGTTGTACCCAGGATGCCGACTGTAATGATAACAATCCATGTACGACCGACCGCTGCATCATGAACAATTGTCGTTTCATTTGGTCAGCTACAGACTGTTGCTTTGATAACAAGTTCTGTGAGCAAAACTTTGATGATGGCGACCCCTGCACAAGGGAACTGTGCGTTGAAAATCAAGAGACTGGCAGGTTTGAGTGCCAACACGCTTTCATTGCTGACTGCGTAAAGGACCTGCCGTACGTTGAAACATTCGATCACGTCGATAGCTTCACTGGAGCTGGGTACAAAAAGATCGACCTACCTGGTTCTACACCTGCGACTCAGCATTGGCAGTTGGCGACTGTCGCTGGGGATCTTGGGCCAGACAAACACATCCTCTTTGACTGGTTCCCGAATGCCCAGATGATTAAAACTGCTGTTGTGTCACCTACCATTGACGCTCAGATTTCGGAAGTCTGGATGCCTAACCAGTTTACACAGCAAACTACTGTGCAGTGGCGCCAGGCTTACAAACATGCTCAGCCCGGAACGCCAATTACATTGAGGGTTATCGCCACTGATACAGGCGACTTTGTAGGCGGGCACATTTTATGGTCGGCAACCACAACCGAGGATATTCCCTATGACATGATCTCCGTACCCTTGCCGAGCCATCTGAAATTTTCCCAGACCCTCAAACTGGGATTCATTGTTGACACCGGGTCTTCATGGTCTATCGCCATGGAGTCTTGGGAAATTGACGATGTGAAGGTTGGAGCCGGTGTTGCTAACAAGCTGGTCAAATCCATCTTGATGCAGTGTCCCTCCACAGGTGATCGCTGCGAGCCTCCTGTTTACGGCACCGTTAAGGCGACCTCGGGGCCTGGTGAAGACATCCCAACGATTGAGATGGGTGTTTGTGAGTGGAACCGTATCTTCCTGTGTTACTACGACCAAGACGGCTCTCAGAACGTCACCTGGAACACGTGGGGATTCCCAAGCTCCTATGTGGATGGACCACCCCTGGATAGTCCCCACTTTATTTCTCAGACGATCCTCTCTCAGGGCTACGGTTGTGAGTCCAACCAGAACTTTGTGGCCGGTATCTGCGGTGCTGATTCTGGCGCCAACTTCTACTGTGCAATGGACTTCAAACCAAATTGCCTAGACAACCTCGCTGGAGACTACATCGCTGGTCTGGTAACTAAGGACGAAGGCGATCCCTTAAAGATACCTCAAAGCCCCTTCGAATCTTTGGTTAAGGTTCAAGTCAGTGTTGCCTTGGAAGATGGTTACTTGGTGTACTCCCCTGTTGTGGGTGCAAGCCCAAGTGCCCAAGCCATTAAGGATGCCATCATTGCCAACGGGCGCCGTGCACAAATCATCACGGATCTTGATCGTATCTCCGACTTGACCAGATTTGACGGCGTCTTTGTGGTCTTGGGCGTTTACGGTAACTACCAGCCCCTGTCTGATGCCGATGCCTTGACCTTATTGGATTACGCCAACAATGGTGGGCGCATCTACTTGGAGGGCGGCGAATTCTTCTATACTGATGGTGGCTCCCAGTTACCGACCGTGCTGCACGATATCTTCAAGGTATCGCCTGTCGCAGACGGCGAGTTTAAGCAGTCCAGCCCGGTGAATGGCGCAAACTTCCTGTACGGCTACAATTTCGATCTTTCAACCAATGCTCTCTACAACTCTTGGAATGACTGGTTGGTGCACGTGGTTGGTGCTGGCGGCCGTGAGGTACTCAGAGACGGCAACTCCAACGAATGGGCCTCAGTCATCACCTACGACGGTCTTGAGTATGGCGCGAATTATCGATCCATCGCGTCTGCCATTACATTTGCTGGCCTAATCCAACAGGGCGGGGGCAAAACCGTAAACGAGCTGATGGGCCAGTATCTGAATTTCTTGGAAAATGGATATCCTCCTTGTACGATTGATGTCCAATGTAATGACTTCGAGGCCTGCACCGATGACTCCTGTAATGCTGGAGAATGCGCTAACGAGCAACGACCGAACTGCAAACCTTGTTTGAACGACAAGTTTGGTCCTGATGGCGTCTCGCCTTCATGCGACATCAACGAAGCCTGTAGTCTGGCTTTAGGTTATTGCGTGCCTATCGAGGGGCAGAGGTTTGATATCAGTCTTTGGTCCTGCAATAAGAACTTTGGCGCGGCCCCAGATCAAGCCAGTTGTATAGTCCCAGTATTCCAGCCTGGTATGGTCGAGGACGTTCAGATTAAGGTTAAGGCACAACACTACTATCGTGGCGACACTGAGATTGACGTTACCTCTCCATCTGGTTACACCGTACGACTAAAGGACAAGTCCATCTTTGACAACATGTTCCACGTGTACGAAACCTACGACGTCGGCGTGCCTTCAGTTGGTGACTTGGACACCTTTAATAACACAAATCTTGCTGGTGCCTGGAACGTTGTAATTCGGGACACTTATCCAGCCCTCCACAATGGTCTGTTCGAGGAATGGCACCTGTTTGCAAAGTATGATCTGATTCCTTGTGATGAGGACGAGGACTGCCCAACAGACGACAAGTGTGCAACCTACCAATGTGTGAACGAGCAGTGCGTCCCAACGCCAACAGATTGTGATGATGGCAAGGAATGTACCATCGACTCCTGCGACCCATTGACGGGCGAATGTATTCACGAGGTCATTGCTGGTTGTGGTGGCGAATGTAGTAAACACGCAGAATGTGCGGTTAACGAGGCTTGCCTGGCCTGCGATCCTGATGTGGACGATTGCGGACAGCTGCTGGAGCGCACCTGTAGACCTGCAACGGACTTCGACCACGACACTGGCGAGTTCCTGTGCCGCTGTGCAACAATCCCCGGTGATATCTATCCATTTACCGCTGGATTACCTGTGGATATTCCAGATAACAATTCAATGGGGGTGACCAGGAGCTTTGTTCTGGATGAACCTGGCTTCGTGAACAAGCTGAGGGTGAAAGTTCGCACACAGCATCCAAGTGCTGGCGACCTCAAGGCTACCTTGTGCCACGATGGTGACTGTTTGGTCCTGCGGCAATCAAAGGGTGGCAACAATCCAGGCTTCTTTGATATTTACGACTACGACCCGGTTCGAAGCGTCGGGACATGGGCGAGAAAGACAATGGCCGAGCTTGAGCGCAGGCCACTGGCCGGCACCTGGACGATAATGGTGTCAGACGGCTTGCCGAGCGACACTGGTGCTTTGACAGAGTTCACGCTGTATGTCGAACCTGCAGACTGTTATGCCAATGAACACTGTGACGATGGTAACCCCTGCACAGTTGACGTCTGTCAGAATCCTTCAACCGGAGGAACCTGTACCCATACCCTCGTGACATGCGAGCCCTCGACTGACAGTTGCTTGGCGAATCAGTGCAACCCGGCAAATGGACTTTGCGAGGCAGTAATGCAACCAAACGGGACTGCATGTGAAGACGGCCTGTATTGCACTGAAGACGACTACTGCCAAGCTGGAGTCTGCGTTGGTGGTACGCCTCGTTCTTGTACTGCGCTTGATACTGACTGTGTTGTTGGCTCCTGTAATGAGGACCTACGTCAGTGCATCCCAGTAGCCGCTGAGGATGGAACCCCCTGTGATGATGGCCAGATGTGTACTGGTGGTGACCAGTGCGTCGCTGGTATTTGTCATCCTGGCGACATCATGCTTTGTACATGTCCATCAGGCCTTGATTCAGAATGCGAGAGTGCAGAGGACGGTAACAAGTGCAACGGTTCCGAATGGATATGTAATGCGCAAAAGAAATGTGAACTCATAGATGGCCCGGTCGTGTGTGGCCCGGCATCTGGTGAGTGCTTGGCCAACGTCTGTGACCCTGCGGATGGTATCTGTAAGGAGCAGCAGGCTTTGAACTACACTCCATGCGAAGACGGCTTGTACTGCACCATTTCTGACTTCTGCTTAAGTGGTGTATGTCAGGGTGGAGAAGCGCGCAGCTGTGCAGCGTCTGACAGCGCCTGTGCAGTCGGCATCTGCGATGATAATGTTGACGCATGTATCGCAGATCCCAAGCCTGAAGGGACCGAGTGCGAAAACGATGGTAGGGGCTGCACAATTGACCAGTGTGACGGGCTTGGAACTTGCCGATACACTGGACAAAATGTGTCTTGCTCGACTATCGCAGACGACTGTAACGATGGCGTTTGTCAAAACGTTGGTTGGGGTAGCTATGTGTGCGCCAAGGGACCACTACCCGATGGAATTGTCTGCACGGACGAACCCAACCCATGTACCGAAGACATCTGCATCTCTGGTTGGTGTGAGCACATCCTGCTGGAGAACTGTAATGGTCCATGTGGGGGAGCTCATCCATTCGACGCCGGCGATGATATGTGTGGTGTCGAAGACTCCTGTGAGGACGGCTACTTAGGCCCTATGCGGGGCACTTGCGTTCCCACCTGTATTGACCCTGAGTGTGTCTCTGCGGCCTCTGAGCCTGAACTCGGCTTGATCATCGACGATAAGCTTGGATGCGTGGTTTCCGAATTGGAAATTCTGACCTCCTTCGCATATGTCGACTCAGTCGATGTCAAGGTCCGACTGGATCACGAGTATCTGGCGGACTTGGTTATCAGCTTGGTTGATCCCCAGGGTTACGACCACATTATTTGGAACCACATCGGTGGCGCCAATCAGAACATGGCCAACACCTTTGACACTTCGATGCCAGTGCCTTATCCCTTCCTCAATCCAACGCAACTGGCAATGGCTGGTGTGCCGATGTGCAGCTTCAAGGGTGAGCAAGCGTCTGGCACCTGGCAGTTGAAGATTTGCGACACTGGCGAGGATAATGGCGGTGTCTTGAGGGATTGGAAACTCTACATTCGCGGCAGCAATGAAGAAAACCTAAATCCATCCCACCGCTGTGAAACTGCCCTCGACCTTGGTAATCAGGACGTTAACCCCGCGATGACCCAGACTGGCGACACTACATGCGCGATTAACTCGATAGCTGATCCAGCGGCATGTGGTGGATTTAATGGTCCAGATCGTGTCTACAAGTTTGACCTGAGTGTTCCCAAGCGAGCCACAATCGTCCTGAATCAGCCTGATCGAGACTTGGTCTTGATGCTGAAAGCAGCCGATGAGTTTGGCAATTGTGCCGATGGCTTCCTAAGGTGCGAACAAACCGGTGGATGGCAGCCAAACGCCGACCCAGAAGAGATTGACATCGTGCTGCAGCCTGGCGAGTACTATATCGTTGTTGATACTCCTGGTACCGCGGCTGTCGCTCCGTTTAGCATTGGCCCGTTCTCCTTTGACCTGCGTGTCAAAACTCTGTTACCAAACGGCGCCAATTGTGTTGACCCAGTTCTTGGACCACAGGACTTGGACTGCCTGTCGGGTCACTGCCAGAACGGCTACTGCTGTGACAGTGGCGATTGCTGTCCGGGCAACGAGTGGATTGTTCCTGCTGATGGAACTGATCCAGAGGAGATTAAAACAACGATCGACTGGATCTCTGCCAACGCAATCTGTCCTGCTCACTACACGCAAGACCCGTACTGCTTTGATGCCGATTGGTCAGACCCTGACAATCCTATCAACTACTGCCAGGGAGAGCGTGTTGATGCCAACTGTATCAACAACACCTGCGTGGCAGTACTGGTACCAGATGACTCGGGCTGTGACATAACTGTTGAGGCGGATCGTTGTGATTTGGCCAAGTCCGTCTACTGTGGTGATGATGGCCCGCTGGTACCATGGGTACAAGTCAAGCCTACGTGCCCAGGCTTCTGTCAAGACGACGCGGACTGTGATCCAGGCGCTCACTGTGATCCTGCAGTAGCCACCGATCCAGACCCGGACATCGGCTATGACTATGTCAGCGGAACCATTTTGAAATGGTGCCAGGTTGACTTGCCAAACGGTTCAGCTTCCAACGAAGATAGTGACTGCATGAGTGGTCACTCGGCTAACGGCTACTGCTGCGATAGTGGCGACTGTTGCCCAAGTGATGACGTGGCAGGCGCACTAACCTGTCCGGCAATGTACACAGTTGCACCGTCTTGCGAAGACGCCGCCTTGTGTTTAGGCCAGCGATTTGATCCTGTCTGTATTGACAATCGATGTGGCAACGAGCTTGTTCGCGACGACTGCGCCTGTGACGGTGCTCTCAGCGATAACTGCGGTCTCTACATCCCAACATTCTGTGGCCCATCTCCAACTGGCACCTGCCCAACGACTGAGATAGGTGGTGGTGAGTGGGTTGGTACACGGCCAGTGTGTTTGGATAACTGTGAAACCGACGGTCAAGATGACGACACCAAGTGCGACGATATTGCCAGATGCGATCCATGTGATGCAGCTGCGGTTGCTGATGATGACTGTGATCCTGATGAGCTTGGTAAGCGAGTCTGCATGGCTAACGTTCCAAACGGTTACCCATGTGACGAAAACAGCGACTGTGAAAACAAGCTGAGCACTAACGCTCCAAATGGACGCTGCGTCAATGGCTTCTGCTGTGAGGCTGGAATCTGCTGTAACCAGGCAAACGACTGCCCGACTATGACTCCTCCAAGCGAGTTCTGGGCAGCTGCTGTTTGCGAAGACTGGACGACTTGCCAAGGACGCAGAATCGACGCCGTCTGTGACCAGGACGACTTCTATTGTGGGTCCGAATATGTTGACGACGACTCAGCCTGTATCGAAGACCCGAGCAATCCATCTGATGATTGTGGCTATTTCCTTCCTGCGTACTGTAATGGCGAGGTGGAACAGTATGGAGGCGAGTGCTTGACCAGTTGTCTGGATGGTGAAGTTGAACTCGATAACCTGTGTGATGATGGTGCTCACTGCGATCCTGACCCGGATAACCTGAGCAACAGCATATGTCTGCCTGACCTACCGAACGACGAGCCTTGTGATGAGGATAGCGACTGCATCGGTGGTCTCTGCCAGATGTACTTCTGTTGTGAGCCAGGTCTGCTTTGCGAGGGAGCTAGGGTTGCTTCGGCCCTCGTGACGACGCCATCAACTGCAAGCAGGGACCTGGTGGAACTTCATGATCCGGTTGCTGTCCAGGGTGAAGTGATAACCACGTTCGGTCAGCCTTCTGTTATCGGTCATCGTGTCTACCACAACAAACACGGTATTAACTATGGCTTCTTGCCCAGCACAACGCTCATCATCCACTGTTGGGACGAGGAGCCAAACGGTAACGAAACCGACGTTGACTGCGGTGGTGGCGATTGTAAGAAGTGCGAAGATGGCGCCTACTGTCGTAACGGGGCTCGCGACTGCATAAGTGGCTTCTGCGACAACGGTGTCTGCGCACCCAACCCCTAGTACTACCTTGCCCTGAACCAAGAATTCCAAATTACCAGCCGGTCATTAACACAGGCTCAATCCACCAAAAATCCGAATCCCCTGCCTCCTGTCTCTAATCCTGTCCCCGTCCCTGCCCCTGGCTCCGTCCCTGCCTCCGCCTCCAGTCTCTGTCCCAGTCCCCGTCCCTGGCCCCGTCCCTGGCCCCGTCCCCCCTCCACCTCAACAACCAGCTCGTTTATGAATATAATCGGTTGGGATTCGTCAAATGCCCGTTTGCGTTTCCCCCCTTGGAGGTCCTTAGTGGGTCATCAAACCTTTAAAAAGCTGCCAACGCTTATAATTCCAGGCCTTATCATTATTGCAATGGCTGTGACCTGGTATCTCGTTTGGGGGCTAGGATTTGGTGAATCAAAGGCCTTCATTGCAAAACAGATGCTTGGCTCCTGGAAAGCCTTGGTCGCATGGCCTGTTTTAATCGTTGCCATTACAGCATTTGCTCCTTGGCGGTTTATTTTATGGCTGATCTATCGCCCGATCCCCCAATTGACAGGCGACGATTTACCCGAAGTAACGGTTGTAATTCCCGCCTACAACGAAGGGGCCAGAGTTTCTAGTTCCATTCAGACGGTTCTGGCATCTGATTATCCTGAGCATCTATTAAGGGTTATCATTGTTGATGATGGCTCGACTGACGATACCTTGAAACACATCCAAGCAGCGGTCAAAGGGAATCCAAGGGTCACCGTCATGAGCCTTGGCCGAAACCAGGGTAAAAGAGCGGCCCTATATGCCGGTTTCTTGCGTGTCAAGACGCCTTTTGTCATTACTGTGGATTCGGATACTGAATTGCCACCTGGGTCTATAAGGGCCATCCTAGCGCCTTTGGTGGGCAATTTAGCTGTCGGGGCCGTTGCAGGCCGGATCGAGGTGCGAAATCGCCACGACAACGCGCTCACAAGGATGCTGGCGGTTAGATACCGCTATGGTTTCAACTACACTAGGGCGTATCAATCGAAACTCTCCAGCGTTTTTGTATGTCCAGGCGCTTTTACTGCATATCGGATGTCTGCCATCCAAGACGGCCTAAAAGATTGGCGCTACCAACAGTTTCTGGGCAAGCAGTGTACAAATGGAGATGACCACGCCTTAAGTAATTTGATCCTGTCAAAGGGGCTTGCCACCAAGTATCAATCAAGCGCTGTTGCCTTGACCCACGTGCCAAACACTTACAAAAAGCTGTCTTTAATGTACTTAAGGTGGGCCAGGAGCAACGTGCGCGAAAGCCTGCGCTACATGGGTTTTTGCCATCTTTTGCTTGGCCACCCCAAGAGATGGCTTGCGGTGCTGGATGCTGCCTTGCGATTTGTCCAGATTCCATTGCGCATCTGGTTGATTCTACTAGGATTTGTGGTTATTGCTGTCAACCCGCTGGTTTTGCTGAAATCCATCGCTGTTGCTATGTTATTCAGCCTGTTCCCAGCCCTTGTGTTTTTGAAGACCGAGCGTTCATTGGACGCCATCTACGCGATTTTATACGGAGTTTTTTCGCTACTAACCTTACAGTGGATCTATCCGTTGGCCGCCGTAACAGTTCGTCAATCCAAGTGGTTAACAAGGTGATTTGAAGCTTCCTGGGATGTAATTGCAAAAAGGTTCTTCAGCGAAAAGGTCGCCAGTAATTGCATATGCCCTGGCTCGACAGCCGCCACAGACGTTGCGAAACTCGCACACTCCACAGCGCCCTTTGTAGGATTCAAAATCGCGCATTGAAAGCATCAATTCTGAATTTTCCCAGATATCCTTAAAAGAACGCTCAAAAACGTTGCCGGCTGACTGCTCCATGTATGAGCATGGTCTTACGTTGCCCAAGGCATCGAGCAAGCAGATTGTCTGTCCAGCCACGCAGCCCTTTCCAGCGCCAGTTGAAAAGGTCAGGTCGCGGCGTTTAAACCTGGAACCATCCCTAATCCCAAGCTGTGGGACCAATCGATAATAGTGTGGAGCGCAGGTAGGCCGCATCAGGATTTCGGATTCGCGTTTTTCTTGCTCATAGTGCCACTCCAAAATCGCGTCATAATCTGGCTGGCTTATCAGATCCTTCATCAAATCAGCGCCACGGCCAGTAGGGACAATCATAAACATATACCAGGCGGTGGCGTTTAACGATTTTGCAAGCCTAAAAGTGTCGCCAATGGTGTGCTGATTATGCTTTGCAAACGAGCTGTTAAATAAAAACGAAATGTCATGCTTTTTAAACAGTTTCGCAGCGTTAAGGGTGGCATCAAAAGCGCCGCTAACACGCCTGAAACTATCGTGCACATCTGCATCAGGCCCATCAAGTGACAGTGACACCATTCTAATGCCAGATTCCTTCATCTGATGGCAGACGTCGTCAGTAACCAGCAAACCGTTAGTGGCCATGCACATCCTCAGTCCACGGGCGGTGCCATGAGCTGCAAGTTCAAAGATGTCATCTCGCATCAAAGGTTCGCCACCAGATAGCACCAGCACGGGCTTTACCCAATCTGCAATTTCATCGATCATTTTCGAAGCCCGCTCAGTCGTCCACTCACCAAACGGGGCGTTCAGGTCAGACGCACAACGACAATGCTGACAATTCAAGTTGCAACGTTGGGTAGTCTCCCAGGCAATCCATTTAGGAATGAATTCACTGCAAGATGTCAAAGCCATCAAATACCTCCAAAACCCATTGGGAATTGTGCGTTTGTGTTGCACCAAGGTCAAGCCAAAGCCTCAATTTCACAATCTAACTTAAGGTTTAATTAGATGATTATTAGTCACGAAGGTTTGCGATTACAGCCCCAAACTTGCGATATACTAGCGAAGTCCTGCTTGTTGCTTGTGGGGTAACAGATGGTCTACTTTGTAATACTCGCTTGTCTGGTTGCCGCGATTCTTGTTTGGGTTGTTTTCATCCACAACAGGTTGGTTGCAATGCGCCAGCAGGTCAAAAATGCTTGGCACCAGATTGATGTACAGTTGAAGCGACGACATGACTTGATTCCCAACATGGTGTCTACTGTAAAGGCGTATCTGCAGCATGAGCAAACTACCTTGGAGTTGGTGACAGCGGCCAGGGGTAAGGCCATGGCGGCCAAGAGCGTTCAAGACAGCGCCACTGCCGAAGCCGGCC
>DUVQ01000070.1 GCA_012840965.1 Oligoflexales bacterium | reverse complement strand
TGCTTGCTGCAATGGGATTTGAAGTTCAAGAAGCTGATAGTGGTGCGGCCGGTTTGAAGCTTTTGGAGCACCTAGTTCCGGAGCCTGTTTTGGTAGTAGTGGACCTGTCTATGCCATCAATGTCAGGGGCTGAGGTCATGAACACAATTCGCTCTAAAAGGCCTCATCTTCCGATTATTTTAACTAGTGGTTATGGTGAGATAGATGCAATTGAATGGGCTGATGTGTTTTTACCAAAGCCTTTTACTTTTTCATCACTGCAGTCTAAGGTACGGGAATCTTTAGATTTTTAACCACAACAACACGGTAGAATTAATGACTTTAGATGTTAATAAACCTCGCCTACTCAATCACATTCAACGCATCATTGTTGTCGGTTTTTTATCATTAGTTGTGCTTTTAACTTGGACGCCCGGAATTTCTTATGGCAGGCAACCAAGTCAGCGAAATTTCTGTAATTGGAGTGATCGAAGCATAAACACAACTCGGTTGCCCCAGTTGATGAAGGAAATGGGGTTTAAGCCACCAGCTCGATTTAGAGCGCTTTTGGTCAGGGTGGAACTAGATAGAAAGGCCAATTTGATTTCGAAAATGAATTTATATGCTTATGGAACCAGCGCAACCAGGGTGGATGGCTGGAATCCTGCGTCAACCATCAAATTGTATGCAGCCGTGTCTGCCCTAGAGCGTCTTAATGAGCTTGGTTATGGGCCAAAAACTACCGTCACGTTTCATTACCCTCGCGGTGACAAAAAGATTTCACTGCAAAAATTACTGGAAGAAGACCTGCATAAATCCGACAACATCGCCCACAATCGAATGGTGCAGCTTGCAGGTTTTGATTATCTGAACGGTCCCAGGGGCACTCTGAGGCGGGCTGGAATGCGAGATTCCGCGATTTTGCGAGCATATGCTCAGTCCCAATGGGAGGCAGAGGGTAATTCTAAAATTTTAAGGACATCTCCAAGAATTACTTTGCAACAGCCAAAATCTGGCAGGTACAGTGCGAAAAAGAATGTGCTGCCAGAATCCACTGGAAAGGCAAAGGTAAAGTGTCAAAGTGCAGCATGTACCAGCCTATCTGACCTTGGAAAAATGATGTGTCATCTGATGTTACATGAGCAACTACCTCAAAGGCATCGATTGAAACTGGGGACTGGCCCAAATCAAAGCCCGATGCTTGCTTTTTTCCGTCAGCGTCTTAACCGTGTCAGAGATGCCAATGATGGAGTGTGGCTTGCTTTGGAAAGACATTTGATACCCAAGTCACAACGAGGCCAACCATCAAAAGGCAGCTATCAGCTCTTTAGAAAAGCAGGATTTTCACAAGATTGGCTTAGTGACAACATATATGTCTATCAACCTCACTCAAAGGTGCGTTGGATAGTTGTCATGGCTGCTTACCCAGGCAGAAAATCATTGGACCAGGCGGCCGATATTATTGCCCGAATAATTAAGGACGACTTGGTCTTGAAATCTTCTAAAAAGCGAACAAATTCAGCTAAGAAGGCGCAATAATTGGGTTATACTTAAGCACACTCATTTAAAACTTGGCAATTCTAGTTTGACATTGAATCGCGTCTGGGCTATTTCCCGATATGGCTTTTTCGTGAACAAAGGAGTCCTCATGAGCAAGACCACAGAAAATTTGAAGGTGGCTTTTTCTGGTGAAAGCCAGGCGAGTCAAAAGTATCTGGCATATGCCGCTAAAGCAGAGTTGGACGGCTTTCCAAATGTCGCAAAGCTGTTTCGAGCAGCGGCTGACGCTGAAAGGGTGCATGCACTGCGCCATTGGCGTGCGCTGGGAATGGTTCGAGATACTAATCAGAACCTGCAAGACGCCTTAGCCGGCGAGACTTACGAAGTTGAAGAGATGTATCCTCAGATGCTGGCCCAGGCGGAAGTGGATCAGGAGATCTCAGCTCAGCACGCCTTTAGGGGGGCGTTTGAGGCTGAAAAGATTCACATTGAGCTGTATACAGCAGCTATTGAGGCGGTTCAGGCTGGCAAAGACATCGAAGAGGCCAAGTATCACACTTGCTTGGTTTGCGGCTACACACATGAAGGCGATGACCTAGAAAGGTGCCCCGTGTGCAACGCTCCTTGGTCCAAGTTCCAGGAAGTTAAGTAGCTAAAATCATTTAAAAAGCCAGCAATTTGAAAAGCAGGCAATTTGTCCTTATTTAGCCAGCTTTTTTACAACCTCAAGCACCTGGGCGTCATGTCCATTCACTTTGACCCTACGCCACACCTTGCGAATTACGCCTTCTGCATCAATGACATAGGTGGTTCGTATCACGCCAAACGCTGTTTTTCCAAACATTGTTTTCGGGGCCCACGCTCCATAAGCTTGGTGCACCTTGAGATCAGGGTCTGAAAGAAGTGGGAAATTCAAGCTGTATTTGTCCAGAAATTTTTCAATGGCAGGCATTTTGTCCTTGCTGACACCCAAAATTACAGCTCCTAAATCAGTCATCTCGCCTTTTAAATCGCGAAAAGCGCAGGCTTCCTTGGTACAACCAGGGGTATCCGCCTTGGGATAAAAATATAAAACAACTGTTTTTCCCTTGAGTTTTGAAAGAGTTATCTCTCCTTCAGTGGAGTTCAAGGTAAAGTCTGGCGCCAAGGAACCCTCGGCCAAAACTGGTGTGTTAGCACTCATTTTTTCACTCCTAAGAATTAAAAAGCCCATTAATAAAGCTACAACTAGGCAGCAAATCAACACTATAAGCAAGCGTTTTGAGCCCATCTTTAATGCAACCTCACAAGAACTGGGGCGTGGTCTGATGGTTTTTGCCCTTTTCTTTCTTCGCGATCAACCCATGTCTCGGTACAGCGAGCAGCCACTGATTTCGACGCCAAAATCAGATCAATTCGCAAACCAGAGTTTGTTTGAAAGCCAAGCGCCCGGTAATCCCACCAAGTGTATTGTGTACCTTCAGGATTAAGCTTCACAAAGACATCTTCTAGGCCAAAATCCAGTATTTCAGAAAGCAATCGCCTGACTTCATCGTTTAAAAGACCAGTTCCTCGAAAAACATCGGCTGACCAGGCATCACGGTCAAACGGGATGATATTGAAATCGCCACACATCACCAATGAATCTTCAGGGCTTGCAACGGTTGGAAGCCAACGAATCAAGCGATTTAACCACTGGATCTTATAAGTGTATTTATCAGACTCGACGTCAGAGCCATTGGGAACGTACACACAAACGACCTTGATTCCCGCAGTATCAGCTGTAATCACTCTGGCTTGCGGATCATCGACTCCATCCCGCATACCCATGGTGACATTCTTAAGCGGCGTTTTAGATAATATTGCCACCCCATTGTATGTGCGTTGACCAAAAACAGCCGCATGATAACCAAGGGCGTTTACAGCCTCTGTTGGAAAAGCCTCCTCAAGACCTTTAAGCTCCTGTAAACACAGCACATCTGGCTGATTTCTTTCAAGCCAAGCAAGCAGTCTAGCCTCCCTAGCTCTAACAGAGTTCACATTCCATGTTCCTATCAGCATCTTTTACTCCGAGCATGCACACGAGCCATTTTGCCCTAAACGTACTAAAATCACATCCTCCTAAAGTCGCTTGGTGAAAAAGCATCAGGCAGGAGGGAAGCCCTTGAAGGACACTATTGCAATAATTTTGGCGGCAGGTCTAGGGACCAGGATGAAATCCAGCTTACCTAAAGGATTATTTAGGGTAGCGGGGTTACCTCTTGTGTGCTATCCGATTAAAGCTGCACTTGAGGCGGGTGTTAGCCATGTGACAGTAGTTGTTGGACATCAAGCTGAACTGGTCAAAGCAGAGGTCACAAAGTACTTTCCAACTGCGCAAATTGATTTTGCAATGCAGGAACAGCAGCTTGGAACGGCACATGCAACGCTTTGTGCTGCAGAAAACGCCGCGCCGTTTAAGAAGGCACTGCTGATGAATGGGGACCTGCCCCTGATTTCGGCCAACACAATCAAGGCGCTTGGCGAGGTGTATGACCAGACAGGGACTACCTTTGCTTTGGTGACTTCTAGGGTGGCGGATCCTGGAGGATTTGGACGAATAGAGCGAAGTCCAGATGGCGAAGTACAGCAAATAGTTGAAAAACGTGATGCTACCCAAGAGCAATTGGCCATCAACGAGGTGAACGTTGGGCTTTACATGGCTGAAACAGCCTCTTTGTATGCAGATCTTGCCAAGGTTGGTACCTCTAACCAAGCTGCCGAGTTTTACTTTACTGACATCGTAAAAATGCGAACCAGCAAAGGTGAAAAAGTTGGTGCCTACGTGCTTGGCGATGCTAGTGAGGCCGGTCAGATTAATAATCGCGCTGAACTTTCCGAAGTGGAGGCGCAGATTCTAAGAAGTAACGCCGCGATGATAATGAACTTGGGCGTGACCATTCACCTGCCAGAAACTGTTTACATCGAAACTGGATGCCTAGTTGGAAGCAATTCCGAGATCGAGCCTGGAGTTTCCATCAAAGCAGGGACAGTTATAGGCTCCAACTGCTTAATTTCCAGAGGGTCCGTACTGACAAATGCTCGCATTGGGGATGGGGTAACAATCAAGCCTTACTGCGTAATTACTGACTCTGAGATCAAAGATTTTGCAATCATCGGTCCTTTTGCCCATTTGCGACCACAGTCTGTAGTCGGCAACCATGGTCATGTTGGAAACTTTGTAGAAATGAAAAAAAGCAATCTTGGCGAAGGGTCAAAGGTCAACCACTTAAGCTACATTGGTGATGCGCAAGTTGGTGAAAAAGTTAACATTGGTGCTGGTACCATCACCTGCAATTATGATGGCATAAACAAAAACATAACTGTGATTGAAAGCGGGGCATTTATAGGCTCGGACACCCAGCTTGTTGCACCTGTAAAAGTTGGCAAGAATTCCTATGTTGGTGCTGGAACAACCGTTACCGAAGACGTACCCGATGGTGCTTTGGCATTGTCTAGGGTGAAGCAGGTAAATATCGAAAATTACGCCAAGAAAAAGTGATTATTTAAAGCTACATGAATGGAAAAAGTGGAATTTATGAGCGTTTTTTAATCTCTAGCTGAAAGACTTTATAACCATCAGCTTGTTTAGGATTTTGCACTCTCATCATTCCAAGATGCAGGTCAACGTTCTTACCAGTTGGAAGCCTGATGGTGACTTTTTCATCAACTAGGACATTGATGACCCTGCAAAGCCCAAAGCGTGGGTGGTCAACGTAGTCACCTACAGCCATGTCCATTATGTTTAGCTCCGAGGTCTCATCCTCATCCATAACCATTCGAGTTGATTGGACAGTGGGCCTTACCATCGAGCCCCCAGGAGGGACACTCATGACCGGCTTTGGCCGTACATCAGCAATGGTCTGGAGCTGAACCCACTGTTGGAAGTCGTCGCCTTCTGTTTCACGCACCAAAACAATATCATCCCCAGTCTCGATCCAGAACTCACAAAAGATGACCTCCCCGCCAGAAATAATGCCTGTGTACGAGCCATCAGCATTCGTACCTGTTCCGTACAAACGGATATCTTGAAGCTCATCAAAGATAGAGATGTTACCTGTCAAAGTAGGAAAAAAGACAGGTGCAGAAACTATGTCTGACTTGGAAAAATTGTCATCTTCTGGGAACACATTTTGGATTTCCACGTTACGAACTAGCGCAACAGCCTTTATCCACCCAGATTTAATGCCGTTGTCCATGCAGATTGTGGTAAATGCAGCAACCAAATCCTGCCCAGCGTCAAGGCGCCCCATCAGACGCCGGCTTTCCTGAAACTGTGCTACCAGCATAATCTTTATCCCCCAGTACCAGACTCGGTTGGCATTTGCTCAACCAACTCGATACGCCAACTATCATCGGCAAATAACGCCATTGCTTCAAATTCCGGCTGTTCGCCTACCCGCAAGATCAACTTCACTTTTCGGGCACTGGGGTTAAAGTCAGAAGCTTCACGAGCCGAAAACAAGGCGTCAGACGCCAATAATTGCAAAGGGTTGGAAGCCCCTCGAAGGCTTAACCCCTGTACTTCCCCAGTTTTTAGCAGCTCCGCGGCCGTTTTACCGGCTTTACCTGCCGCTGCATTTACAATAGCCCTAGAAGAGGGACCTAGCAAATCAAATACAGCCCCTACTTCCCCAGAACGAACCGCCGCATGAAGACGGTGAGCCGCCATGGTGGCACCAGTTTTCTCCAGCCACTCAATCCTTGGGCCAGATAACTGAGCACTTGCATCGTCTTCCCCAGTCAGTGGCATTAGCTGAGTAGAAAAGGAGCAAGCTGTGAAGGTTATCGCGACAACAAGTGATACAACTACTGGAAAAAACGACCAACGAAACCTAACAAAACCCATTGATACCCCGTTATAAACAAAGCACAGATTTGAGCTTACTTTTTCTGTTTAACAGCAGTAAATTTTCCGGTCACTGACGCTTGGGACATGTTCCCCTGCACGTATCCAACATAGGTTCCATTGATGATTCGGTCCACAGCTAGATCGCACGTTTCGTCGACCAAAACTCCGGTTCCAGATAAGGACAGCTCTGTATCAAGGGTAAGCGCCCCAAGGAAAACGTCAACAAATCCGAAGAGGAAGTCAATAGCTCCGATGCATACATCCTCAATTTGTTGCCTGGAACCGCCAAACCAGGAGGTAATTTTACCAAGGATCCCTCTAGCAATCGATCTGCAGTTAATCCACAAGTGCATGGCCTCTTTAAGGCTGTGGGCCTGTCCACCGGTGATGGATGCGACAATAAGCTCGTTGATGACATAAAGCACCAACTTGCCGTAGTTCAACTTGATGGCATGTTGGTTGATGATGAACTGATTCCAGTTGGAAATCAGGGCGGTAAATTTCCCTTCGAGAATGTCCAATGGGAAATTCGGGTCACCAATGTTCTTCATGTTCAGTTCGTGGCGACCGCACTGTTCGTATTCTGGGGTACCTGGCTTGCAGCCAAACTTCCAATACAGGGCAACGCCAGTCCAATAGTGAGTTCCTTGGACTGAAAAGTCGTTGTTCAGCTTGGCTAAAACCAGGTCCGACAACATTTCAAGGTTTGTGATGGCCCCCATCATGTCGCCTCCAATCGTGAAAAAGTCCTTGACCCACGATGGAGAGTTGTTAAGCAGCCAGTTTGTGATGACGTTGGCCACAGCGTCTTTGAACAAGTTGAACAGCGTGTCCACTATGATGCTGCCCAGCCAGATCTTGGCCAGATCGGCAATCGACTCGATGATGGTCAAGCCGGGAGTCTTGAAAAGCTTGATCATTTCAGCCAAGACACAGCAGATGGTTTTGCCAAGATCCCCACTGGTTCCAGTCGTGACGCATGTCATGATGGTCGTATCACCACCAGCACACTGTTGCACTAAGTTGGTGAAATCAAAGTGGTCGATGGTGTCATAACGACCTGCAGGATTTAAGTTAGCCTGGTAAATCTTGAGCGTGATGTCTTTGCACACGTTTGGCTGTAAAAAGACCCCATCGTTGCAGCCGCTGGCGACATAACACTCAACAGGCTTGCCATCCACCATTATGCGAGGCCCTTTGGCCTTGGCGAAAACGGTCATGTACATGTCTGATGGCAGACATTCAAATGACTGCTGACCATAAAGGCTTGATATTACGCGTTCCTGGAACACTGCATCTGGGAGTGGGCGCTCTGGATAAAGTCGGTCACAGGCAAAATCCGCAGGCAAAACAGAGACTTGGAAATCATGCAACGACGAGGTATCAAGGGCGCCGTCATAAGAAAGGCTTACATTTGCACATCCGCAGGGGGTGTCCATAACACGAATCAGGATGTCTTTTTCTTCAGCTTCCTCATAAGGCAGTGACAACACGACGCGATAGATCAACCCAGTCTGGTTGTTGCTCCTGAAAAAGGCCTGTACCAAACCGTTACCGTCGGTTGAAACTTCGTAGTCGCTTAAAGTGCCATCACCAAGATCAACGGGGTTGCCTTCAAAATCGGTTACTTCTGCGATTTCAAAGCGCACCATGATGCCGATACCTGGGGCCTTTAAGTCGTAGTCAATGACCTTGGCGTTAATTCTGAAGGTTCCACCGGCGAAAAGATCCTGGTAGACGGTGGTATCGTGAAGCAAGATGATTTCAAGCCATTTTGAGGTCGGAATTCTGTCACGATTTATATCAGGTGTAGGACGCGAGTCTTCAGGAGCAGCTCCATCGTCTTGCGTATCGGGGATACCTTGATCGTTGCTGTAGACGATGTCGACAGGAACGAAACCGCTTCCGCCACACGCTAGGGCTAGCAGCGGAATCAAAAGCCAGCTGCGGCGAAGATTGTTTAACATCGGACACCTCCGAGCTTCTGCAAAGTACATTATAAATGGAAATAGATACAAATGCTCTAAAGTATCGTTCGAATTGTCACAAACGTTTCAAATGTGGGTATTGGGCAGGGGGCGGGGACGGGGACAGGGTCAGGGGTGATTTGGTATGCACGTGTAGTGATTTTAGGTATCGACTTATTTGTGCTCAATGTGATAATTTACCGGCGCCTGAACTCTGCAGGCTGGACTTTTGGGAGGCGGCACTGATGATGACCCTTAGAACCTTTGTGTTTTTAGATAGTTTGCAGCCCCAGCTGGCTGCGTTCATTGGAAAGACTTCGAGAGGTTTTTTGCCACTGCCTGAGCAGGCCAGTCTTTTTGTGGAAGTTTCACCTGCGATGGCTATTAACCGCATTACCGATGTTGCGCTTAAGGCCACTAACGTTACCCCTGCTATACAGGTGGTGGAACGAGCCTACGGACTGTTGGAAATTCACGCCTTTGACAAGGGCGATGTCCAACGAGCCGGCGCCGCAATTTTGAAGGCGATGGAACTGAATGAAGACAAGCGCATGAAGCCGACAATCTTCAGTAATCAGATTATCAGATCGATTGAGCCCTATCAGGCTCAGATTATTAACAGGAACAGCCAAGGCATGATGATCCTGCCTGGGCAATCTTTGTTTATTTTGGAAACAGAGCCAGCCGGCTACGTTGCTTTTGCTGCCAACGAAGCCGAGAAGGCTGCTGATATTTCACTGGTCCAGATTCAGCCTTATGGCGCTTTTGGACGTCTGTGGCTTTCTGGCACAGAATCAGAGATTGATTCTGCTGCCGAGGCAGCTTTGGATGCGTTGAATTCCCTTTCCGGCGTTTAGGTTGCCGGTAGGCCAAGTTTTATGGAGGAATAGATGGCTGACGCGTTAGGCATGATTGAAACGAAGGGGTTCGTGGCGATGGTTGAGGCGGCTGACGCAATGGTCAAAGCTGCCAAGGTTGAGCTGATTGGATATGAAAAGATCGGCGGCGGTTATGTGACCGCAGTGGTCCGTGGCGATGTTGCGGCTGTTAAGGCGGCCACCGAAGCTGGTGCGCGTCAGGCCGAGCGCGTGGGCGAGCTAGTCTCTGTCCATGTCATCCCACGTCCGCACGCTAATATTGACGAAGCGCTGCCACTGGGACGGCAGAGCAAGTAGGACCTTAGTAGTCCTGCATATAAATAGCACCCAAGGAGGCCTTTATGCTGATGGGCCTGGTGGTGGGGACCGTAGTCTCTACACGTAAGGAAGAGGATCTGACGGGTTTGCGGTTTTTGATGGTCAAGGAGCTTGACCAGAAGATGGAGCAGACCGGGAAGATGGTCGTTTGCGCAGACGCGATGGGAGCTGGCGTGGGTGAAGTAGTGCTTTACGCCAGTGGTTCATCGGCGCGCCAGACGACAGTGACCAAGGACCGACCTGTTGATGCTGTGATAATGGCTATCGTCGATATGGTCCAGGTTGGAACCGACACTACATACGTCAAGCCGTGACCGATGTGTCCACAGAGGAACTTTAATGGCGTTAGACGAAACTAAAGTTGCCGCGATAGTTGATCAGGTATTGGCGCGATTGCAAGGCTCCCCTATAGGGGCGCCAAGCGTCGTTACCAGCGAGGTCGGCAGGCGCGGGATTTTCAATGATGTTGATCAGGCCGTTGCAGCCGCCCAAAAGGCGCAGCAGCAGTTGATGGCTCTGCCCCTAGAAATTAGGGATCGTGCCGTCGCCGCCATGCGAAAGGTCAGCATTGAACGAGCCCAGGAATTGTCCCAGATGACAGTTGCGGAAACTGGCATGGGGAGAGTCGAGGACAAGGTCAAAAAGAATATTTTAGCCGCCACCAAGACGCCTGGCACGGAAATCCTGCGTCCGCAGGCTTATACAGGCGACCACGGTCTGACACTGACAGAGCGGGCTCCTTACGGGGTTATTTGTTCGATTACCCCAACTACAAATGCCACTGAGACCCCAATTAACAACGGCATCGGAATGATTGCCGCTGGAAACGCGGTTGTTATAAACGGGCATCCATCTGCAAAGGGGGTCATTAACCACACGATTCGGTTGCTGAATCAGGCTATGGTTGACGCTGGAGCTCCTGACAACCTGATTTCCAGCGTTGCAGTGCCGACGATTGAAAGCGCTGACAAGCTGATGAGGCATCCTGGGACTGCGCTGGTTGTGGTAACTGGCGGGCCTGGTGTTGTGCGAGCTGCGATGGCGACTGGCAAAAAGTGTATTGCTGCTGGTCCAGGCAATCCTCCGGTGTTGGTTGATGAGACGGCTCATTTGGAAAAGGCCGCCAAGGATATCGTGGCTGGGGCGTCTTTCGATAACAACCTTATTTGCATCGTAGAAAAGGAGATCCTGGCCGTTGAGGCGATTGCGGATCGCTTGAAACAAGAGCTGATTCGGGCTGGGGCCTATTTGGTGCGAGACGCCCACGTTGGAAAACTGACACAGTTGCTGGTTGATGGCGACCACCCCAACAAGCGATATGTCGGCAAAAATGCTGGGGTGATTCTTCGAGAAATTGGGATTGATGTCCCCCCTGACCTGCGTCTGGCATTTTTTGAGGCGCCGGAATCACACCCATTGGTTCAGATCGAGCAGTTGCTGCCTGTGCTTCCCCTTGTCAGAGTGAAAAATGTTGAAGAGGGGATTGCCGCTGGATTGCGAGTTGAGCATGGTTTCCGCCATACAGCGGTCATGCATTCGTTGAACGTGGAAAACTTGCATCGCTATGCCAGCGTGGCTAACACGTCGATTTTTGTGAAAAACGCCCCGTCGACTGCTGGCCTTGGCTTTGAAGGTGAAGGGTACACATCTTTCACGATAGCCAGCCCAACTGGCGAGGGATTGACTACAGCCGTTCACTTCACCCGTGAACGAAGGTGTGTGCTGAAAGACTATTTCAGGATTGTCTGATTAGCGTTTGAGGATTGTTTTGCCGTTAAAGACCCCCATGTTCAAGGCACCGGATTTGACCATTCAGCCTGAGGCATTTGCGGGTCTTGAAGTATCTGGTATTCCAAGAGGCCTTGTATGTCTTGACGCCTTGGTAAAGAAAGCGGCGTCAAGGATTGTTTTGGCAAATCCAGTTTCACCTGGAAAGTTTTTGATCCTGATTGATGGAACAGTTGCGGAAGTCGAGGAGTCTCTTTTAGAAGCCGAGCGAATAGCAGGGGATCAGCTGATTGATCGCTTCTTTCTGCCATTTGCCCACAGCCAACTTGAGGCAGGCGTCTTTGGACTTACCAATGTAAAAAGCGACGACTCGCTTGGTATAGTTGAGTGTGCCACTACATGTGCTGGGATTCGTTCTTGTGATGCTGCTTTAAAGGCTTCAGAAGTCCAGCTGCTGGTGATTCACCTGTCGGCGGGCATCGGTGGTAAATGCTGGTACGCCTTTGCTGGCGAGCTTTACGACGTGCAGGCTTCTGTTTTGGCTGCAACCAACGCCATTGACCAAGGGGGCAAGCTTCTTGGCAGCGAAATCATCCCAGCCCCCCATCCTGAGTTTTTGGAATCCCTAGGTCTTGGTTAATTGGAGTTCTTATGCTTAATCCCGCAAATGCCGTACTGGGTAAGCTGTCAGCTGTTTCCCAGGCAAACCTGTTTTTGCGCACTTTTGGCATCACAAAGATCCCCATGCTGGCCTTTGTTGGGCCGAAAATCATGAGCGTTAACGAGCAATCGGTGATTGTGCGAATTCCCTTGAATTGGCGCACTAAAAACCATCTTGGCAGCATGTACTTTGGGGTCTTGGCCGCAGGTGCGGACACTGCCGGCGCTTTTATGGCCATGGACGCAATCTGGCGATCCGGCAGAAAAATCGACTTGGTTTTCAAAGATTTCAAGGCAACGTTCCTGCGCCGAGCAACTGGTGATGTGGATTTTCGGTGCACTGTGGGTGACCAAATTGGTGCATTGGTCCAAGAAGCCATTGCAACTGGGGATCGCCATGAAATGACGGTGCCTGTTACAGCTGTAGTCCCATCCCAGGATCCAGAGCAGCTAGTGGCAACTTTCGAACTGACCTTGTCGATTAAACGCAGAAATTGATACCTGAAAACGCCACCAGTTAGACCCAAGGATTAAG